>NZ_VWXJ01000005.1:0-415801 GCF_011752535.1 Pantoea sp. Tr-811
ACTCCGGCAGCAACGTGACTTGCGTCCGAGCCTCACCCTCAATGAACCGTTTCATGATCGTCCCCGCCACGATCTCGACGATCAGAAGGTTAGACAATCACTGGCGTTTTCACACAGCCTGGGTCGATACCTGCCGGTCGCAACTGGCCCAAGTACCGCCCGCGGCCTTGGCGTAAATTGCCTACCCGCGCCTTCAGCGTTGGCTGCAGGCAAGCCTGCAGCCGGGCTCAAGGGTTTAGTGGCTGGCGTCCGGCAAGGCATAGGCAATCACGTAGTCGCCGCGATTATCGTTGGTACCCGTTCGGGTTGCCCCACCCACGGTGACGACGATGTATTGCTTGCCATCGCGCCCTACATAGGACATTGGCGCACCTTGGCCACCGACCGGCAGGCGGGCGCGCCATACTTCTTCGCCGGTATCGTTGTCCAGGGCGCGGATGTAATAGTCCAGCGTACCGTGGAAGAAGGTCAGACCGCCCTTGGTGACCAGTGGCCCACCCATGGTCGGCATGCCCAGTGGGATGTGCACGCCAGGTACGATGCCATGCACCGGGGCGTCCTCGATCGAACCCATGGGCACCTGCCACTTGGTCTTGCCGTTGTTCAGGTCGATGGCGGTCATGGTGCCGAACGGCGGCTTGAAGCAGGGCACGCCCAGCGGCGAGACGAACATCGAACGCTCTACACCCCACGGAGTGCCCAACTGCTCGGAGTATTCACCCTCGGTGCTTGGCTTGAGGCCAGTGCGCTTGGCATCCTCACGCTTGATGAAACGGCCCCACTGCGCCATGCGAATGTCGTTGACGATCAGCGTACCGGTCGATGCGTCCAGCGCGCCGCCACCCCAGTTGAAACCACCGTAGTAACCCGGGTAGATCAGGGTCGCCTGGCCTTCGACCAGCGGGGTGAATTCACCTTCCCAGCGCATGGCCTTGAAGTCGATCCGGCACATCAACTGGTCGAAGACCGTGCCGCCCCACATGTCCGATTCCTTGAAGCGCTCGGTACCGACCGACAGCTGCGAGTACGGTTGGGTCGGCGAGATGCGCATGCCCGGCATGCCATCGGTGGCGACCTTGCGTTGCTCAACCGGGAAAACCGGGGTGCCGGTGCGACGATCCAGTACGAAGATCTGGCCACGCTTGGTCAGGGCAATCACCACCGGGGTCTTGCCGCCTTCCTTGTTGGGCAGGTCATAGAGGATGGGTTGGGCGGACACGTCGTAGTCGAACATGTCGTTGTTGGCAGTGCGGAAATGCCACTTGTCGACGCCGGTGTTGACGTCGATGGCGACGATCGAGTCGTTGTACTCATCGGAGCCAGGGTTACGGTCACCGTTCCAGAAGTCCGGGGTCTGGTTACCGGTCGGGATGTAGGCCAGGCCCAGTTGCGGATCGTACGAGGCAGTGCCCCAGAAGTTCGGCGAGTCGCTTGGGTAGTTCTGCCCTTCCGGCAGCGGCGCACCGCGTTTGGGGTTCAGCGCGTCCCAGGCCCACAGCTGTTTGCCGGTGCGTACGTCGAAGCCGCGGGTCACACCGGAGGGTTCGCCGGTCTTGAGGTTGTCGTTGATCTTGCCGCCGACGATCACCACGTTGCCGGCCACCAGTGGCGCCGAGGTCAGGTAGTAGGAGCCGTCGGTGTTCGGGCCGATGCCTTTGAGCAGGTCGACCTGGCCATGCTCGCCGAAGCCTTCGCATGGCTTGCCGGTAGCGGCATCCAGCGCGATAAGGCGGGCATCCACAGTGGTGGTGATGATGCGGCGACGGCACTCGGCTGGCTGCGCAGCGGCAACCTCTGCCACCTGGTCTGCCGGCGAGGAAGCATTCTGCGGTGCCTTGTCGGCATCGTAGTAACCAACACCGCGGCAGCGTTTCCAGCTCTTGTTGGACGGCGTTTCCTTGATCTGCGGATCGTACTTCCACTTCTCGGCACCGCTGACAGGGTCCAGGGCGAACACCTTGTTCAGCGGCGTACACAGGTACACCGTGTCATCGACCTTCAGCGGGGTACCCTGGTATTCGGCGCCGTTGATGGCCATGTCACCGGTACGGAAGGTCCAGGCGACCTGCAGGTCCTTGACGTTGGACTTGTTGATCTGGTCGAACTGGGCAAAGCGCTCACCGTGCGTACCGCGGCCATAGGCGGTCCAGTCATTGCCATCCGCTTCACCGGCGTCCGCCACCAGCACCGGCGCCTTGCTGCCTTTTTCGGCGACCACGGTTGGATGCGGCTTGAACATGCCAACGGCAAAGCCGACCAGGCTGGCAACCAGCGCCAGGCTGATGCCGGCACGTGGGGCGACGCCAAGGAACCTGCGGTTGCCGTCCAGCAGCGGCACCAGCAGGGTCAGTACCAAAGCGATGACAATGAAAGTCATCAGGCGTGGCACCAGTTGCCAGAAGTCGACGCCGACCTCCCAGAACGCCCACAGCGCGGTGATCACCAGCAATAGCAAGGCGATCCAGGTTGCGGCAACCTTGCGTCGCACCAGACTGATGCCGCTAGCCGCCATCATCGCCCCGGCCAGCAGGTAGTACCCGCTGCCACCCAGCGTGATCAGCTTGATCCCTCCCACGGCCAGGCCGGCCCCCAGCAAAACCAATATGGCACCGATCACGATCGGTATGGCGCCCTTCACTTTCATATCCCTTCCTGCACGATTCACGGCCTCGGCCGTGGATTCAGATTCACGCCCGGCAATGCTCGCCGCCGGGCGCCCACACATTCCCCTGCCCTGAAGACATAGGTACAGCCAGTATGAGAGCGCTCTCATTTGTCGGCGCCAGTTGTATGAAAATGCACAATACAACCAACAAAATGAGAGCGCTCTCATAAGAAACGCACAAAAAAGCGGCCGTCGAAGGGCCGCTGCTCAACCGCGCAGAATGTTATGGATTGTTACATTGTGAGTCAATCTGACGCAGCCCATAAAATGAGAATAATTATTGACTGGCCGGAGCAGCGGTAGACGCCCTCTCGATCAGCGTCACGCCCATCTCAATACGCCGCTTGCGCCGCGGGCTGCCCCCCAGGATGGTCTGCAGCGCTTCAACCGCCGCCTGGGCCTGGGCGTCGGTGTCCTGGCGCAGGGTGGTCAATGAGAACAACGCGTTGGCAGCATCCGGGATATCGTCGAAGCCGACCACCGACACATCGTGCGGCACCGACAGCCCCATGCCTTTGAGCCGGTCCAGCACCCCGAGCGCGATGAAGTCGTTGGAAGCGAAGATCGCCGTGGGTGGCGTCCGGCTGTCGAACAGCCTGTCCACCCCTTCCCTGCCGAATGCGGCATTGTGCTTGCCGTGGAGCACCAGCGGCTCAAGCCCAGCCTCACGCATGACCTTGCAATAGGCATTGGCCCGCTCCTTCGATGAGGGCTCCTTGCCGCCGGCCAAGTGGGCGATTCGGGTATGGCCCAGGGAAAATAGGTGCTGCATGGTAAGCCTGACGCCACTGTCGTCGTCGACCGCGATGGAGATGACCTCAGGATGGGTGACGCGCTTGCTGCCGATGAACACGCAGGGCAGCTTGTCGGCGATTTCGCCGATCACCCGCGGATGATGCGCCGGCCCGAGCAGGATGACCCCCGCCGCACGCAGGCTCAGCAGCCGTTCGACCTCCTGCAGGGCCGCGCCGTCGTCGACCGAGCGCAGCGAAGTGATCGCATCGAAACCGGCGGCGAGCAAACGCCGGTCCACGGCCTGGGCCAGTTGGATGTGGAAAGGGTTGTTGGGGTCGCCGATGATCAGCCCAACGATCGAGGAGCGCGACGACACCAGGCTACGCGCCGCAAGATTGGGCCGATAGTTCAATTGCGCCGCGATCGTATCGATCCGCTGGCGGGTTTCCGGCCTTACCCCGGGATCGCCCCGCAACGCACGCGAAACCTGCGCCCGCGACATCCCCGCCGCTTTGGCGACGTCATCCAGGGTGGTAAAGGGCTTGGGCATAATTTTGTCTGAGGTTCCGGCGAAGCAAATTACCTGAGCAGAATACCACAAGCCAGGCGCTCAACTGCCGTCAGTGCCAGGCTGACCCTCTGCATTTAGTTCTTGAAGCGTGCGTATGGCTTCTTGACTGAGGCTATAATTTTTATCCTCATGGACAGTCACCATACCGACATCTTGCAACCGCTTAAACATTTCGCGAATACTCAGGAGTGAGATTCCAGGGGCCTTGAGCGGCTCAGAAACCTCACCAGCAGATAAAGTATTTTTACAGCTCACCGTCTCAAAAAGCATCTCGATTACTTTGATCCGAAGTAAACTGGCCTTGAGCCCATAACAGCGAAACAAACTATGAATATGTGCATTAGCACTAACGCAATTGAACCGCGCGCGCATGTAAAACCCTCCAGGCATTTACAAACAGATGAAGCGAACGATCACATTCAAACCTCAACTGTTATGCAAATGAACCCTGATCACGTTCAAACCATTTTATCCACTTTCCCCTTGCACTCATCAATGCCTCACGCCGTGGTTTTAGCATCGTACCTATCCTCAAGCCCATCCATTCGAGGATAGAGGAGTGGAGTTGAATAAAACGTGAAAAACCAACCACTAACCGACGATTACGACTCGGTCGCCCAGCGAAGCTCCGCTCCAAGGGCGCGCACAAAGCCTGGTATCGTAACGGGCCCAGCTGCTAGCTCTTTCCCATCAACCCTCTGTTAACATCAACCATTACCTTGAGCGGAGTCAGCAGCCTGTTGCGGCTGTTGTTCTGAGCGAATGCTCGCAGCGGCACGTTCTTTGACTACTTGACGCATATGCTCCATCGCGCGCTGTCTCGATGCGTCCATGTGAGCTACGACGGTGTCACCACCCCCCTCGGCGAAAGCCGACAGGGCGGCGGTCATGAGGGAAGCCATTACCAAACCTTCAATTACTTTTTTCACTTGGGGCACCTATTTTTTGGCTGATTCGAGAGAATTTGATTCCAGCCCGGCCACATTACAACTTCGTGCCTCGCCCCCTTTTCGCCGCATTCTAAATTTTCTGACAGGTACCAGACGACCTCTCTAGCCAAGTTGATCAACTCTGCCCTGCGGGCATCGATTGATGCTCACACCTCGTGCAACTGAGGATTCGACGGAGACCAGGCAGCATGCCTGTTTCGAAGACCCCAAATCTCCTAGGTCATGCTGCCAAGTTCCAGCAAGTGCCTATTCAGCGACTCCATGCACTGCTAGGCGCTGCTCCATCTCGTGAGTATCTAAGCTCGATCAAAAATCTGCGGACAGGGAGATCCAGGTCGTCAGCGGCGCACCAGCGCCGACATACCCCGATGGGTTGGCTTCCCAGTAGCGTCGATCGAATACATTCTGGACAGTGCCTCGCAGCGTCAACGGGACATGATTAACGGCGAACGCATACCGCGCACCGAGGTCGTATCGCACCCAGGAGGGTGCTGTTTGCTGGTTGGCTGAGTCCAGGTACGTCTCGCCGGTATAGATCGCTCTGGAAGTGAGTGTGAGCCCTTCGATGGAAGGAACATCCCATTCCGCCCCCAACGTCGACTGCGCCCTCGGTACACCGACAGCAAATTTTCCGTTGTTGCTGCCACCAGAGGTCTTGTCTTGGCGTGCATCAAAGAATGTCACCCCGCCCAACAACCGAACCCGAGGCGTGATCTCGCCGAAGGTCGTGAGCTCTACACCTCTGTTTCTCTGCAAGCCATCAAGCTTGAAGACGTGGGTAGCAGGATCGGTGATGCCGTTGGGTACATCGATCTGGAAGACGCTCAGCCCGAAGCCAAGGGATCCAAGGTCAAGTTTGGCGCCCGCCTCGTACTGCTTGGACTTGAACGGTGCAAAGACATCACCGGAGTTGACCGCTGCAGTTGGCGGTGTCGGCCCAGGCGTCAGGCCCTCGATATAATTGGCATACAGCGAAAGTTCGTCAGTCGGGCGGATGACCAGCCCGACCGTCGGCGTGGTTGCCGTGTCACTGTAGCCGCGGGTCTTGAGGCCCGTAGTGCCTGAGTAGCTCTTCGAGTTGACGTACTGCTGTCGGACACCCAGGGTGAGCTGAACCCGATCATCATGCCAGCCTATGGTGTCAGCCAATGCGGTGCTGTGCATGGACAGCTCGGACGCCCTGGACTTCCCGTACGAAGAGGTCACCGGTGTGGTCGTCGTAACCGGCGCATAGATATTGCTTCGGTAGCTTGCGAACGTGATCTGGCCAAGGTCGTAATCCTGATCAAGCGCGTTCGCGCTGACCGTTGCCTCATGGCTCAACACACCCGTGTCGAAACGAAAGCGCGCACCCGCTTCACCGGTCACGGTCTCGTACTGGCCATTCTGAAGCGCATTGGTGCCAACGTTGATATCACCGGCAGCGTTGAGAATGGTGCCACCACTCGCTTCACGCTTTTCGAAGTTGAACCTGTTGGCGCCGACGGAGGCAAACAGCGTGATCTGATCGTTCACATCGAACTCACCGCTCAGAAGCCCTGTGGTGCTCTCGGAGTCAGCAAAATCATAGGACTGGCTCAAGTTGGTACGCGGATTGGGGGCAGAAGGAACAGCGATACCCGGGGTGAGGCTATAGCCACGTTCCTGGGCCGTGGTGTGATCCTTTTGATAGATGAAGTCACCCGAGACCCGAAAGCGGTCAGCGCGATAATCCAGGCCGAGCGAGAAGTCCTTGCTTCGTACCGACGTTCCGTCATAAGGGGGAGCCCCCTCATTTTGCGAGCCGTTGAGCCTTACCCCGAACTGTTTCTCGTCACCGACTCTTCGCCCGATGTCGAACCGCTGCCCCCATATGTTCGAAGACGAATAGGTCGTTGTCAGACGCGTGAGATCCTCATCGGCGCGTTTGGTGACCAGATTGATGTTGCCCCCGACCCCGCCCGCGGGAGCCATGCCATACAGAAAGGCCCCTGGCCCCTTGAGCAGCTCGATACGCTCGACAGAGTCGACGCCGATACGCCAATTCGGAACCAGGCCAAACAGGCCGTTGAGCGCTACGTCACTGTTCGCGACTCTCAACCCGCGAATGGTGAAGGCATCGTAGCGGTTACTCGCCCCGATCGATGCGCGCACAGAGGGATCACTGGCAAACAGTACATCAGCCACGCTGCGGGCTTGCTCGTCTTGAATCTTGCGCTGGGTATAGCTGACCGTACTGAAGGGGGTATCCATCAAGTCCTTGTTACCCAGCACACCTACGCGGCTGCCTGAGGCGACTTGACCGCCTGCATACGCTGCAGGCGCCTCTGTACTGGTTGCCAACCTCGCCTTGACGTCAACAGGTGCAAGCACTACCTGGCTGTCGCCAGCGACAGATTCAAGGATGAACGCACCGGTATCGAGCTGTACGGCATGAAGGCCTGTGCCCGACAACAATGCCGCCATCGCAGACGTGAAATCCATGCGTCCTTTTACACCGCTCGTTTGCTTCCCGTCAGTCTGGTCTGCCGTAAACGTCAGCAGCACATTGGCAGTGCTGGCCAAGCTACGAAGCGCTGGGGCAAGCGGCCCAGGTTCAATCTGGTAGTTGGCTTGCTGAAATGGCGAATGTTCTGCACCTGGCGTTTCTGCCGCCATCGCCTGATTGGGCGTGGAACCCAGCGTCCCCGCCAAGGCGACATAAATAATGGCGGCCGCGATGGGTCGACGCTGGAAAAGCTCAAGCCCGAGGCGCTTTACCCCAGGGTTCGTTTGGCCCGCATACAAAGATGGCTGCTGATTTTGTTTTACCCGCATGACTTCCCCATGAGTCGCTTGATGAAAGGTCTCTGGGATAGAGGTGCCTTGAGAAAACAAATCGGGCAGAGGAATTTGAAATTTTTTGCTTCCGAGTGTTCAAGCCTTCTGGATTGGCGGCCTGCCCTGGCCTGCTGCCTCAACCACAACCCAGTACCGCGTGCGCATTCGCACAGCTACCGGAATCACTGTTGGCAGTGTGTTCAAGATCGCGTCGGTATCATTCAAGGGGAACACGCCAGAGAACCGAAGCCCTGCCACCAAGGGGTCGCAGCGTATGAGGCCTGGGCGATAGCGACTCAGGTCGGCAAGGAAATCCCCCAGTGATTGCTCATCTGCGATGAGTTGCCCGTGAGTCCAGGCCAACTCTGAGTCCATAAGCGCTGAGCCCTGACCCACGCGGTTGCGAGTGAATGCAGTTCGTTGCAGCTCATTGAGCCGGTACCGGATATCAGGCCTTTCACCCGGCGTAATCTCAACGGCGCTCTGTTCCACGGCAACAACCGTCTCGCCCTCGCGCTGACTAACGCTGAAACGAGTCCCCAATGCTCTGATTCGGCCCTCTGGCGTCTCCACTACGAAGGGTGGCAACCGGTCACTGGATACAGGGTTTCCGTGCCCGGTGATGACCCTGATCTCCCCCGACAGAAGTCGCACAAGCCGAAGCTGGCCATCGAACTTCACATCAATGGCACTGGAAGTGTTGAGGAGGATTTGCGTCCCATCGCTCAATGCAACCTGGCGTTGCTCTCCCGTCGATGTGTGATAGTCGGCCATGACACGTTGCCAGCTCTGGGTTCGTGTAGCGAGCGAGGCGGTCAGACCGAAAGCCCCAGCGTAAAATAGGATGCTCAATAGCTTGCGACGCTCGATGGCGCCCAGGTCGGCGTAGGGCGACAGTGCACGGTATGCGGCCTTTCCACCTTTAGTGCTCAGTCGACCCGTAACGGCTTCAATATGAGCCCAGGCCCTTTCGTGATCCGGGTTTGCCTTGCGCCACTCACGCAACTGCTCCCAGGTGTCTTCCGCTACCTCATCAGACATGACTAACGTCAGCCAGTCGGCGGCAGCGTCGGCAACACTTGAATCGATAGGCCGACCCGCTGCCATCGCAACGGGCCCATTGGCGATTTGTCTGGTCATGATCTGAAGCCGCCACCTAGAGCGCGATAGCGAACAAGCAGTGCCTGTTGGCCTTGGAAAGGTATTGCTTGACCGAGCTCTGAGAAACGTTGAGCTGATTGGCGATCTGCGCGTAACTCATGCCTTGGAGGTGAGCTAACAAGAACGATTCCCTCACGATCACGGGAAGGCCATCCAGCGCCACGTCCAGTTGTTGCAAAGCCTCGAGCGCAAGAAGTTGCACTTCCGGAGAGGGTGTCGACGCCTCAGGCAAGCTCGCTAACGCTTCCAAATAGCTGGTTTCCAACAATTTTCGCCGAAAGCTTCGAGCCATCAACCGACGCGCGATTGTAACCAGGAAAGGTCGCGGCTCCCTGATGTCCCTGCAGATGTCGGAGGTGATGATGCTTAAGAAGGTATCTTGAGTCAGGTCGGCAGCATCGCACGCACTGCCCATTCGCTTGCGAAGCCAGCCGTGGAGCCAACCGTGGTGATCGCTGTATAGGCCTTCTACATCATGATGCCGAACGGCTTCAGAGGCAGGCATTGCAGGGCTCCTATGAGAATGCAATGCATCATACATCTAGAATCATTCTCACTCACGCAGCATTTCCCAAGATGCTCGTCTCGACATTCGAAGGTTCAGTGACGGCTGACCCCTACCTGGATAGCGGCTGATTCACCGGTTGCTGAGGCATTCCCCATCAACCAGGTAGCGAACCATGTGCAGATGCCCTTGCGAGGCAGCCGATACTTGGGCTTGTCAAAAAGGCGCGATAAACCCAGCTTCGGCTTGCGCTTCATTCCACGCAGCGGAATCACCGGCTGCATCCGATAGCGGTCGCAGTATTGCCGCAAGGATTCTGCGTCATAGCCTTTGTCGGCCAGGAGCCAGCGGCAGCGCTTGCGTGGCCGACCTCGATTCGAGGGAATGTGGACACCGTCCAGCAGGCGCTGAGCATGGGAGATGTCGCTGGCGTTACCACCTGAGAGCGTGAAGTGGAGTGGAGTGGGATGCCATGGGCGTCACTGACCAAGTGAACTTTCGTCGCCAACCCGCCCCGGCTTCGTCCAGGTGCGTGGTCCGTTGGTTCTTCAGCCCCCTTTTTTGCCTGCTCCGGCAGAGGCACGGGTGGCCCTCACAGCGGTTGAGTCGATGCACCAGGTGGTCAAGTCAATCTGGCCCTGTGCATTGAGTTTGAGGTGTAACCGCTTGAGCATCTTGTTGAAGGTTCCTTGGTTTCGCCAGTCTCGAAATCGTTGATAGACCGTCGACCAAGGCCCGAATCGTTCAGGCATGTCCCGCCAGGTTGCACCGGAGCACAGCACCCACAACACGCCGTTGAGCATCAAGCGATCGTCGACTCTTGGGCGTCCCGTACGTCGATGTTCGGTGAAGAGGTCCGCGACTATTTCCCATTCTGTGTCGGAAAGTTCGTATCGCTTGGGCATGGCAGAATCCTTCGCCTAAAAAAGCGAGAACTCTACGAAAAATCAGGCTTCCAGCGGCTCCGGTGAGGTTTCAAAGGTTTTCATACAGAACCTAGAACGAAAAATGCTCCGTATCTTTCGATACGGAGCATTCTCTTGAAAGGCCGTGCAGATTGCAGGACTTCAGACAGCCTGCTGACGGACTTTTCGCTTGCCTTCGATCTCCCAATGTTCCCAAAACGTTCCCTTTTGAGGGGTCGCCTAAGGCAAACATCAATGAAATCAGGCATTTGTATGGCGGAAGCGTAGAGATTCGAACTCTAGGATAGTTGCCCATCGACGGTTTTCAAGACCGTTGCCTTAAACCACTCGGCCACGCTTCCAGCTTGTTTTGCGGCGGCCATAATACCGTAATGAAACACGCTGTCAAACTCTCTGTGTCGCGGGTTGCGAGTGCTCTGGTAGACTCCTAGCATCTGAACGTCCAAAACCACAGGAGTGTCGCCATGCGCGAACAGGATTATGCCGTAAACCACGGCCTACAGGCCGAGCAGCAGGAGGTTAGCAAGGTCCTGCGCAACACCTACAGCCTGCTGGCACTCACCCTCGCCTTCAGCGGCGTGATGGCCTTCGTGGCCCAGCAGATGCGCGTCGGCTACCCGAACGTGTTCGTGGTGCTGATCGGTTTCTATGGCCTGTTCTTCCTCACCAACAAACTACGTGATTCGGCCTGGGGCCTGGTGTCCACCTTTGCCCTCACCGGCTTCATGGGCTTTTTTCTCGGCCCGATCCTGAACCGTTACCTGGGTATGGCAGGCGGTGCTGAGGTTGTCAGCTCGGCGTTCGCCATGACTGCCCTGGTGTTTGGCGGCCTGTCGGCCTACGTGTTGATCACCCGCAAGGACATGAGCTTCCTGAGCGGCTTCATCACCGCCGGCTTCTTCGTGCTGCTGGGCGCCGTGGTGGCGAGCTTCTTCTTCCAGATCAGCGGGCTGCAGTTGGCGATCAGCGCAGGCTTCGTGCTGTTCTCGTCGGTGTGCATCCTGTTCCAGACCAGCGCCATCATTCATGGCGGTGAGCGGAACTACATCATGGCGACCATCAGCCTGTATGTGTCGATCTACAACCTGTTTGTCAGCCTGCTGCAGCTGTTTGGCATCATGGGCCGTGACGACTGATTTGAATTGATTGAGTGTTTGGAAAAGCCCGCTTCGGCGGGCTTTTCTTTGCGTGTTGAAGAACATGCGGGGAGTTGTGAGGTGCTTGCCTTGAGGGGGCGGCGCCTGTGAGATCGAGCGCCGCCTGCGCGGCGCATCGCGAGCTGTGCTCGCTCCTACGTTTGTTTCGGGCCAGTGAATTGCGCGCGACCGCCTTGGGGCCTGTCTCGTAATTGCGTCGTACAAACAAGGCGGTCACAACGTAGGAGCGAGCGCAGCTCGCGATGCGCCGCACGGGCGGCGCTCGATTTCCGCCCCACCTCATAACCCAAGCCAAGCCCCAGTCAGCCTCGCCCCTGCTCCCTCGTCAAACACCCTGAAGCTGACTAAAAAGTCAAAAAGCAAGGCAATTGATCGCCGATCTTGCCGGTATCGTGCATTCCCCTACCCCAATCCCACTTCTGCCCGTAGAATGCGCTCCTTTTTTCTTCCGGGGCAGCTTCCTAGATGAGCTCACACGAAAACAGCCCAGGCGCGGCGGCGCCTGCCAACGAACTGGTACTTGGCCTTGAAGACAAGCCACGGCTGGTGATCGGCCTGTTGGCAGCGCTGCAGCACCTGCTGGCCATCATCGTGCCGATCGTCACCCCTGGCTTGCTGATCTGCCAGGCCCTGGGTGTTTCGGCTCGTGATACCAACCTGATCGTCTCCATGTCGCTGGTGATTTCCGGTATCGCCACCTTCGTGCAGTGCAAACGCTTCGGGCCCTTCGGCGCCGGGTTGCTGATCGTTCAGGGCACCAGCTTCAACTTCGTCGGCCCGCTGATAGCTGGCGGCGCGCTGATGGTCAAGCAAGGCACGCCAGTTGAAAGCGTGATGGCGGCGATCTTCGGCGTGGTGATTGCAGGTTCCTTCGTGGAAATGGGCGTTTCGCGGATCCTGCCGTTCGTCAAACGCCTGATCACCCCACTGGTGACCGGTATTGTCGTGCTGATGATCGGCCTGACCCTGATCAAGGTCGGCCTCATCAGCATGGGTGGCGGCTTTGGCGCCATGGCCAACGGCACCTTCGCCAATGGCGAGAACCTGATGCTGTCCGGCGCCGTACTTGCGGTGATCGTGGTGCTCAACCGGGTTCCGGTGGTGTGGATGCGCAGCTGCGCCATCGTCATCGCCCTGGCGGTCGGCTATGCCCTGGCCGCCTACCTGGGCCGCCTGGATTTCACTGGCATGCACCAGGCCGCGCTGTTCCAGGTGCCGACGCCATTGCATTTTGGCCTGGGTTTCTCCTGGGCGCTGTTCATTCCAATGCTGGTGATCTACCTGGTGACCTCGCTGGAAGCCATTGGTGACGTCACCGCCACCAGCAAAGTGTCGCGCCAGCCTGTCGAAGGGCCGGTGTGGATGCAGCGCATCAAGGGCGGTGTGCTGGTCAACGGCGCCAACTCGCTGCTGGCCGGGCTGTTCAACACCTTCCCAAGCTCGATCTTCGCCCAGAACAATGGCGTGATTCAGCTGACCGGCATTGCCAGCCGCCATATCGGTATCTGGATTGCCGTGATGCTGGTGCTGCTGGGGTTGTTCCCGACGGTGGCAGGCGTGATCCAGGCGGTGCCTGAGCCGGTACTGGGCGGCGCGGCCATGGTGATGTTCGGTGCCGTGGCGGCTTCGGGTATCAATATCCTGGCCAGCACGCGGTTAGACCGCCGTGCGTTGCTGATCATTGCCGTGTCGCTGGCCTTGGGGCTGGGTGTGGCGCAGGTGCCAGAGTTCCTGGCGCATATGCCGGCGGCGATTCGCAACGTGCTGGAATCGGGGGTGGCTACCGGTGGTATTTGTGCGCTGGTGCTGAACTGGTTCTTGCCGGAGAGCAAGGAACAGGCTTGACCGGCCAAGCAAGCAAGGCGGTGCGTGGCACCGGCTGCGCCGGTGTTCGCGGGGCAAGCCCGCTCCTACAGGGGATTACGGTGCGGTGCCTGCGCGGCAGCGCAGCCCGCAGGGATCGTGGCGAGCTTGCTACAGCGGGGGCGGGCTTTTTTGCTTTATCATGGCGGCATTCCCTTGCACGAGTTGCCCATGAAATTCGCCATTGCGGTATTTTCCCCGGCACATGCCCCCTCCTCGCGCCGCGCCCTGCGCTTTGCCGAGGCGGCGCTGGCCGGCGGGCATGAGATTGCCCGGCTGTTCTTCTACCAGGACGGGGTGCACAGCGCCTCGGCCAACGTGGTCACGCCCCAGGATGAACAGGACATCGCCGCCCAGTGGCGTGCCTTCATCGACACCCACCAGCTCGATGCCGTGGTGTGCATCGCCGCCGCATTGCGCCGTGGCGTGCTCGACGAGGCCGAGGCCAGCCGCTACCAGCGCCCGGCGGTAAACCTGCCCAAGCCCTGGGAGTTGTCTGGCCTGGGCCAGCTGCATGAAGCCGCACAAACTGCCGACCGCCTGGTCTGCTTCGGAGGCGACTGAAATGGCCAAGTCCATGTTGATCATCAGCCGCCAGGCGCCGTGGAGCGGCCCGTCCGCCCGCGAGGCGCTGGATATCGCCCTGGCGGGCGGCGCCTTCGACCTGCCCCTGGCCATGCTGTTTCTCGATGACGGCGTACTCCAGCTCGCACCCGACCAGCAACCGGCTGCGGTGCAGCAAAAGAACCTTGCCGCCAACCTGCAAGCCTTGCCGATGTTCGGCGTCGACGAGCTGTTCGCCTGCGGGCACAGCCTGGCACGCCGGGGGCTGCCCACCGACGCCCTGGCCCTGCAAGTGGAGGTGCTGGACGCCGCCGCGCTCAAGGCCCTGATTGCCCGTTTCGACCAAGTGGTGACGCTCTGATGGCAACCCTGCACGTGTTATCCCACTCCCCGTTCGCTGACGAACGCCTGGCCAGCTGCCTGCGCCTGCTCGCCGCCGACGACGGCGTGCTGTTGTGCGGCGACGCGGTCTACGCCCTGCGCCAGGGCAGCGACAGCCAGCGCCAGCTCGAAGCGGCAGGCCTGGCCCAACGCCTGTTCGCCCTCGATGAAGACCTGCAAGCCCGCGCCATCGCCAGCGAGCTGGCCAAGGCCGTGGACTACCCGGCCTTCGTCGCACTGTCACTGCACTACGACAAGGTCAACAGCTGGTTATGAGTACGCTTACCGTAGGCGATCGCGCCATCGCCCTGGACAAGGACGGCTTCCTGCTCGACCTGCAAGACTGGTCGCACCCGGTTGCCCAAGCCCTGGCCGAGCGCGAAAGCATCGCCCTGACCGCCGAGCACTGGGAAATCCTCGAACTGCTGCGCCAGTTCTACGCCGAGTACCAGCTGTCGCCGGCCACCCGCCCGCTGATCAAATACACCGCGCTCAAGCTGGGCACGGAAAAGGGCAACAGCCCGCACCTCAACCGCCTGTTCAACGGCACCCCCGCCAAACTCGCCGCCAAGCTGGCGGGCCTGCCCAAGCCGACCAATTGCATATGACCGACGCCCGCCCACTGACCCTGGAAACCCCGGCCGAACACCCATTCGCCGAATTCGTGCGCATTCTTGGCAAAGGCAAGCGCGGTGCCCGCGGCCTGACCCGCGAAGAGGCCCGCGCCGCCATGACCCTGCTGCTCGAAGGCAAGGTCGAAGACACCCAGCTCGGCGCCTTCCTGATGCTGCTGCGGCACAAGGAAGAAAGCGCCGAAGAGCTTGCCGGCTTCACCGAAGCCCTGCGCAGCCACCTGCAGGCGCCACCCATTGCCGTGGACATCGACTGGCCAACCTATGCCGGCAAGAAGCGCCACCTGCCCTGGTACCTGCTCAGCGCCAAGTGCCTGGCCGCCAACGGCGTGCGTATTCTCATGCACGGTGGCGGCGCCCACACTGCCGGGCGGTTGTACACCGAGCAGTTGCTGGCCTTGCTGGATATCCCGCTGTGCCGCGACTGGGCATCGGTCAGCCAGGCCCTGGAGCAACAGCACCTGGCCTTTGCCCCACTGCACGACTGGGCGCCGCAGTTGCAACGGATGATCGACCTGCGCAACACCCTCGGCCTGCGCTCGCCCATCCACTCCCTGGCCCGGGTGCTCAACCCGCTGGGCGCACGCTGTGGCCTGCAGAGCATCTTCCACCCCGGTTACCAGGCCGTGCACCGCGAAGCCAGCCAGCTGTTGGGCGATCACGTCATCGTGATCAAGGGCGATGGCGGCGAAATCGAGGTCAACCCGGATGTCATCAGCCACCTGTATGGCACCACCGCTGGTCAAGCCTGGGACGAGGAATGGCCAGCGCTGAGCGAGCGCCGCCATGTGAAGCCGCCCAGCCTGCAACCGGAGCATTTGCTGGCCGTGTGGCGCGGCGAAGCCGAGGACAGCTATGGCGAAATGGCCGTGGTCGCCACCCTGGCGCTGGCCCTGCGTGGCCTGGGCGACGACCGCGACCAGGCGTTCGCCAAGGCACGTGACTACTGGGCCAAGCGCAATCAATCGAATTAACAGATAAAACCACCGCAGTCTTTGCGCTAGTTATTCGAACGTTTTTCCCTAGACTGGGCTCCAACGACAAACACTTTTGTTTCCGAGGAGCTCAGCATGGGCCTTTTGATCGACGGCCGCTGGCATGACCAGTGGTATGAAAACGGCAAGGACGGCACGTTCAAACGCGAAAACGCCCAACGCCGCAATGCCCTGCCCGCCCCTGAAGCTGGCCGCTATCACCTGTACGTCTCGCTGGCCTGCCCCTGGGCCCACCGCACCCTGATCGTGCGTGCCCTCAAGGGCCTGGAGCCATTGATCGATGTTTCCGTGGTCAGCTGGCTGATGCAGGACCATGGCTGGACCTTCGACACCGAGCAAGGCTCCAGCGGCGACCACCTCGACGCCCTGCAGTACCTGCACCAGCGCTACACCCAGGACGACCCGCACTACACCGGCCGCGTGACCGTGCCTGTGCTGTGGGACAAAAAAGAGCAGCGCATCGTCAACAACGAATCGTCGGAAATCATCCGCATCTTCAACAGTGCGTTCAATGAACTTACCGGCAATAGCCTGGACCTGTACCCCGAGCCACTGCGCCCCGCCATCGAGGCGTTGAACGAACGCATTTACCCGGCGGTGAACAACGGCGTGTACCGCGCAGGCTTCGCCACCACCCAGGACGCCTACGAGGCGGCGTTCGACGAGGTGTTCAACGAGCTGGATCATCTGGAGGACTTGCTAGGCCGCAACCGCTACCTGGCCGGCGAATACCTGACCGAAGCCGATGTGCGTCTGTTCACCACGCTGGTGCGCTTCGATGCGGTGTACCACGGGCACTTCAAGTGCAACCTGCGGCGCCTGAGCGACTACCACAACCTGTCGAACTGGCTGCGTGAGCTGTACCAGTGGCCGGGGGTGGCGGGGACTGTGGACATGGAGCATATCCAGAAGCATTACTACATGAGCCACAAGACCATCAACCCGAACGGGATCGTGCCAAAGGGGCCGTTGCAGGACCTTACCGTGCCGCATGATCGGGCGCGGTTGGTCGGGAAAGGGATATATCAGGGGTGAGATCGTTGGGGCTGCTTTGCAGCCCTATCGCGACCTGCGGTCGCTCCTACAGGGGATATGCATGCCCGGTAGGAGCGACCGCAGGTCGCGATAGGGCCGCAAAGCGGCCCCAACGGTTTCAGCCGTTTTGCGAACCTTCGAACCAGGCCAGCTTGTCGCGCAACTGCACCACTTCCCCAACAATCACCAGAGTCGGCGCATGCACCTCATGCTGGGCCACCAGCGCTGGCAAATCCGCCAAGGTGCCGGTAAACACCCGCTGATTGCGCGTGGTCCCCTGCTGCACTAGGGCCGCCGGAGTACTGGCCGCCCGCCCATGGCGAATCAGTTCGGCACAGATGGTCGGCAAGCCCACCAGCCCCATGTAGAACACCAGGGTCTGGGCCGGCGCCACCAGGTCATGCCAGGGCAGGTTGCTGGTGCCATCCTTGAGGTGCCCGGTGACGAAGCGCACCGACTGGGCGTAATCCCGGTGAGTCAGCGGAATGCCGCCGTAGGCGGAACAGCCACTGGCCGCGGTAATGCCCGGCACCACCTGGAACGGGATGCCATGCTCGGCCAGTTCCTCGATCTCCTCGCCACCACGGCCGAAGATGAACGGATCTCCGCCCTTGAGGCGCAGCACCCGCTTGCCCTGCTGGGCCAGGTCGACCAGCAGCCGGTTGATCTGCTCCTGGGGTACGGCATGGTCGGCGCGGCGCTTGCCCACGTAGATACGCTCGGCATCGCGCCGGCACATCTCGATGATCGCAGGTGCCACCAAACGGTCGTACAGCACCACGTCGGCTTGCTGCATCAGGCGCAAGGCGCGGAAGGTCAGCAAATCCGGATCGCCCGGCCCCGCCCCCACCAGGTACACCTCGCCGCCCTGCTGCACCGGCGCGCCGTCGACCATCGCCTGCAACAGGCGCTCGGCCTCGCCACCCTGGCCAGCCAGCTGGCGCTCGGCAATCGGCCCCTGGAATACGGTTTCCCAGAAGCCGCGGCGCTGGTTGACGTCCGGGTACAGGGATTTCACCTTGTGCCGAAAACGCGCCGCAAGCCCCGCCAGTTCGCCGTAGGCCGAGGGAATCCAGGCCTCCAGCTTGGCGCGGATCAACCGCGCCAGCACCGGGGCATCGCCGCCACTGGACACCGCAATCACCAGCGGTGAGCGGTCGACGATCGCCGGGAAGATCACCGTGCACAAGGCCGGTGCATCCACCACGTTGACCGGCAGGCTCTGCGCCTGCGCATCGGCCGACACCTGGGCATTGAGCCCAGGGTCGTCGGTGGCCGCGATCACCAGCCGGCAACCGGCAAGATCAGTGGCCTGATAGCCACGCACCAGCACCTCACCGCCACCTTCCCGGGCCAACGCGGCCAGCTGGCCGTCGACGTCCGGCGCCACCACGCGCAGCGCAGCGCCGGCATCGGCCAGCAGGCGCGCCTTGCGCAGGGCGATCTCACCGCCGCCGACGACCAGCACACGGCCGCCCTGCAGCTTGTGGAACAGCGGCAGGTAATCCATTTAGCGGATAACCTCGACGCCGCCCATGTACGGCTTCAGCACGTCCGGCACGCGAATCGAACCGTCGGCCTGCTGGTAGTTCTCCAGCACCGCCACCAGGGTACGGCCAACGGCCAGGCCCGAACCGTTGAGGGTGTGCACCAGTTCCGGCTTGCCGGTTTCCGGGTTGCGCCAGCGGGCCTGCATGCGGCGCGCCTGGAAGTCACCGCAGTTGGAGCAGGAGCTGATCTCGCGGTACTTGTCCTGGCTCGGCACCCACACTTCCAGGTCGTAGGTTTTCACGGCGCCAAAGCCCATGTCGCCGGTGCACAGGGCCAGCACGCGGTAGGGCAGCTCCAGCAGCTGCAGCACGCGCTCGGCGTTGGCAGTCAAGCCTTCCAGGGCTTCCATCGACTTGGACGGCTCCACTACCTGCACCATCTCGACCTTGTCGAACTGGTGCTGGCGGATCATGCCGCGGGTATCGCGGCCCGACGCACCGGCTTCGCTGCGGAAGCACGGGGTGTGGGCGACCAGCTTGAGCGGCAGCTGCTTGGCATCGAGGATTTCACCGGCCACCAGGTTGGTCAGCGACACTTCGGCGGTTGGAATCAGGTAGAAGTCAGCCTCGCCTTCGCGGGTGATCTTGAACAGGTCTTCCTCGAACTTCGGCAGCTGGCCGGTGCCCTGCAGGGCCGGGGCCTGCACCAGGTACGGGGTGTAGTGCTCCTCGTAGCCGTGCTCGCCGGTGTGCAGGTTGATCATGAACTGCGCCAGGGCGCGGTGCAGGCGGGCAATCGGGCCGCGCAGCACGGCAAAACGGGCGCCAGACAGCTTGGCTGCCGCCTCGAAGTCCAGGCCACCGCTCACTTCGCCCAGGGCGACGTGGTCCTTGATCTCGAAGTCGAAGGCCGTTGGCGTACCCCAGCGGCGCACTTCGACGTTGTCGTCTTCACTGGCGCCCACCGGCACGCTGGCGTCCGGCAGGTTGGGGATGGTCAGCAGGATGCCGTCAAGCTCCGCCTGAATGGCGTCCAGCTCGGTTTTACCGGCGGCCAGTTCATTGGCCATGCGCTCCACATCAGCCATCAGCGGGGCGATGTCTTCGCCCTTGGCCTTGGCCTGGCCGATCGATTTGGAACGGGCGTTACGCTCGGCCTGCAGTTGCTCGGTGCGGGTTTGCACGGCCTTGCGGCGCTCTTCCAGCGATTCGATGCGCGCGACATCCAGGCTGAAGCCACGGGAGGCCAGGCGATCTGCCACTTCCTGAAGTTGGCCGCGTAACAGTTTGGAATCGAGCATATCGTTCTCTCGTTATAGGTAGGTGTTGGTTCAGAATGGGGTCAGTGGCGGGCCGACAGCCCGGCCACTGCGCTGATACTGGTATAGCCCAAGGCAGCGGCCATCACGGCTTTCTCCGCTGCCGCGGGCTGTTGCGGTCAAGTTCGGCCAGGTGGCGCAGCTTCTCGCCGATCTTCAGCTCCAGGCCGCGGGGCACGGGCTGGTAGTATGGCCGTGGCTCCAGTGCGTCGGGGAAGTAGTCTTCACCGGCGGCGTAGGCATCGGGCTCGTCGTGGGCATAGCGGTACTCGTCACCGTAGCCCAGCTGCTTCATCAGCTTGGTCGGGGCGTTGCGCAGGTGCAGCGGTACTTCCAGCGAGCCATGCTCGCCCGCCTCGCGCAGGGCGTTCTTGAAGCCCATGTACACGGCGTTGCTCTTCGGCGCGCAGGCGATGTAGGTGATGGCCTGGGCCACCGCCAGCTCGCCCTCGGGGCTGCCCAGGCGCTCCTGCACGTCCCAGGCCGCCAGGCACAGGCTCAAGGCGCGGGGGTCGGCGTTGCCGATGTCCTCGCTGGCCATGCGCACCACGCGGCGGGCGATGTACAGTGGGTCGCAGCCGCCATCGAGCATGCGCGCGAACCAGTACAGGGCAGCATCGGGGTTGGAACCGCGCACCGACTTGTGCAGGGCGGAAATCTGGTCGTAGAACGCCTCGCCGCCCTTGTCGAACCGGCGGCGGCTGTCGCCAAGCAGGCTTTGCAGCATCTGCACGTCGATTTCGCTGCCGTCTTCGGCCAGGTCCGCGGCATTTTCAAGGAAATTGAGCATGCGCCGGCCATCGCCATCGGCGGCGGCCATCAGCATCTTGAAGGCCTCGTCACCCACCTGCAGGTTACGCTTGCCAAGGCCACGCTCTTCGCTCAGCGCACGGTTCACCAGCTTGCGCAGCGCTGGCTCGTCCAGGCTCTTGAGCACGTACACCCGGGCCCGCGACAGCAGCGCGTTGTTCAGCTCGAAGGACGGGTTCTCGGTGGTGGCGCCGATGAACAGCAGCGTGCCATCTTCCACGTAGGGCAGGAAGGCGTCCTGCTGGGACTTGTTGAAGCGGTGCACTTCGTCAACGAACAGGATGGTACGCCGGCCATACTGGCCGGCCTGCTGCTTGGCCACTTCCACCGCCTGGCGGATCTCCTTGACCCCGGCCAGCACCGCCGACACCGTTTCGAAATGGGCGTCGCAGAACTGCGCCAGCAGCCGCGCCAGGGTGGTTTTACCCACCCCCGGCGGCCCCCAGAAAATCATCGAGTGCAGCGCGCCCTGCTCCAGCGCCTCGCGCAGCGGTTTGCCGCGCGCCAGCAGGTGCTCCTGGCCTACGTACTCGTCCAGGTTCGACGGGCGCAGGCGTGCAGCCAGGGGCTGGGCGACGGGTTCGCTTCGAAACAGGTCCATGGCGAGCTCTGCTTACTCCTTGATGACGTCCGCGCCTTTGGGGATGTCGAACTTGAACTGGCTGTCCGGCACCGCCTGGTTGGCCTTGACGCCATTGAACAGGATGTTGGTGCGCTGGCCGACGCTGTCGACCAGCTGCATGTCGTTGATCAGGCCCTTGCGGAACGAGACGCGCAGGGAATCGAACAAGGTGTCCTTGGTCTTGGGCTTGAGGGTGAAGTCCATCACTTCGCCCTGCTCCTTGGAGGTGATGTCGAAGCTCTGGCTGATTTTCGACACATCACCGGACAACAACAGCGCCGGGGTCTGGTTCAGGCGCTGGTCGAGCTTCTTGATGGTCGCCTGTTCCAGGTCCGGGTCCCACAGGGTGACGTTCTTGCCGTCGGACACCACCACCTGCTCCTGCGGCGCATTGGTGTGCCAGTAGAACAGGCCCGGGCGCTTCACCGTCATCTTGCCGGAGGTTTCCTGCAGGCTGGTGCCGCCGGCGTCCAGGGTCAGCTGGGAAAAGTTGGCCTCCAGGGTCTGCGACTTTTCCAGCAGCTGGGTCAGGCGTTGTACGTCTTGCTCACCGGCATAAGCCGTAACCGAGCCCAAGGTCAGGGCAGAAACCAACAGCATGCGAATCGCGCGCATGGGAATCCTCATCGAGCATTGAATAGGCCGGGCGCCACCGTTGGCGCCCGGCAAGGTGTTCATCAGTCGCGCGGGCCGCCTGGGGCAATTACTTCCCGCGAGCCGTTGCTGTTCATCGGGGTGACCACGCCGGCCATCTCCATGGCCTCGATCATGCGCGCGGCGCGGTTGTAGCCGATCTTCAGCTTGCGCTGCACGGCCGAGATGGACGCGCGGCGGCTTTCCAGCACGAACTGCACGGCTTCATCATACAGTGCGTCGCTCTCGGAATCTTCGCCATCGCCACCGCCACCACCGCCGCCATCGAAGCCGCTGCCGGCCTCCTCGACGCCGTTGAGGATGTCGTCGTTGTAGTCCGGCGCGCCGCGCAGCTTCCAGGCCTCGACCGTGCGGTGCACTTCATCGTCGGAAACGAACGCACCGTGCACGCGAATCGGCAGGCTGGTGCCCGGCGGCATGTAGAGCATGTCACCGTGGCCCAGCAGCTGCTCGGCGCCGCCCTGGTCGATGATGGTCCGCGAATCGATCTTGCTCGACACCTGGAACGCCATGCGGGTCGGGATGTTGGCCTTGATCAGGCCGGTGATCACGTCCACCGACGGGCGCTGGGTGGCGAGGATCAGGTGGATACCGGCCGCCCGCGCCTTCTGGGCGATACGGGCGATCAGCTCTTCGACCTTCTTGCCGACGATCATCATCATGTCGGCGAATTCGTCGACCACCACCACGATGGTGGGCAGGGTTTTCAGCGCCGGTGGCTCGTCATCCATGCTTTCGCGGCGGTACAGCGGGTCGTGGATGATTTCGCCGGCTTCCTGGGCGTCCTTGATCTTGCGGTTGAAACCGGCCAGGTTGCGCACGCCCATGGCGGCCATCAGCTTGTAGCGCCGCTCCATCTCGGCCACGCTCCAGCGCAGCGCGTTGGCGGCGTCCTTCATGTCGGTGACCACTGGGCACAGCAGGTGCGGAATGCCCTCGTAGATCGACAGTTCGAGCATTTTCGGGTCGATCATGATCAGCCGCGCATCTTCCGGGCTGGACTTGAACAGGATCGACAGGATCATCGCGTTCACACCCACCGACTTACCGGAACCGGTAGTACCGGCCACCAGCAGGTGCGGCATCTTGGCAAGGTCAGTGATTACCGGCTTGCCGCCGATGTCGTGGCCCAGGGCCAGGGTGACCGGCGATTTCTGCTCGTCGTACTGCGGCGTGGCGAGCACTTCGGAGAAGCGCACCATCTGCCGGTTTTCGTTGGGAATCTCGATACCCACGGTGGTCTTGCCGGGAATCACTTCCACCACCCGCACGCTGGTCACGGCCAGCGAACGCGCCAGGTCCTTGGCCAGGTTGGCGATACGGCTGACCTTCACACCCGCGGCCGGCTGGATTTCGTAACGGGTAATCACCGGGCCTGGGTGGATGGAGTCCACCGACACTTCCACGCCGAATTCCTTGAGTTTGATTTCCAGCAGTTGGCCGACACCGGCCAGCGACTCGGGCGAGTACTCGATCTTCTTCTGCTCGGCGGGGTCGAGAATGGAAATCGACGGCAAGGTGCCTTCGACGGCGCTGTCGACGAACAGCGGCGCCTGTTTTTCCTTCATCACCCGCTTGCTCGGCTCCGGCGCCTTGGCCGGGGTTGGCGGGATGATCACCGGTGCTGCGGCAGGTTCGCGGGCCACCGCGGTTTCGCGGGCCACCACTGGCTCACGGGCAATCGGCTCACGGGCAATCGCTGGCTCGCGCGGCGCCACCGCACGCACGGGCGGCTCGCTGCGCTCGACCACGGGCTCTGCGCGTTCGCGTGGCTGCGGCTTAGCCGCTTCACGCTTATCGGCACGGGCCTTGAGGTCGAAAGCCGGCTCGTCGACTTCGCGCAACTGGGCTTCCAGGCGCTTGCGCTCGTTGCGCGCTTCCCACCAGCGGCTGGCCGCGCCTTGCACCAGGTCGAACAGGTCGAGGGTGATCTTGCCGGTCAGGTCCATCACCTTGAACCACGACAGGTCGGTGAACACGGTCAGGCCGAACAGGAACAGAGCGATGAACATCAGCGTGCTGCCCTGCACGTTCAGCAGGTTGCGCGCCAGGTCGCCCAGGCTCTCGCCCAGGGCGCCACCGGCGGAAAACGGCAGGCTCGCGGGCGGGTGGAAATGGATATGCGCCAACGCAGCGCCCGACAGCACCAGGAACACCAGGCCAATCAGCCGCCAGGAGAACAGCCAGCCGCTCCACTGCCAGGGCTGGTGGCGCTCACGGAAGATCTGCCAGGTCTTGATCGCCAGCAGCAACGGGAAGATGTAGGCGAAATAGCCCAGCACCATGAACAGGATGTCGGCGAAGTACGCACCGGCACGCCCGGCGGCATTCTGCACCTGGTCGACGTTGCTGGTGTGGCTGAAGCCTGGGTCGGAGTTGTCGTAGGTCAGCAGTGCCATCCACAGGTACAGGCACAGGGCGCCGACAGCGATCAACGCACCTTCCTTGAGGCGGTAGTGCAGCTGCTGCCGCCACAGGGGCACGGGCAAGGGAGCTGGAGTTGCGGTGGATTTCTTCAAAACGCGTCTATTCCTGCGCGTGCTGCGCGTCCAGTAGTGATCGGCCGGTGCTTGGCCAATGAACCACTACTTTTAACATTACTGCCCGCCAGCCGCCATGACGGCGCGCCGTATGGAGCCTGGCTGGGGGGCGACTTTCATATAGGTGCAATTTGAGCATGCATTTTCTTTTGTGACAAAGGCTTATGCTGTGTTTTTGCACAGGTGTGACAGCAAATGTAGCGGATGGTGCCTAAGGTTTCATGAATGTGTAGGAAATCGCCTATTTGGTTGTCCGTACCGACCTCTGTGGGCGCGGGCTTGCCCGCGAAGGATCCACAACCATTGACCCTGCCGTGCACGCAAGCCATGCTGCCCTCTCCCATCCCCCACCGCACGATAGACCATGCTCACTTGGCTAACCCGCGACTCACTGACCTTCCCGCCCCTGGAAAAGGCCCTGCACGACCCCAACGGCCTGCTCGCCGCCGGCGGCGACCTGAGCCCCGAGCGCCTGGTGCAAGCCTATCGCCACGGCTGCTTCCCCTGGTACTCGGACGGCCAGCCGATTCTCTGGTGGTCGCCAGACCCGCGCACGGTGCTGCTGCCGGATGAGCTGCACGTGTCGCGCTCGTTGGCCAAGCTGATGCGCCAGGGGCGCTACCAGGTCAGTTTCGACACCGACTTCCCGGCCGTGATCGCCGCCTGCGCCGCGCCACGCGACCCTGAAGGCGGCACCTGGATCACCGACACCATGCGCAACGCCTACTGCGAGCTGCACCGGCGCGGCATCGCCCACTCGGTGGAAGTGCGCCAGGACGGTGAGCTGGTGGGCGGCCTGTACGGCCTGGCCATGGGCCAGCTGTTCTTCGGCGAATCGATGTTCAGCCGCGCCGATAATGCCTCCAAGGTCGGCTTCGCCACCCTGGTCCAGCACTTGCGCAACGCAGGCTTCGTGCTGATCGACTGCCAGATGCCGACCAACCACCTGCACAGCCTGGGGGCCCGTGCCATCAGCCGAGCCGCATTTGCCGACTACCTGGCCAAGCACCTCGACCAGCCCAATAGCGCCACCTGGGTTTGCTAGGCGAGTTTTGCCAGCTGGCTTACACTTAAAGCAAAGTCTCACCGAGGGGTTGATCATGACAGAGTTGGCGCGGTTGAAGTTCTATGCCACTCAACCCCACTCCTGCAGCTACCTGCCGGACGAACAGGCGACCACGCTGTTTCTCGACCCCAGCCAGCCGATGGACGTGCACGTGTACGCCGACTTGTCGGAAATGGGCTTTCGCCGCAGCGGCGACCACCTGTACCGCCCGCACTGCCAGAACTGCAACGCCTGCGTGCCGGCGCGTATCCCGGCTGCACGCTTCATTCCCAACCGCCAGCAGCGACGCATCTTGAAGCGCAACGCCGACCTCAGCGTAACCGCCGCCCGCCCGGCGTTCAGGGAAGAGTATTTCGACCTGTACCGGCGCTACATCGAAACCCGCCACGCCGACGGCGACATGTACCCGCCCAGCCGCGATCAGTTTTCCACCTTCCTGGTGCGCGACCTGCCCTTTTGCTGGTTCTACGAGTTCCGCCTGGAAGGCCGCCTGCTGGCGGTGGCGGTGTGCGACCTGCTGCCCAACGGCCTGTCGGCGGTCTACACCTTCTACGAGCCTGACGAAGAACGCCGCAGCCTGGGCCGTTTCGCCATTCTCTGGCAGATCACCGAGGCGCTGCGCCAGGACCTGGAGGCGGTTTACCTGGGGTACTGGATCAAGAACTGCAAGAAAATGAACTACAAGACGCAGTACCGGCCCATAGAATTGCTGATAAACCAGCGCTGGGTCACCCTCAACTGAAAGCATTGGCTTGACACACAGTTTTCGGGCATAATCCACGCCACTTTTTTGCCCGGTGCGGATATGCGTCGGGCCAACACTGGATCCGAGGGCTCTACTGCATGTCGAAAGAAGACAGCTTCGAAATGGAAGGTACTGTCGTCGACACCCTGCCCAACACCATGTTCCGCGTGGAGTTGGAAAACGGGCACGTCGTAACCGCGCACATCTCCGGAAAGATGCGCAAGAACTACATCCGTATTCTCACTGGCGACAAGGTCCGCGTCGAACTGACGCCGTACGACCTGAGCAAGGGCCGCATCACTTACCGTGCGCGCTAAGCTCAAGCCATGAAAAAGCCCGGCCATGTGCCGGGCTTTTTTGTGCCTGTTGAAACCGCGTCACGGCTGATCGCGAGCTGCGCTCGCTCCTACATGGGAATTCGATCCCTGTAGGAGCGAGCAACGCTCGCGAAGGGCCGCAAAGCGGCCCCGCTGTCACGCCACCTCAGCCGTGGTCTCGAAGTCGAACACCAGTTCGCCATCGCGCAGGTCGACGTGCACCACGCCGCCATGCTCGGCCAGCTCGCCAAACAGGATCTCCTCGGCCAGCGGCCGCTTGATCTTGTCCTGGATAAGCCGCGCCATCGGCCGTGCGCCCATCTGCACGTCGTAGCCGGAAACCGCCAGCCAGCCGCGGGCGGCATCGCTGACTTCCAGCAGCACGCGCTTGTCTTCCAGCTGCGCCTGCAGTTCGATGAGGAACTTGTCGACGATGCTCTTGATCGTCTCGGTGCTCAGGCGGCCGAACTGGATGATGGTATCCAGGCGGTTGCGGAACTCCGGCGTGAAGCTCTTGCGGATCACTTCCATGGCATCGGACGCATGGTCCTGATGGGTGAAGCCGATCGAGGCCCGCGCGGCGGTTTCGGCGCCGGCGTTGGTGGTCATGATCAGGATCACGTTACGGAAGTCTGCCTTGCGCCCGTTGTTGTCGGTCAGGGTGCCGTGGTCCATCACCTGCAGCAGCAGGTTGAAGACTTCTGGGTGGGCCTTCTCGATTTCATCGAGCAGCAGCACGCAGTGCGGTTGCTTGGTGATCGCCTCGGTCAACAGCCCGCCCTGGTCGAAGCCAACGTAGCCGGGTGGTGCACCGATCAGCCGTGACACGGTGTGACGCTCCATGTACTCGGACATGTCGAAGCGCACCAGCTCAACGCCCAGGGCCTTGGCCAGCTGCCGCGCCGCTTCGGTTTTACCCACACCGGTGGGGCCTGCGAACAGGAACGAACCGACGGGTTTGTCTGGCGACTTGAGCCCAGCCCGGGACAACTTGATGGCGGTGGCCAGCGAGTCGATGGCCTGGTCCTGGCCGAACACGGTCAGCTTCAGGTCACGCTCCAGGTTACGCAGCAGCTCCTTGTCGGAACTGGTGACGTGCTTCGGCGGAATCCGCGCGATCTTGGCAACGATGTCCTCGACCTGCGGCACTTCGATGCGCTTGACCCGGTTGGATTCCGGCTGCAGGCGCTGGTAGGCGCCCGCCTCGTCGATCACGTCGATGGCCTTGTCGGGCATGTGGCGGTCGTTGATGTAGCGCGAGGCAAGCTCGGCGGCGGCGCGCAGGGCTTCGTCGCTGTACTCGATGTTGTGGTGGCTTTCGAAACGCCCTTTCAGCCCACGCAGAATGCCAACGGTGTCTTCCACCGACGGCTCGCTGACATCAACCTTCTGGAAGCGCCGCGCCAGGGCACGGTCTTTCTCGAAGATGCCGCGGAACTCCTGGAAGGTGGTGGAGCCAATGCAACGGATCTCACCCGACGACAACAGCGGCTTGAGCAGGTTGGAGGCATCCATCACCCCGCCCGACGCCGCACCGGCACCGATGATGGTGTGGATCTCGTCGATGAACAGGATCGCCTGCGGGCGCTTGCGCAGCTCGCCAAGCAGCGCCTTGAAGCGCTTCTCGAAATCGCCACGGTACTTGGTACCGGCCAGCAGCGCGCCAAGGTCCAGGGAGTAGACCACGCTTTGCGCCAGCAGGTCGGGCACCTGGCCGTCGACGATGCGCTTGGCCAGGCCTTCGGCGATTGCAGTTTTGCCAACACCGGCTTCGCCGACCAGCAGCGGGTTGTTCTTGCGCCGGCGCGCCAGAATCTGCGCAACGCGCTCCACTTCCTGCTCGCGACCCACCAGTGGGTCGATACGGCCGGCACGGGCCAGCTCGTTCAGGTTGCTGGCATAGGCGTCCAGCGGGTTGCTCGAAGAGGACGTTTCGCCGCCCTCTTCGTCTTGCATTTCCTGGTCGCTTTCACTGTGCGAACCATGGCCAGGCACCTTGGAGATGCCGTGGGCGATGTAGTTGACCACATCGATGCGGGCCACGCTCTGCTGCTTGAGCAGGAACACGGCCTGGCTTTCCTGTTCGCTGAAGATCGCCACCAGCACATTGGCACCGGTGACTTCACGCTTGCCGGAACTCTGCACGTGGAACACGGCACGCTGCAGCACACGCTGGAAGCCCAGGGTCGGCTGGGTTTCGCGGTCCTCATCATTGACCGGAATCAGGGGAGTGGTGGAATCGATGAACTCTTGCAGGTCGTGCTTGAGCTTTTCGAGATTGGCGCCACAGGCGCGCAGAACGGTCGCAGCAGCCTCATTGTCAAGGAGTGCCAGCAGCAGATGTTCGACGGTCATGAACTCATGACGTTTCGAACGGGCCTCCTTGAAGGCAAGATTGAGGGTGACTTCGAGCTCGCGGTTTAACATAGCTTCACCTCATACCCAAGTGGTCGGCGATTAACCGTCCTTCTCGATTTCACAGAGTAGCGGATGCTGGCTTTCCCTGGCGTATTGGTTGACCTGCATGGCCTTTGTCTCGGCGATGTCACGGGTAAACAATCCGCACACTGCCCGCCCCTCGGTATGGACGGTCAGCATGATCTTGGTCGCCAGCTCGCGGTTCAAACTGAAGAACGTTTCGAGCACTTCGACGACGAAATCCATCGGCGTGTAGTCATCGTTGAACAAAACCACCTTGTACATCGGTGGCGCCTGCAGGATCGGCTTGGCTTCCTGAACGGCAAGACCTGAGCCGTCGTCCTCGTTCGATTGCGGGCGATCCTGATTGAATGTTAGTCGAATCTCACTGGGTGCATGCATGGAAAGAATTTCATCATGAGCGACAGGTTAAGGTTGTGGGTTGGCCGCCGAGGCCGTCGCCAGCGCAGGCGCCGCGTGACCTTGACTATCGGCAAAACGGTGTTACAACCAATAAGAACCCACCGTGGTCGATAAAGATCCGCGCAGTCAACCGGTTTTTTCGCAGGTTCGTATGCGGATGAAGTGGATGATACTCCAGTGATGGAGTCCTTTGCAGAGGGACATAGGGATGGCAAGCGGTAAAGTCAAGTGGTTCAACAACGCCAAAGGCTACGGATTCGTCAACGCCGACGGCGACAGCGAAGACCTCTTCGCCCATTATTCCGCCATCCAGATGGAAGGCTACAAGACCCTCAAGGCCGGCCAGACCGTGACGTTCGACATCGTGCAAGGTCCCAAGGGCAAGCACGCGGTGAACATTTCCGGCAGCGCAGCCGTGAAGGCAGATTCCACGCCGGAGGCCGTCACCAGCAACGCCTGACCTGTTCTGCTCTGCCGGTATACGAAGAAACCGGCCGCTTCTTTATGGAAGCGGCCGGTTTTAAATTGCCCTGCCTATCCTTACATATGCTTGATCATCGCATCGCCAAACCCTGAACTGCCCACCAGGGTGGCCCCGTCCATCAGGCGCTCGAAGTCGTAGGTCACGGTCTTGGCGGCAATCGCGCCATTGGTGCCCTTGATGATCAGGTCGGCCGCCTCGGTCCAGCCCATGTGGCGCAGCATCATTTCCGCCGAAAGAATCACCGAGCCCGGGTTGACCTTGTCCTGCCCGGCGTACTTGGGCGCGGTGCCGTGGGTGGCCTCGAACATGGCCACGGTGTCGGACAGGTTGGCCCCCGGCGCGATGCCGATACCCCCCACCTCCGCCGCCAGGGCGTCGGACAGGTAGTCACCGTTGAGGTTGAGGGTGGCGATCACGTCGTACTCGGCCGGGCGCAGCAGAATCTGCTGGAGCATGGCGTCGGCGATGGCATCCTTGACGATGACCTCGCGGCCGGTCTTGGGGTTCTTGAACTTCATCCACGGGCCGCCATCGAGCAGCTCGGCGCCGAACTCGTCGCGGGCCACTTCATAGCCCCAGTCCTTGAACGCCCCTTCGGTGAACTTCATGATGTTGCCCTTGTGTACCAGGGTCAGCGACTCGCGGTCATTGTCCACCACGTACTGCAGGGCCTTGCGCACCAGGCGCTTGGTGCCTTCACGGGAAACCGGCTTGACGCCGATGCCGCAGTCCTGGTCGAAGCGGATCTTGGTGACGCCCATTTCCTCCTTGAGGAACTTGATCACCTTGTTCGCCTCGGGCGAGCCGGCCTTCCACTCGATGCCGGCGTAGATGTCCTCGGAGTTCTCGCGGAAGATCACCATGTCCACGTCGCCAGGCTTTTTCACCGGGCTCGGCACGCCCTGGAACCAAAGCACCGGGCGCAGGCACACATACAGGTCGAGTTGCTGGCGCAAGGCCACGTTGAGCGAACGGATACCCCCGCCAACAGGGGTGGTCAGCGGCCCCTTGATCGACACCACGTAGTCTTTCACTGCATCCAGGGTTTCCTGGGGCAGCCAGGTGTCCTGGTCGTACACCTGGGTGGCCTTTTCGCCGGCATACACCTCCATCCAGGCGATCTTGCGCTTGCCGCCGTAGGCTTTGTGCACGGCAGCATCGACCACCTTGATCATCACCGGCGAGACATCGACGCCAATCCCGTCGCCTTCGATATAAGGAATGATCGGGTTGTCAGGAACGTTGAGCGAATGGTCTGCATTGACGGTGATCTTGGTGCCGTCGGTCGGAACCTTGATTTTCTGGTATCCCATGCTTGCACTACTCCGCTGTCGGGTGTGATTGGACATCGTGCGATGCAATGAGCCTAAACCACATCCGCCGACCTGCAAGCTGTGGGAGCGGGCTTGCCCGCGAAGAATGCAACACAATGGGTGCGTCACTACACCACATTGCCCCTACGTCTTTGGTCTTATAAATGGCGAGGATGTCACTTGGCCTTGCTGATTAGTCCGATTGGTTTGGTATACTGCGCCGCGACCGAAGGGTCATCGGGGCGAATCCCAGGAAAATGCGGACCGCCCTTGGCCGTGAAGGGCCTGAAAGCCTGGCCAGAAAAAGCCTGGACTGTTACCGCAGCTCAGCATTGACGCTCGACTGATGCATCCACCATCACAGCTCGCAGCCTCTCGACTTTCCGCTCATGGCGTTGCCAGGGCGATGCGCCTACCCTGCGCAACACGAGACTCGAGCACGCTCAGCACACAGAGAGTTAACCCGCATGCCCACCCGTTCCAAGATCATCTATACCTTCACCGACGAAGCCCCTGCCCTCGCCACCTACTCGCTGCTGCCGATCATCGAAGCCTTTACCGCTTCGGCTGACATCGCCGTCGAAACTCGCGACATCTCCCTGGCTGGCCGTATCCTTGCCGCCTTCCCGGAGCAACTGGGCGCAGAGAAGCAAGTAGGCGATCACCTGGCGGAACTGGGCCAGCTGGCTACCACCCCTGAAGCCAACATCATCAAGCTGCCTAACATCAGCGCCTCGGTACCGCAGCTCAAGGCCGCGATCAAGGAACTGCAAGGCAAGGGCTTCAACATCCCTGACTACGCCGACGCGCCGGCCAGTGCCGAGGAAAAAGAATCCCGCGCACGCTACGACCGCATCAAGGGTTCGGCCGTGAACCCCGTGCTGCGCGAAGGCAACTCCGACCGCCGCGCACCGCTGTCGGTCAAGAACTACGCCCGCAAGCACCCGCACAAAATGGGCGCCTGGGCCGCCGACTCCCAGTCGCACGTTGCCCACATGACCCAGGGTGACTTCTACGGCAGCGAAAAAGCCGCACTGATCGAGGCTGACGACAGCCTGCGCATCGAGCTGGTCGGCAAAGACGGCAGCACCACCGTGCTGAAGGAAAAAACCGCCGTCAAAGCCGCCGAAGTGATCGACTGCGCCACCATGAGCCGCAAGGCCCTGAAAGCCTTCATCGCCGAGCAGATCGCCGATGCCAAGGCCTCCGGCGTGCTGCTGTCGGTGCACCTGAAAGCCACCATGATGAAGGTTTCCGACCCGATCATGTTCGGCGTCATCGTCGAAGAGTTCTACAACGACGTGCTGACCAAGCACGCCGCAGCCCTGGCTGAAGTCGGCTTCAACGCCAACAACGGCATCGGCGACCTGTACGCCCGCATCAAGGACCTGCCAGCCGACAAGCAGGCCGAGATCGAAGCCGACATCCAGGCCCTGTACGCCGAGCGTCCGGCCCTGGCCATGGTCAACTCCGACAAGGGCATCACCAACCTGCACGTGCCGAGCGACGTCATCGTCGACGCCTCGATGCCAGCGATGATCCGTGACTCGGGCAAGATGTGGAACACCGCCGGTGAACTGCAAGACGCCAAGGCGATCATCCCGGACCGCTGCTACGCCGGCATCTACCAGGCCACCATCGAAGACTGCAAGGTCAACGGCGCCTTCGACCCAACCACCATGGGCAGCGTACCGAACGTTGGCCTGATGGCGCAGAAGGCCGAAGAGTACGGCTCCCACGACAAAACCTTCCAGATCAAGGCCGACGGCGTCGTGCGCGTGGTCGATGGCAAGGGCCAGGTCGTTCTGGAGCAGAACGTCGAAGCCGGTGACATCTTCCGCATGTGCCAAACCAAGGACGCGCCGATCCAGGACTGGGTCAAGCTGGCCGTCAACCGTGCCCGCCTGAGCAACACCCCAGCGGTGTTCTGGCTGGACCCAGCCCGCGCCCACGACGGCGTGATGATCGAGAAGGTCCAGAAGTACCTGAAGGATCACGACACCACCGGCCTGGACATCCGCGTTCTGGCCCCGGTCGACGCCATCAAGTTCTCCCTGGCCCGCATCCGCGAAGGCAAGGACACCATTTCGGTGACCGGCAACGTGCTGCGCGACTACCTGACCGACCTGTTCCCGATCATGGAACTGGGCACCAGCGCCAAGATGCTGTCGATCGTGCCGCTGATGAGCGGCGGTGGCCTGTTCGAAACCGGCGCCGGTGGTTCGGCACCCAAGCACGTGCAGCAGCTGGTGGAAGAGAACTTCCTGCGTTGGGACTCGCTGGGTGAATTCCTGGCCCTGGCCGCTTCCCTGGAGCACCTGGGCAACACCTACGACAACCCACGCGCCAAGGTGCTGGCCAACACCCTGGACCAGGCCACCGGCAAGTTCCTCGACACCAACAAGTCGCCTTCGCGCAAGGTTGGCGGTATCGACAACCGTGGCAGCCACTTCTACCTGACCCTGTACTGGGCCCAGGCCCTGGCCGCCCAGAGCGACGACGCCGCCCTGCAGGCCCGCTTCGCCCCGCTGGCCAAGACCCTGACCGAGAACGAGGAGACCATCGTCGCCGAGCTCAACGCCGTTCAGGGCAAGCCGGCCGACATCGGTGGCTACTACGCCCCGGATGCCGAGCTGACCGCCAAGGTGATGCGCCCAAGCCAGACCCTCAACAGCGCCATTGCCGCCCTGTAAGGTTCGCTTGACGTAACAACACAAACCCCGGCCACGCACCGGGGTTTGTGCTTTCTGGGTTTTCCGTGCGGACCTATCGCGACTTGCAGTCGCTCCTACAAACGATCGCACCCCGGTAGGAGCGACTGCAAGTCGCGATGGGCCGCACAGCGGCCCCCAGCAACCTAAAAGGACACCCCAATGACCTGGCAACCCCACATCACCGTCGCCACCGTCGTCGAACACGACGGCAAATTCCTCTTCGTCGAAGAGTTCAAGGCCAACCAGCACGTCTTCAACCAACCTGCCGGCCACCTGGAACCCAACGAAACCCTACGCCAGGCCGCCCTGCGCGAAACCCTTGAGGAAACCGCCTGGGAAGTCGAGCTCACCGGCGTGGTCGGCATCTACCTGTATACCGCCCCGAGCAACGGCGTGACCTACCAGCGCATCTGCTTCGCCGCCCGCCCGCTGCGCCACCACCAGGACCTGGCGCTGGACAGCGACATCGTGCGCGCCGTGTGGCTGACCCGTGACGAACTGCTGGCCGACCCCACCCGCTGGCGCAGCGAGCTGGTGCCGCGCTGCCTCGACGACTACCTCCAGGGCCCGTTGCACAGCCTTGAGCTGCTGCGCGACTGACGCGCCGCGCCGGTTTTGATAGAATCGGCGTTTTTCCCCCTTGATACACACCGGTAAACATGACCAGCCCAGCACTCAAAGACCCCGCCAAGACCCGCGTCATCGTCGGCATGTCCGGCGGCGTGGACTCTTCCGTCTCCGCCCTCCTGCTCATGGAACAGGGCTACCAGGTGGAAGGGCTGTTCATGAAGAACTGGGAAGAAGACGACGGCACCGAATACTGCACCGCCCGTGAAGACCTGGCCGACGCCCAGGCCGTGTGCGACCGCATCGGCATCAAGCTGCACACCGCCAACTTCGCCGCCGAATACTGGGACAACGTGTTCGAGCACTTCCTTGAAGAGTACAAGGCCGGCCGCACGCCCAACCCAGACATCCTTTGCAACCGTGAAATCAAGTTCAAGGCGTTCCTCGACTACGCCCTGTCGCTGGGCGCCGACCTGATCGCCACCGGCCACTATGTGCGCCGCCGCGACACCGGCACGCTGACCGAACTGCTCAAGGGCCTGGACCCGAACAAGGACCAGAGCTACTTCCTGCACGCCGTGGGCGGCAAGGAAATTGCCCGTACCCTGTTCCCGGTCGGTGAGCTGGAAAAGCCCGAAGTGCGCGCCATCGCCGAAAAGCACGGCCTGGCCACCGCCAAGAAGAAAGACTCCACCGGCATCTGCTTCATTGGCGAGCGCCGTTTCAGCGACTTCCTCAAGCAGTACCTGCCCGCCCAGCCGGGCAACATCGAAACCACCGACGGTGAAGTGATCGGCCGCCACCACGGCCTGATGTACCACACCATCGGCCAACGCCAGGGCCTGGGCATCGGCGGCCTGAAGGACGCCGGCGACGAGCCGTGGTACGTGCTGCACAAAGACCTCACCCGCAACGTGCTGGTGGTTGGCCAGGGCAACGAACACCCATGGCTGTTCTCCCGCGCCCTGCTCGCCTCGGAAATTTTCTGGGTCAACCCGGTCGACCTCAGCACCCCGCGCCGCCTGACGGCCAAGGTGCGCTACCGCCAGGGCGACCAGCACTGCACCCTGGAACAGAGCGCTACCGGTTACCGCGCCGTGTTCGACGAACCGCAGCGCGCCGTGACCCCGGGCCAGTCGGTGGTGTTCTATGACGGCGAGGTGTGCCTGGGCGGCGGCGTGATCGAAACCGCCGAGCCGTGGAGCCCGCGCGCATGAGCAACCTGCAGGAGCAATTGATTGCCCTGGGCGGTGTTTTCCAGGCCGCCGTGCTGGTCGACCGCATCGCCCGCACCGGCCAGGCCAGCGAGGCCAACATCGGCTGCATGCTCGGCAGCCTGCTGGTGCGCGACCCGAACAACACCCTGGAAGTGTTCGGCGGCGACGACCTCAACCTGCGTGACGGCTACCGCGCACTGGTCGGTGCCCTGGAGCGTGACCCCAGCAGCCTGCAGCGCGAGCCGCTGCGCTACGCCTTGTCGATGCTGGGCCTGGAGCGCCAGCTGAACAAGCGTGGCGACCTGCTCGACACCATTGGCAACCGCCTGCCGCAAATTCAGTCCCAGGCCGAGCATTTCGGCCTGGTTCACGAAAACGTCATCGCTTCCAGCGGAGCCTTGTACCAAGACACCCTGAGCACCCTGCGCCAGCGTATCCAGGTGCACGGCGACATGCGTTTCCTGCAGCAGGCCAGCAACGCCTCGAAGATTCGCGCCCTGCTGCTGGCTGGCATCCGCGCCGCGCGCCTGTGGCGCCAGCTGGGCGGGCACCGCTGGCAGCTGGTGTTCAGCCGGCGCAAGCTGCTCAACGAACTGTACGACATGATGCGTACGCCTTCCTGAGAGGCGACAGAAACCCTCTGTAGGAGCGACTGCCAAGTCGCGAAAAGGGGCGCGCAGCGGCCCTGCAATTTCGCCCGCGGCACAGATTGCAGGGGCTGCTTCGCACCCCATCGCGACTTGGCAGTCGCTCCTACGGTCGCACCGCGACATGGTTTATAGGCCCGACCTTTGGTCAGCCACCCGACCCGGGCGCAAATTTCATGTATGATATGCGCCCTTCCAAAAGCCTGACTGTCCGAGAACACCCCATGCAGCTCTCTTCGCTCACTGCGGTTTCCCCTGTAGACGGCCGTTATGCCGGCAAAACCCAGGCCTTGCGCCCCATTTTCAGCGAATTCGGCCTGATCCGTTTCCGCGCCCTGGTCGAAGTGCGCTGGCTGCAGCGCCTGGCCGCCCACCCGCAGATCGGCGAAGTGCCGGCGTTCTCCGCCGAAGCCAATGCCCTGCTGGACAGCCTGGCCACCGACTTCAAGCTTGAGCACGCCGAGCGCGTGAAGGAAATCGAGCGCACCACCAACCACGACGTCAAAGCGATCGAATACCTCCTCAAGGAGCAGGCCGCCCAACTGCCTGAGCTGGCCAAGGTCAGCGAGTTCATCCACTTCGCCTGCACCAGCGAAGACATCAACAACCTGTCCCACGCCCTGATGCTGCGCGCTGGCCGTGACGACGTGCTGCTGCCGCTGATGCGCCAGATCGCCGACGCCATCCGCGCCCTGGCCCACGCCCACGCCGACGTGCCAATGCTGTCGCGCACCCACGGCCAGCCAGCTTCGCCGACCACCCTGGGCAAGGAACTGGCCAACGTGGTGTACCGCCTGGAGCGCCAGATCGCCCAAGTGGCCGCCGTGCCGCTGCTGGGCAAGATCAACGGCGCCGTGGGCAACTACAACGCCCACCTGTCGGCCTACTCGCAAATCGACTGGGAAGCGAACGCCCGCGCCTTCATCGAAGACGAGCTGGGCCTGCAGTTCAACCCGTACACCACCCAGATCGAGCCGCACGACTACATCGCCGAGCTGTTCGACGCCATTGCCCGCTTCAACACCATCCTCATCGACTTCGACCGCGACGTCTGGGGCTACATCTCGCTGGGCTACTTCAAGCAGAAGACCGTGGCCGGTGAAATCGGCTCCTCGACCATGCCGCACAAGGTCAACCCGATCGACTTCGAGAACTCCGAAGGCAACCTGGGCATTGCCAACGCCCTGTTCCAGCACCTGGCCAGCAAGCTGCCGATCTCGCGCTGGCAGCGTGACCTGACCGACTCCACCGTGCTGCGCAACCTGGGCGTGGGCTTCGCCCACAGCGTCATCGCCTATGAAGCCAGCCTCAAGGGCATCGGCAAACTGGAAGTCAACCAGGCGCGCATCGCCGCCGACCTGGACGCCTGCTGGGAAGTGCTGGCCGAGCCAATCCAGACCGTGATGCGCCGCTTCAACATCGAGAACCCCTACGAGAAGCTCAAGGAGCTGACCCGTGGCAAGGGCATCACGCCAGAAGCGCTGCTGACCTTCATCGACGGCCTCGACATGCCTGCCGACGCCAAGGCCGAACTGAAGCTGCTGACCCCCGCTACCTACATCGGTAACGCGGCAGCCCAGGCCAAACGCATCTAAGCTGACCGTCGCGTTCAACGCCCGGCCTAGCCGGGCGTTTTTATTCCCGGACGAAAATTACGTTTTTTCAATAGGTTGAACATGAATCCTGATACTCCACTGCAGCTGCTCGGCGGCATCTCGGCCCGCGAATTCATGCGCGACTACTGGCAGAAGAAGCCGCTGCTGGTGCGCCAGGCATTCCCAGACTTCGAAAGCCCTATCGACCCCGACGAGCTGGCCGGCCTGGCCCTGGAAGAAGAAGTCGAGTCGCGCATCGTCCTTGAGCACGGCGCCCACCCGTGGGAGCTGCGCCGCGGCCCGTTCAACGAAGACACCTTCGCCGAGTTGCCCGAGAAGGACTGGACCCTGCTGGTGCAGGCCGTAGACCAGTTCGTTCCGGAAGTGGCCGAGCTGCTGGAGCACTTCCGCTTCCTGCCAAGCTGGCGCATCGACGACGTGATGATCAGCTTCGCCACCCCAGGCGGCAGCGTCGGCCCGCACTTCGACAACTACGACGTGTTCCTGCTGCAAGGCCACGGCGAGCGCAACTGGAAGGTCGGCCAGATGTGCAACAGCGACAGCCCACTGCTGGAGCACGCTGACCTGCGCATCCTTGCCGAATTCGAGCAAAGCGCCGAGTGGACGCTGGAGCCGGGCGACATGCTCTACCTGCCGCCGCGCCTGGCCCACTACGGCGTGGCCGTGGACAACTGCCTGACCTACTCGGTCGGTTTCCGTGCGCCAAGCGCGGCTGAAGTGCTGACCCACTTCACCGACTTCCTCGGCCAGTTCCTGCCCGAAGAGGAGCGCTACAGCGACGCCGACGCGCAGCCTGCCAGCGACCCGCACCAGATCCAGCACGATGCCCTCGACCGCCTCAAGGCGCTGATCGACAAGCACACCAACGACAAGGACCTGCTGCTGACCTGGTTCGGCCAGTTCATGACCGAGCCGCGCTACCCGGAGCAGGTGGTTGGCGAAGAACTGAGCGAAGAAGAGCTGGTTGAAGCCCTGGAAGACGGCGCCATCCTGATTCGCAACCCGAGCGCGCGCATGGCTTGGTCCGAGCTCAACGACGACCTGATGCTGTTCGCCAGCGGCCGCAGCTGCCCGCTGCCGGCCAAGCTGCGCGAGCTGCTGAAACTGGTGTGCTCGGCGGATGCGTTACACATCGACAACCTTGAGCAGTGGTTGCAAGATGAAGATGGCCTTATGCTGGTACAGCAGTTGATCAAACAAGGAAGCCTGGGATTCGCCAATGAATAAGATTCGTGTGCGCCTCGCCGACTGGCACAAGGATAACGCGGACATCCGCCGCATCCGTGAAGCCGTGTTCATCGCCGAGCAGCATGTGCCGCCGGAGCTGGAATGGGATTCGGACGATCCAACGGCCGCCCACTTCCTGGCCCTTGAGGGCGACTACGCGATCGGCACTGCCCGCCTGCTGCCCGACGGCACCATCGGCCGGGTGTCGGTGCTCAAGGACTGGCGCGGCCTCAAGGTTGGCGATGCACTGATGCATGCGGTGATCGCCGAAGCGCAGGACCGCGACCTGAAGCAGCAGATGCTCAGCGCCCAGACGCACGCCACGCCGTTCTACGAGCGCCTGGGCTTTCGCGTAGTCAGCGAGGAATTCCTCGAAGCCGGCATTCCCCACGTGGACATGGTGCGCGACTCGCGCGCCTGAAGCCTGCACCGGCCCTTTCGCGGGGCAAGCCCGCTCCTACAGGGCCCGTATGGCCCTGGGGCATGCGGGGGCTTTGTAGGAGCGGGCTTGCCCCGCGAAAGGGCCGGCACAGGAAATGACACTCCCCCTGACAAAAACCTGTACATCCATCCAGATAAAGCTTGCCTGTGCGCCCCCGCTTGCGCATCCTAGTACCCATCATTCCCGATGAAGCGTTCCCGGCCATGCGCCTGTTCCTCTGCGAAAAACCCTCCCAGGCCAAAGACATCGCCAAGGTGCTCGGTGCCAACCGCAAGGCCGACGGCTGCTGGCAAGGCACTGACGTCTGCGTGACCTGGTGCATCGGCCACCTGCTGGAAACCGCCCCGCCCGACAGCTACGACGAACGCTACAAGCGCTGGAACCTGGCCGACCTGCCGATCATCCCGGAAAAGTGGAAAATGCAGGTCAAGCCCAAGACCGCCAGCCAGTTCAAGGCCGTCAAGCGCCTGCTTGGCGAAGCCCGCGAACTGGTGATTGCCACCGACGCCGACCGTGAAGGCGAAATGATCGCCCGTGAACTGGTGGAGCACTGCCGCTACCGCGGCCCCATCCAGCGCCTGTGGCTGTCGGCCCTGGACGATGCGTCCATCCGCAAGGCCTTGGCGCGGCTGCTGCCAGGCCAGGAAACCTTCAACCTCTACCACTCGGCGCTGGGGCGCTCGCGCGCCGACTGGCTGATCGGCATGAACATGAGCCGGCTGTTCACCCTGCTCGGCCGCCAGTCCGGCTACCAGGGCGTGCTGCCGGTGGGCCGGGTGCAAACCCCCACCCTGCGCCTGGTGGTCGACCGCGACCGCAGCATTGCCGATTTCGTGCCGGTGCCGTTCTGGGCCATCGACGTGCAACTCCAGGCCGCAGGCCAGGTGTTCAACGCCCAGTGGCGGGCGCCGGAAGACGCCTGCGACGACCAGGGCCGCTGCCTGAACCAGGCGCTGGCGCAGCAGGCTGCCGCCGCCATGCAGGCCGCCGGCAGCGCACGGGTGGTGAAGGTTGCCACCGAGCGCGTGCGCGAAGCCGCGCCCCTGCCCTTCGACCTTGGCACCCTGCAGGAGCTGTGCTCGAAGAAGTTCGGCCTGGGCGCCCAGGAAACCCTCGACATCGCCCAGGCGCTGTACGAAACCCACAAGCTGATCACCTACCCGCGCAGCGACTGTGGCTACCTGCCCCTCAGCCAGCACGGCGAAGCCCCGGCCATTCTCGCCGCCCTGCAGCGTGCCGACGCCAGCCTCGCAGCGCTGCAGCCGCACCTGGAACCGCAACGGCGCTCTCGCGCCTGGAACGACGCCAAGGTCAGCGCCCACCACGGCATCATCCCCACGGCCGCCGCCAGCGACCCGGCGCGGCTGCCGGCCAAGCACAAGGCGGTGTACACGCTGATACGTGCCCGCTACCTGGCGCAGTTCCTGCCCAACCACGAGTACGACCGCACCCAGGCCGATTTCGATTGCGCAGGCCAAGCCCTGCGCGCGGTTGGCAAGCAGATCATCGAACCCGGCTGGCGCCGCGCCCTGCCCGAGGCGCTGACCCCGGCAAAAGGCCGCGAAGCCCCGCCCGCCCAGGTGCTGCCGGCCCTGCGCGAAGGCCAGGAGTGCCAGTTGCAGGGCCTGCAGCTCAAGGACCTGTGGACCCAGCCACCCAAGCCCTTCACCGAAGGCGACTTGATCAAGGCGATGAAGAATGTCGCCAAGCTGGTGGACGACCCGCGGCTGAAGCAGAAGCTCAAGGAAACCACCGGCATCGGCACCGAAGCCACACGCGCCAGCATCATCCAGGGCCTGCTCGACCGCGGTTACCTGGTGAAAAACGGCAAGGCCCTGGCCGCCACACCGGCCGCCTTCAGCCTGATCGACGCAGTGCCCCGGGCCATCGCCGACCCCGGCACCACGGCGATCTGGGAGCAGGCGCTGGACATGGTGCAAAGTGGCGAGATGAGCTTGGAAGAATTCGTCGCCCGCCAGTCGGCGTGGATGGGCAAGCTGGTGGAGCGCTGCAGCGGCCTGCGCATGACCATCACTGGGCCTGCAGTGGGCAAGACCGCGCCGTGGAAGAAGAAGCGCCGCAGTGCCGGGAAGAGTAAGGCAGCTGATGGCAAGACCACTGCGCGCAAACCCAGGCGTAAAGCCTCAAGTTGAGGGTTCACCATCTGTCTTGCTCAAATGCCTGTAGGAGCGGGCTTGCCCCGCGAAGCAGACGATGCGGTGCATGGCACCGGCTTCGCCGGTGTTCGCGGGGCAAGCCCGCTCCTACAGGGTCGCCCACAACGATAGCAGCAGGCCCACAACCTCAAAGAGAAAAGACCAACGGCCTGGCGCCATGAAAATCTTCTGCTAAATTTTCATGAAAATAACCACAATAAATTTCATGAGGCCAAGGCATGTTCAAGCAGTCCGCCCAGCACGTCGCCAGCTACTACGCCCAGACCTACCCCGCCAGCATCCCCCTGCGCCCTACCCTGCAAGGCCCGCACGACACCGATGTGCTGATCGTCGGCGGCGGTTTCAGCGGCCTGCACACGGCCCTGCGCCTGGCCCTGGCCGGCAAGCGCGTCACCCTGCTGGAAGCCAGCCGCGTCGCCTGGGCCGCCTCTGGGCGCAACGGCGGCCAGGCTCTGCTCGGCTGGTCGTGCGACATGCCCCCGCTGGAAAAAGCCCTGGGCATCGAGCGCACCCGCCGCCTGTGGAACAGCATGTGCTGGGCCGCCGATGAGCTGCGCGAACTGCCACAGCGCCACGGCTTCGATATCGACTACCGCCTCGGCAGCCTGTGGACCGCAGTGCTTCCACGACGGGTCAAGCTGCTCGAAGAAGCCCTGCACGACGCCGAGCACAAATGGGGCTACGACGCCCTGCGCCTGATCGGCCGGGACGAACTGCCGCAATGGGTCGACAGCCCGCGCTACCAGGCCGCGCTGTACGATGCCAAGGGTGCCCACCTGAACCCGCTGAAGCTGGCCCAGGGCCTGGCGGCAACCATCGAGGCCCATGGCGGGCGCATTTTCGAACAAAGCCAGGTGCTGGGCTACCAGGCCACCAGCAACGGCCATGTCGCCCGTACCGCCCACGGCGAGGTGCGCTGCGCCGTGCTGGTGCTGGCCTGCAACGCCTATATCGACCGCCTCGACCGCAGCCTGTCGCGCCGCCTGCTGCCGGTTGGTTCCTACCAGGTGGCCACCGCGCCACTGGACGCCGACCTTGCCCGTTCGCTGCTGCCGCGCAACAGTTGCGTGATCGACAACCAGTTCGTGCCCGATTACTTCCGCCTCACGCCCGACCACCGCCTGCTGTTCGGCGGCGGCTGCACCTACCTGGGCGGCATACCCAAGGACGTCGCCAGCGCCACCCGGCCTTACCTTGAGCGGGTGTTCCCGCAACTGGCGGGCGTTGCCATCGACTACGCCTGGGGCGGGCATATCGATTGCAGCCTGCGGCGCACCCCCGATGTCGGTCGCCAGGGCCAGCGCTACTGGTTGCAAGGGTTCTCCGGCCACGGCGTGCTGCCAACCCTGGCCGCCGCACGCGCAGTCAGCGATGCGATTTTGGGCGACGATGACCTGCTGGCGTTGTACCAGGGCATCGACAATGGCCGCTTCCCCGGCGGCGACCTATTGGCCGCACCGCTAGAGGCGGCGGCCAAGGCCTGGTACAGGATGCGCGACCATGTCTGAAGATGCCCAGGGCCTGGCCCTGCTGATTCGCGACTTGCGCAAGCACCGCGGGCTGACCCTCGATGAGCTGGCGGGCAAGGTCAAGCGCTCGCTGGGCTTTGTTTCCCAGGTCGAGCGCGGCCTGTCGCAACCGACCGTGGCCGACCTCACGGCGATCAGCGAAGCCTTGCAGGTACCGACCACCTACTTCTATCAGGCCAGCCAGCCCCCTGCGCTGAACTGGGTGACCCGCCCCGGCGAGCGGCGCACGATCTACTACGCCGAAGGCATCAGCGACGTGCTGGTGTCGCCCACCCTCAACGGCCACTTCGCCATGCTCGAAAGCCACCTGGCCCCCGGCGCCAGCAGTGGCCAGGGGCACCTGAACGACAGCTCCGAGCAAGGCGGTTTCGTGCTTGAAGGGCAACTGACGCTGTGGCTGGCCAGTGACGAGCAGGCCGTGACCCTAGCCGCCAACGACAGCTTCCAGCTGCCGCCCAACCGCCGTTTCCGTTACGCCAACCTGACCAACCAGGCGACCCGCGTCCTCTGGGTATTCCGATGATAAATGCCCGCACGCGCCCCCTGTAGGAGCGGGCTTGCCCCGCGAACACCGGCGAAGCCGGTGCCATGCACCGCGCCGCCTGCTTCGCGGGGCAAGCCCGCTCCTACACAGTCATCGTTGCATCAGACAGTTACGGTTTGTTCCACAGGAGCATTGCATGACCCCTCCATCAGCCTTTCCCGATCTGCTCAGTGAAGTGCGCGCCTTCCGCGCCCGTTACCCCGAGGTCGGCCATGTCGACCTGCTCAGCCTGGATATCCCCGGGCACTTCTACGGCAAACGCTACCCCATCGACATGCTGGAAAAAGTCGCCGCCGGCAGCCCGCTGAAATTGCCGCAGAACTGCGTGCTGCTGGGCGTGCAGGGCGGGCTGTTCCCGATTGGCGACTACTGCTTCAACGACGGCGACCCCGATGCCATCCGCCGCCTGGTGCCCGGCACGCTCAAGCCGGTGACCTGGGAGCGCGAGCCGCTGGGGCAGATGCTGATCAGCTCCGACGGCACCGCCGCGCCCATCGAGTTCGAACCCCGCGAAGTGCTCGCCCGGGTGCTGCAGCGCCTGGAACGCCGTGGCATTCGCCCGGTGGTGGCGTTCGAACTGGAGTTCTACCTGTTCGACCGGTCACTCAAGCAAGGCCTGCCGCAATTCCCCCGCGACCCGTTCAGCGACGACCCGGACGACCAGCCCAACATGCATATCGAACGGCTGTCGCGCTTCAGTGACGTGCTGCGCGACATGGTCGACACCGCCAACACCCAAGGCATCGATGCCAATGTGATCACCGCCGAACTGGGCCCCGGCCAGTTCGAGATCAACTTCGGCCACTGCGACGACGGCCTGCAAGCTGCCGACTGGGCTGCCCTGTTCTGCCGCAGCACCCGTGGCGTTGCGCTCAAGCACGGGCTGCGCGCTTCGTTCATGAGCAAGCCCTACCTGCAGGCCCCAGGCAGTGGCATGCATGTGCACGTAAGCCTGTACGACGCAGCCGGCAACAACCTGCTGGCGGCCGACCAGCAACAGCCGCTGCGCCACGCCGTGGCCGGCTGCCTGGCCTTGCTACCGCACTGCATGCCGATTTTCGCCGCCAACCACAATGCGTTTCGGCGCTATGGCGCCATGGTCAATGCCGCCAGCCGCGCCAGCTGGGGTTTCGAGGACCGTGATGCGTGCATTCGCATTCCCGAGTCGGATGAACGCAACCTGCGTATCGAGCACCGCCTGGCGGGCGCCGATGCCAACCCGTACCTGGTGCTGGCGGCGATCCTGTGTGGCATGGAGCATGGCCTGGACGCCGGGCAGGCGCCAATCGCACCGTTGAATGACGACCGCAGCAGTGGCATCGACTTTCCCAAGGACATGCTCGGCGCGGTGGCCGCAATGCGCGAGCACCCAGCGGTCAACGCGGGGCTGGGGGAGGAATTCGTGATGGTGTATTGCGAGAACAAGCGCCAGGACCACCTGGCGTTCCTGCAAGAGGTGAGCGCCCGGGAATACCGCTGGTTCCTGTAACCCAGCGCGTCCAAGCCCGCCCCTACAACAACCCCCTTTGTAGGAGCGGGCTTGCCCCGCGAAGAGGCCAGCACTGGCAACCCAGCAACCCCAGGATTACCATGTCCACCTTCCAGCGCCGCCCGTTGCCGCGCCCTCCCAGCCCCCTGCCCACCAAACACCATGCCCTTCGAACTCACCGTAGAACCGCTCACCCTGCTGATCCTGGCCCTGGTCGCCTTCGTCGCCGGTTTCATCGACGCCATCGCCGGTGGCGGCGGCTTGCTCACCACCCCGGCGCTGCTCACCGCCGGCATGCCGCCACACCTGGTACTGGGCACCAACAAGCTCAGCTCCACCTTCGGCTCGGCCACCGCCGGCTTCACCTACTACAGGCGCAAGCTGTTCCACCCCGCGCAATGGCGCCCGGCCCTGTTCGCCACCCTGCTCGGCGCCGCCATCGGTGCGGTCATCGCGCACTACATGCCTGCCGAGTGGCTGAACAAGATGCTGCCAGTGATCGTCTTCGCCTGTGGCATCTACCTGCTGTTCGGCGGCACGCCCAAGGCGCCACTGGATGCCGATGCGCCGATCAAGAAGAAATGGCAGTTCCCCCAAGGCTTCACCCTGGGCTTCTATGACGGCGTGGCCGGCCCCGGCACCGGCGCGTTCTGGACCGTCAGCACGCTGCTGCTCTACCCCATCGACCTGGTCCGCGCCAGCGGCGTGGCACGCAGCATGAACTTCGTCAGCAACATCGCGGCGCTGACGGTGTTCATCATCTCCGGGCAGGTGGACTACATCGTCGGCCTGTGCATGGGCCTGTCGGTGATGGTCGGCGCCTTCTTCGGCGCACGCACGGCGATCAGCGGCGGCAGCAAGTTCATTCGCCCGGTGTTCATCACCGTGGTGCTGGCACTGACCGTGCGCTTAGCGTGGCAGCACTGGTTCGGGCAGGCCTAAGCGCCTGGCGACGTACAGGTCGATCAAATGCCGGGCAATGGAGCGCCCGGCCGGCAGCGGCGGCAGGTCGTGGACGCTGAACCACTTGGCGTCCTCGATCTCGTCCGGCTGCATGACGATCTCGCCGCCGGCATACTCGGCGTGGAAGCCCAGCATCATCGAGTGTGGGAACGGCCAGCACTGGCTGCCGACGTACTGGATGTTGCGCACCTCTACCGCCACTTCCTCGCGCACTTCGCGCACCAGGCAGTCCTCCGCCGACTCGCCCGGCTCGGCGAACCCGGCCAGGGTGCTGTACACGCCCGTGACGAAGCGTGGCGAACGGGCCAGCAGAATCTCGTCGCCACGGGTCACCAGCACGATCATGCTTGGGGAAATGCGCGGGTAGCTGCGCAGCTCGCAGGGCTGGCAGTACATCGCCCGCTCCCAGCGGATTTGCGTCATCGCCTGGCCGCAGCTGCCGCAGAAACGGTGCTCGCGGGCCCAGGTGCCGACCTGGGCGGCGTAGCCCAGTACTTTGTAGGTATCGAAATCGCCTTCAAGCATGAAGGCGCGCAGGCCGCGCCAGCTGCAGCCGGGCACCTCGGCGCTGCTGCGCAGCTCCAGCAGGAACACCGGCTCGCCGTCGAAGTGGCCGATGCCATGCTCGCACAGCACGTCCAGGCCCTGGCGCTTGAGCCAGTCCCGGGGGAACAGCGCACCGTTGGCGTCCACCAGGAACCCTTCCGGGCCGCGGGCCACGGCCAGCCCCCCGGTGATCTGTGGGTCGAGTACTGCGGTAGTCCAGCGAGCTGACATGTCGGGGGTTCCTTTACTGCGCGTCCCCCGGCCAGGTCAGTCGGCGAACGTCGGTTTCTGTTTGCTCATGTGCGCCGCCACGGCCACGCGCAGGTCTTCTGACTGCAGCATCGCGGCGTTCCAGGTGGCGATGTATTCCAGGCCATCGTCGATGCGATGGTCACGCATGTAGCTGAGCATTTCCTTGGTGCCGGCCACGGCGATCGGCGATTTTGCGGCAATCTCGCGGGCAATGGCAAAAACCCCGTCGAGCAGCGCGGCCTGATCATCATAGACGCGGTTCACCAGGCCGATACGCAGGGCCTCGTCGGCGTCCACGTTGCGCCCGGTGAAGGCCAGCTCTCGCATCATGCCGTCCCCGATGATACGTGGCAAACGTTGCAGGGTGCCGACATCGGCGGCCATGCCCATGTCGATTTCCTTGATCGAAAACTGCGCGTCGCGGCTGCTGTAGCGCATGTCGCAGGCCGAAACCAGGTCGATGGCGCCGCCGATGCAATACCCCTGGATCGCCGCCAGTACCGGCTTGCGGCAGTTGTCCACGGCATTGAAGGAGGCCTGCAGGCGCAGGATGGTACGGCGCAGCAGGCGCGCATTGCGCCCCACGTCCTTGCCCATCTGCCCGGCCAGCCCTGCCAGCATCATCAGGTCGATTCCGGAGGAGAAGTGCTTGCCGGCGCCGCTGATCACTACCGCACGCACCGCATCGGTGTCGTCGATCCATTGGAAGATATCGACGATCTCGTCCCAGAAGGCCGCGTTCATGGCGTTGATCTTTTCCGGGCGGTTGATCTGCACATGGGCGATGCTATCGGTCAGTTCGACCTTGAACGCGCTGTACTCGGTCACGGGCGGCACTCCTGCAGGGGTTGAGGTTCACTGCGCGGATGGTAACCCAGCAGCGTGACCGCGCTTGTGCCAAAAACGGGACTGCACGCCCTGTCGAAAATGCCACGCGCCATTCGACCAGTGATGAGTCCTCGACACTGCCCTGTAACAGGAGAAGCCCCATGCGCAAACTTATCGTAGCCGCCTTCACCAGCCTCGACGGAGTCATGCAGGCCCCCGGCGGGCCCCAGGAAGACACCAGCGGCGGCTTTACCTTTGGTGGCTGGATGGTGCCTTACGCCGAAGAGGTGTTTGGCCAGGCCATGCAGGCACTGTTCAGCCAGCCCTTCGAACTGCTGCTGGGCCGGCGTACGTACGACATCTTCGCCGGCTACTGGCCAAGGGTTAAGGACGACACCGAGGAGTTTTCCATCGCCAACCTGTTCAACAGTGTGCCCAAGCATGTGGCAACCCACCACCCTGCCAGCCTCGGGTGGCGCAACAGCCATGGCCTGGGGGCGGATGTCGTGGCGGCGGTGCGGGCGCTCAAGCAACAGCAAGGTGCCGACCTGCTGACCCAGGGCAGCGCCAACCTGGTTCAACAGTTGCTGGCGGCGGGGCTGGTGGATGAGTTGCAGCTGCTGATGAACCCGGTGCTGCTGGGGCGTGGCAAACGCTTGTTCGCCGATGACGCTGCGCCTGGCGCGTTCACGTTGCAGCATTCGCAGGTTACGCCCAAGGGCGTGATCATTGCCCGATTCGTGCGAACCGGTGATGTGCAGACCGGGTCGTTCGATTTGCCGCCTTCGTAGGGGCGCAGCTCGCGATGCGCCGCGCAAGCGGCGCTCGATCCCAATACAACTTTCCCCTCCCCCAAGCATCAAATCCCGTGTAAGCCCCACATCTGCCCACAGGAGACTCCCCATGGCGATGCGCAAGGCCCTGACGCTTTCCTGCATGACCCTGGCCCTGCTGGGCTGCGCCGGTTCCAGCGACGAGCACCGCGCGCCGCCCAGCACCGAGCAAGTCGACCTGCAACGCTACCAGGGCACCTGGTACGAACTGGCGCGCCTGCCGATGTTCTTCCAGCGTAATTGCGTACAATCCGAAGCCCACTACGGCCTGCGCGAAGACGGCCGCATCGATGTGACCAACCGCTGCCGGGAAAAGGACGGCGAATGGAACGAAGCCCGCGGCATCGCCGAACCCCAGGTGGCCGGCAAGACCGACAAGCTCTGGGTACGCTTCGACAACTGGTTCAGCCGCCTGGCCCCAGGCCTGACCAAGGGCGACTACTGGGTGCTGTACCACGACAAGGACTACCGCGTGGCGCTGGTCGGGCACCCCAACCGCGAATACCTGTGGCTGCTGTCGCGCACCCCGGCGATCACCGACCAAACCCGCGAACAACTGCTGGCCATTGCCCGCAAGCAGGGTTACGACACGCAGAAACTGATCTGGCGCCAGGGCGACAACGCCCAGCCGTGACCGTCGACGCCCTGCTGCAATCCGGCTAAGGTGTCGCTCCCTCACGCATGGAGCGAAACAGTGGACCTGCAGTTTCTGGGCACCTCTTCCGGGGTGCCCACCAAAGCCCGTAACGTCAGCGCCACGGCGGTGATCGAAGCCAGTGGCCGCCACTGGTACCTGGTGGATTGCGGCGAAGGCACCCAGCACCAATTGCTGCGCACCTCGCTGTCGGTGCGCGACCTGCGCGGCATCTTCATCACCCACGTGCATGGCGACCATTGCTTCGGCCTGCCCGGCCTGCTGGCCAGCGCCGGCATGAGCGGGCGCACCGAGCCACTCGACCTGATCCTGCCCGCCGCCCTGCACGACTGGGTACGCCTGAGCCTGGAGGCCAGCGCCAGCTACCTGCCGTTCGAACTGCGCCTGCTCAGCGTCGAAGGCCTGCAGCACTGGCACAGCGAGCAGGTTCAGGTCAGCACCGTGCAGCTGTCGCATCGGGTGCCGAGCGTTGGCTTCGTGTTCAGCGAACTCAACCCCGAGCCGCGCCTGGACATTGCCCGGCTGGAGGCAGAAGGTATTCCGCGCGGGCCACTGTGGGGTGAGCTGGCCAAGGGCATCTCGGTCGAGCATGCCGGCCGGGCCCTCGACGCCCGGGTTTACCTGAAGGCTTCGCGCCCGCCGCGGCGGGTGATCGTCTGCGGCGACAACGACAACCCAGCGCTGCTGGCTGAGGTTGCTCAGGGCGCGGATGTGCTGGTGCATGAAGCGACCTTCACCCAGCCGATCGTCGAGCGCAGCGGCAATGCGTTTGGCCACAGCACGGCGGCGGCAGTGGCGCAGTTTGCGCAAACGGCAGGGGTGCGCAACCTGGTGCTGACGCATTTCAGTGCGCGTTACCAGGGCGATTCACGGCGCAGCCCGAGCATTGATGACGTGCGCGAGGAAGCTCAAGCCCATTACAGCGGGCACCTGACCTTGGCGCAGGACCTGCAGCGGTATCATGTTGGGCGTGATGGGGTTTTGGAGTGTGTTTCGGGCTGAGCGCGTGAGGCGCCGCTTGGCGGCGCATCGCGAGCTTCGCTCGCTCCTACATGGGCAAATCCGTCCCGGTAGGAGCGAGCGCAGCTCGCGATGCGCTGCGCCAGCAGTGCCTGCTACGCCGCCAACCGCCCGCTGGCGATCGCCTCCGAGGCCGCCAGCATGGCCCGCAGCAACACCGCACAGCCCGCCGCCAGGTCCTCGGGCGTGGCGTTCTCGATTTCGTTATGGCTGATGCCATTCTCGCACGGCACGAAGATCATCCCCGCCGGCCCAAGCTCGGCCAGGAAGATCGCGTCATGCCCTGCCCCACTGACGATGTCCATATGCGGCAAACCCAACGCCCGCGCCGACTCGCGCACCGCATCGACGCAGCCACGGTCGAAGTACAACGCAGGGAAATCCGCCGTCGGCACCAGCTCATGGCTGAGCCCATGCTTGGCGCAGGTCGCTTCGATTACCTCACGCACCTGGGCAATCATCGCATCCAACCGCTCACCTTCAAGGTGACGAAAATCCAGGGTCATGCGCACTTCACCCGGAATCACGTTACGTGAGCCGGGGTAAGCCTGCAGGCAACCGACCGTGCCGCAAGCATGGGGCTGATGGCCCAAGGCCGCGCGGTTGACCGCCTCCACCACCGCGGCAGCACCCACCAAGGCGTCCTTGCGCAGGTGCATCGGGGTTGGGCCGGCGTGGGCTTCAACCCCGCGCAGGGTCAGGTCGAACCACTTCTGGCCCAGCGCGCCAAGCACCACGCCAATGGTCTTGGCCTGGTCTTCAAGAATCGGCCCTTGCTCGATATGGGCCTCGAAATAGGCACCTACCGGGTGACCGAGCACCGCCCGCGAGCCCGCGTAGCCAATGGCATTCAACGCCTCGCCCACCGTGGTGCCCTGGGCATCGCGCTTGGCCAACGTCTCTTGCAGGGTGAACTTGCCGGCAAACACCCCCGACCCCATCATGCACGGGGCGAAGCGCGAGCCTTCCTCGTTGGTCCACACCACCACCTCAAGCGGCGCCTCGGTTTCAATGCCCAGGTCGTTGAGGGTGCGCAGCACCTCCAGCCCGGCCATCACGCCAAAGCAGCCATCGAACTTGCCACCGGTGGGCTGGGTATCGATATGGCTGCCGGTTATCACCGGCGGCAGCTTGGGGTTGCGCCCCGGGCGGCGGGCGAAGATGTTGCCCACCGCATCGACGCTGACGCTGCAGCCTGCCGCCTCGCTCCACTGCACGAACAGGTCGCGGGCCTGGCGGTCGAGGTCGGTCAGGGCCAGGCGACAAACGCCGCCCTTGGCCGTGGCGCCCAGGCGCGCCAGGTCCATCAGCGACTGCCACAGGCGTTCACTGTCGACGTGGCGGTCACTCGATTGCAGCACATGCTTGGCTTGGCTCATGGTGTTTCTCCTCAGGCATTTCTCGTTGTGTGTACCGGCCCACGCACCGCCACGGCGCCCAGCGCGTAGTACAGCGCCCCGCCCAACAGCGACCCGGTGAACCAGCCGTAGTCGTAGAACCAACTGAAACTGCTGTTGCCGATGGCCAGCACGGTCAGCGCCACCGGCACGCCGAAGGCGGCAAAGCCCGCCCAGTTCCAGGCCGGGTACACGTCGTCGCGGTACAGCCCGGCCAGGTCCAGCTGTTGCCGGCGAATCAGGAAATAGTCCACCACCATGATCCCGGCAATCGGCCCGAGCAGGCTGGAGTACCCCAGCAGCCAGTTGGAATACACGCTCTCAAGGCTCAGGTCGGAAACGATCCAGCCAAGCTTCTTGAGCAGTTCGTGGCCCATCAGCGCCAGGCCAATGAACCCGGTCAGCCACACCGCCCGGCTGCGGCCAATCAGGCGCGGGGCGATGTTCTGGAAGTCGTTGGTGGGCGAGACGATATTGGCAGCGGTGTTGGTCGACAGCGTGGCGACCACGATCAACGCCATGGCCAGGGCTACCCAGCCGGGGCTGTGGATCTTGCCAATCAGGCTGACCGGGTCCGACACCGTTTCCCCCACCAGCGAGGCCGAGGCTGCAGTCATCACCACGCCCAGGGCGGCGAACAGGAACATGGTCAGCGGCAGGCCGAAGATCTGCCCGAGTATCTGGTCCTTCTGGCTTTTGGCGTAACGGCTGAAGTCGGGAATGTTCAGCGACAAGGTGGCCCAGAAACCGACCATGGCCGTAAGCCCTGCGCAGAAATAGCCGACCACGCTGGCGCCTTCCGGGCGCTTGGGCGGCTGTGCCAGCAGTTCGGCCATCGACATGTGCGGCAAGGCCCAGAACAGCAGGCCGAAGCCGACCGCCACCAGCAGCGGTGCCGACAGCGTTTCCAACCACTTGATCGACTCGGCGCCGCGCAGCACCACCCACAGGTTCAGTGCCCAGAACACCATGAAACCGATCACCTCGCCGGTGCCACCCAGGGCCTTCCAGCCGTCGAAGATCGAACCGAGAAACAGGTGGATCGCCAGCCCGCCGAACATCGTCTGGATGCCGAACCAGCCGCACGCCACCACGGCACGGATCAAGCACGGCACGTTGGAGCCGAAAATACCGAACGACGAGCGCAGCAGCACCGGGAACGGAATGCCGTACTTGGTGCCAGGGAAGGCGTTGAGGGTCAGGGGAATCAGCACGATCAGGTTGGCCAGGAGGATCGCCAGCAAGGCCTCGCCCACGCTCAGGCCGAAATACGCCGTGAGCACGCCGCCAAGGGTGTAGGTGGGCACGCAGATGGACATGCCCACCCACAACGCCGTGATGTGCCACTTGTTCCAGGTTCGCTGGTGCACCTGGGTGGGTGCGATGTCGTGGTTGTAGCGCGGGCTGTCGAGCACGTCACTGCCCGCGGCCAGCTCGAACAGGCCATCCTGCTCGATCACCTGCGATCTGCTCTGTTGCATGGGGCCTTCTCCAGATTTCTTTTAGTTGTTCGCTCATCGGGCTAATGCGATGGCCGGAGTACACACACGGTGGGCATTGGAAACGCTTAGGTCGCGTAGAAAATCTTGCTCAAATTCTGTTCCTGTCAAGGTAGGCAAGATGATGAAAAACCCACGCCGAGTCGCTTAACCGCTACTAATTTCTTGTTTTTCATTGGGTTAATGACCACAAAATTTATCTGGCTTATTTTCTTGCCGAAAACCCCATCCGCAACTAGCCTCGATTCTTGTTAGGTCTGACAGGATTAAGGAGCACGCCACCTGTGAGCCCTGCGATTAGAACAACTCCAAGAACCGGCACAGACCGGTCAGCCTGCGAGGAAGACGGCATGTCCCTGTTGATCCGTGGCGCCACCGTGGTTACCCATGAAGAGAGCTACCCCGCCGATGTCCTGTGCGCCGATGGCCAGATCCGCGCCATTGGCAAAGACCTCGAACCCCCGACCGACTGCGAAATCCTCGACGGCAGCGGCCGCTACCTGATGCCCGGCGGCATCGACCCGCACACCCACATGCAATTGCCCTTCATGGGCACCGTGGCCAGCGAAGACTTCTTCAGCGGCACCGCCGCAGGGCTGGCGGGCGGCACCACCTCGATCATCGACTTCGTCATTCCCAACCCCCAGCAATCGCTGCTGGAGGCCTTCCACACCTGGCGCGGCTGGGCACAGAAAAGCGCCAGCGACTACGGCTTTCACGTCGCCATCACCTGGTGGAGCGAGCAGGTGGCCGAGGAGATGGGCCAGTTGGTGAGCCAGCATGGGGTCAACAGCTTCAAGCACTTCATGGCCTACAAGAACGCCATCATGGCTGCCGACGACACCCTGGTGGCGAGCTTCGAGCGCTGCCTGCAACTGGGCGCGGTGCCCACCGTGCATGCCGAGAACGGCGAGCTGGTGTACCACCTGCAGCAAAAGCTGCTGGCCCAGGGCCTGACCGGGCCGGAAGCGCACCCGCTGTCGCGCCCCTCGCAGGTGGAAGGCGAAGCGGCCAGCCGCGCCATCCGCATTGCCGAAACCCTCGGCACGCCGCTGTACCTGGTGCACATTTCCAGCCGCGAAGCGCTGGATGAAATCACCTACGCCCGGGCCAAGGGCCAGCCGGTATACGGCGAAGTGCTGCCTGGCCACCTGCTGCTCGACGACAGTGTCTACCGCCACCCAGACTGGGCCACCGCCGCTGGCTACGTGATGAGCCCACCGTTCCGCCCGCGTGAACACCAGGAAGCCCTGTGGCGCGGCCTGCAGTCGGGCAACCTGCACACCACGGCCACCGACCACTGCTGCTTCTGCGCCGAGCAGAAGGCCATGGGCCGCAACGACTTCAGCCGTATCCCCAACGGCACCGCCGGCATCGAGGACCGCATGGCGGTGCTGTGGGACGCCGGGGTCAACAGCGGGCGCCTGTCGATGCACGAGTTCGTCGCGCTGACCTCCACCAACACCGCGAAGATCTTCAACCTGTTCCCGCGCAAGGGCGCCATCCGTGTTGGCGCCGATGCCGACCTGGTGCTGTGGGACCCACACGGCACGCGCACCATTTCCGCCCAGACCCACCATCAACGGGTGGATTTCAACATCTTCGAAGGCCGCACCGTGCGCGGCATCCCCAGCCACACCATCAGCCAGGGCAAGGTGCTCTGGGCCGATGGCGACTTGCGCGCCGAGCCTGGCGCCGGTCGTTACGTGGAACGCCCGGCCTACCCCTCGGTGTACGAGGTGCTGGGCCGCCGGGCCGAGCAACAGCGCCCGACGCCTGTGCAGCGCTGAGGCCTTGGGGCCGCGTTGCGGCCCATCGCAGGCAAGCCAGCTCCTACACGAGATCGCGGTTTCTTGTAGGGGCGGCTTTGCGCCCTCAGTTCAAGCCCCATAAAAAAAGAGAGGCTACCACCGTGATCGATGCCCTGAACCACTTGCCGCGCCCACGTGCCGGCAGCGACACCCTGGCCGAGCGCTTCACCGACCTGGCCCCACCCCTCACCGCCCGCCAGGCCGCCGTGGAAAGCGCCCGCTGCCTGTACTGCTATGACGCCCCCTGTGTGAACGCCTGCCCCAGCGAAATCGACATCCCGTCGTTCATCCACCGCATCAGTGACGAGAACCTGCAAGGCGCCGCCGAGCGCATCCTGGCGGCCAACATTCTCGGCGGCAGTTGTGCCCGGGTGTGCCCCACGGAAATCCTCTGCCAGCAGGCTTGCGTGCGCAACAATGCCCAGGAGTGCGCGCCGGTGCTGATCGGCCAGCTGCAGCGCTACGCCCTGGACAACGCAGGCTTCACCGAGCACCCGTTCCAGCGCTCGCCGGCCACCGGCAAGCGTATCGCCGTGGTCGGCGCCGGGCCTGCCGGGTTGTCCTGCGCCCACCGCCTGGCCTTGCACGGCCACGACGTGGTGGTGTTCGAAGCCTGCGACAAGGCCGGTGGCCTCAACGAATACGGCATTGCCCGCTACAAGTTGGTGGACGACTACGCCCAGCGCGAGGTGCAGTTCCTGCTGGGCATCGGCGGCATCGAAATTCGCCATGGCCAGCGTCTGGGCAGCAACCTCAGCCTGGCTAGCCTGCGCGAGGAATACGACGCCGTGTTCCTCGGCCTCGGCCTGAACGCCGTGCGCCAGCTTGGCCTGCCCGATGAAGAAGCCCCCGGCCTGCTCGCCGCCACCGCCTACATCCGCGAACTGCGCCAGGCCGATGACCTGGCACAGCTGCCCCTGGCTGACCGTTGCCTGGTGATCGGGGCCGGCAACACCGCCATCGACATGGCCGTGCAGATGAGCCGCCTGGGCGCGCGCGACGTCAACCTGGTGTACCGCCGCGGCCACGCCGACATGGGCGCCACCGGCCACGAGCAGGACATCGCCAAGGCCAACCAGGTACGCCTGCACACTTGGGCGCGCCCCGACGCCGTGCTGCTCGACGACCAAGGCCAGGTACGCGGCATGCGCTTCATGCGCACCGCGTTGGCCGACGGCCACCTGCGCGACACCGGCGAGCGCTTCGAGCTGGCTGCCGACGCCATCTTCAAGGCCATCGGCCAGGCCTTCGACGCCACCGCGCTGGCCGACCCCACCGCCCAGCAACTGGCACGCGACGGCGAACGCATTCGCGTCGATGCGCAGCTGCGCACCAGCCTGCCGGGTGTCTACGCCGGCGGCGACTGCACCACCCTGGGCCAGGACCTCACCGTCCAGGCCGTGCAACACGGCAAGCTGGCCGCCGAAGCCATCCATGCCCAACTCATGCTCAACGTGGAGGCAGCGTAAATGGCCGACTTGTCCATCGAATTCGCCGGCATCAAGGCGCCCAACCCCTTCTGGCTGGCCTCCGCACCGCCCACCGACAAAGCCTACAACGTGGTCCGCGCGTTCGAGGCCGGCTGGGGTGGGGTGGTCTGGAAAACCCTGGGCGAGGACCCGGCGGCCGTCAACGTGTCGTCGCGCTACTCCGCGCACTACGGCCCCAACCGCCAGGTGCAGGGCATCAACAACATCGAGCTGATTACCGACCGCTCGCTGGAAATCAACCTGCGGGAAATCACCCAGGTGAAGAAGGACTGGCCCGACCGCGCCTTGATCGTGTCGCTGATGGTGCCGTGCATCGAGGCGTCCTGGAAGTTCATCCTGCCGCTGGTCGAAGCCACCGGTGCCGACGGCATCGAGCTTAACTTCGGTTGCCCCCATGGCATGCCCGAACGGGGCATGGGCGCGGCGGTCGGCCAGGTGCCGGAGTACGTGGAGATGGTCACCCGCTGGTGCAAGCAGCACTGTTCACTGCCGGTGATCGTCAAGCTGACGCCGAATATAACCGACATCCGCCAGTCGGCCCGGGCGGCCCACCGGGGCGGCGCCGATGCGGTGTCGTTGATCAACACCATCAACTCGATCACCAGCGTCGACCTCGACCGCATGGTCGCCCACCCCATCGTCGGCGAGCAGAGCACCCACGGTGGCTACTGCGGCTCGGCGGTGAAGCCAATTGCCCTGAACATGGTGGCGGAAATTGCCCGCGACCCGCAAACCCATGGCTTGCCGATCTGCGGCATTGGCGGCATCGGCAACTGGCGCGATGCTGCCGAATTCATTGCCCTGGGCTGTGGCGCAGTGCAGGTATGTACCGCCGCCATGCTGCATGGTTTCCGCATTGTCGAAGACATGCAGGATGGCCTGGTGCGTTGGATGGACCAGCATGGGCACCGCAACCTGGAGGCGTTTCGCGCCCAGGCGGTGGGGCATACCACCGACTGGAAGTACCTGGACATCAACTACAAGTCGGTGGCGCAGATCGACCAGGGTGCCTGCATTGGTTGCGGGCGCTGCCACATTGCCTGCGAGGACACCTCGCACCAGGCCATCGCCAGTACGCTCAAGGCCGATGGAACCCATGCCTACAGCGTGATCGAAGCAGAGTGCGTGGGCTGCAACCTGTGCCAGATCACTTGCCCGGTGGACAACTGCATCGAGATGGTGGCGCAGGAGACGGGCAAGCCTTACTTGAACTGGACGCAGGATCCGCGCAATCCCTACCGTGAGGCGGGCTGATTGAGGGCCCTATCGCGACCTGCGGTCGCTCCTGCAGGGGACCGTAGGTTGCGATAGGGGCTGCATGGCAGCCCCGCCGTTCAAGGTTCCAAGCCGATCCCGCGCAAAATCACACTGGTCACCGTCTGCACCGCCCGCTCGAAGGCGCCGTCCGACAGCGGCTCGCCCTCGTTGAGCAACGTCACCTGGTAACCGAAATCGGCGTAGTGCTGGGTCGATGCCCAGATCATGTACAGCAACGCCGACGGTTCTACCGGCAGAATCCGCCCCTGCGCCACCCAACGGCGGATCTTGTCTTCCTTGAGCCTGGCCCAGGGCACCAGGCTCTCCCCCAGGCTTTCACCCAGCACCGGTGCGCCGTGCAGCATTTCCTCGGCCCAGATCTTCGAGCCCAGGGGCCGCGAACGTGAGTGGCCCATCTTGGCGCGGATGTAGCTGGTCAGCACCACCCGCGGGTCGTCGAAATTCTCGAAGCACAGCGCGTCCTGTTTCCACACCTCCAGCAAGTCCTGCAACACGGCGCGGAACAACTCATCCTTGGTGCTGAAGTAGTAATGCAAATTGGAGCGCGGCAGCTCGGCCAACTCGGCAATATCGCCCATGGACGTGGCGCCGTAGCCTTTGTCGGCAAACAGCCGTTCGGCCGCCACCAGGATTTTTTCGATGTTGCGCCGGCGAATTTCGATCTTGTGGTTGGCCATCAGGCTTGCGCCGTCCACACCGCCAGTTCATAGCCGTCCGGGTCGATGAAGTGAAAGCGCCGCCCACCCGGAAAGGCGAACGTCGCCCGGCTGATGCGCGCCCCAGCCGCCTCGATACGCTGCTGCGTGGCGTCCAGGTCATCGGCATACAGGATCACCAACGGCCCACCTGGGCGCACCGGCTCGCCGGTGGTGAAACCACCCGTGAGGCGGCCATCGCTGAACTCGCTATAAGCCGGCCCGTAGTCGGTGAATCGCCAGCCAAACACCTGGCCATAGAAAGCCTTGCTGCGCGCAATGTCGCTGACATTGAACTCGATGTTGTCGATCTGCCTGTCATGGCCACGAACGCTCATGCGTACTCCTTGCCGAGTGGGGGTGCCTTAGTCTACGCCGATGCACCCGCGTTGCTGCATCAGGCCGCCTGGAACAGCCGGGGTATGACCGGCTGCTGGCGGTGCAGCGCCTGCCAGATATCGTAGTCTGCCTGGATACCGAGCCAGAGCCGTGCCGTGCTGATGCCCGCCATTTCCAGGCGTACTGCAAGGTCCGGCGACATGGCTGCGCGGCCATGCAATACCCGGGAAAGCGCCTCTCGGGAAAACCCCAAGTGGCCTGCAAACGCTTTAACCGTAAGCCCCAGCGCTGGCAACACATCCTCACGCAAGGTTTCACCAGGGTGTGGCGGATTGTGCAAAGGCATGGTCAGCCCTCCTATTCAGTGATAATCAAGGTGATCGACCAACTCATGGATAACTCGCAGGGCCCATTAGGGATGGCGGCCTTGTGTGACCCCATGCATCACACAAGGCAAAGTATCATATGTGACGTCATGCGTCACACAATGATTGCCCATCAGCCACCGCTTGCCCGGTCCCGCGCCGGGCACTGCGCCCGGTGCAGGTTGAGGGCGGTGTTGATGATGCCGATATGGCTGAAGGCCTGGGGGAAGTTGCCGAGCATGCGCTGGCCGGCAGGGTCGTACTGCTCGGCCAGCAGGCCGAGGTCATTGCACAGCCCGGTGAGTTTTTCATACAGCGCCTGGGCCTCGGCCTCGCGGCCAAGCAGCACGTACACGTCGGCCAGCCAGAACGAGCACACCAGGAACGTGCCCTCGCCCGCCGTCAGCCCGTCGCTGCAGCTGTCGCTGTCGTAGCGCAGCAGCAGGCCGTTCTTCAGCAAGCGCTGTTCGATCTGCACCAGGGTGCGTTGAAAGCGCGGGTCGGTGGCGGGCAGGAAGCCGGTCAGGGCGATCTGCAGCAGGCTGGCATCGAGCTCGGCCGAGCCGTAGGCCTGGACGAAGTGCTCGCCGCGCGCATCCAGCCCCTGGGCGCACACCTCCTGGTGAATCTGGTCGGCCACCTGGCGGTAATGCCGGCCACGTTCACGGCCTTCCTCGGTGGTGTCGGCCAGCCCCGCCGCGCGGTCGAAGGCCACCCAGGCCATGACCTTGGAATGCACGAAATGCTGGCGCCCACCGCGCACTTCCCACAGGCCTTCGTCCGGGTCACGCCAGATGCGCTCCAGGTACGGCAGAATCAACCGGGAAATCGCCGCACTGCGCGGGTGGCGCGGCAAACCGCCCTTGATCGCCTGGGTCATGGCATCGGCCAGCTCGCCGTAGATGTCGAGTTGCACTTGCTCCGACGCCGCATTGCCCACCCGCACCGGTTGCGACTGCTCGTAGCCGGCCAGCCACGGTAAGGTGTACTCCTGCAGGTCGCGCTCGCCGGCCAGGCCGTACATGATCTGCATCTGTTCAGGGTTGCCGGCCACCGAACGCAGCAGCCATTCGCGCCAGGCCTGGGCTTCGTCGAAGTAGCCCAGGTTCATGAACGCCAGCAAGGTCATGGTGGCATCTCGCAGCCAGCAGAAGCGGTAATCCCAGTTGCGTTCATGGCCGATGCGCTCGGGCAGCGAGGTGGTCACCGCAGCGACGATGCCGCCGGTGGGAGCGTAGGTCATGGCCTTGAGGGTCAGCAGCGAGCGCCGCACCAAGTGGGTGTAGGGCCCCACCGGCGGGCAGCGGTCGGCGAAAGCCTGCCAGTGCGCCTGGGTGTGGTGCAGGGCCTGGTCGATATCGCAGTCTGGTTGCACTGGCAGGTGCGAGGGTTGGTGGCGCAGGCTGAACACCTGGCGCTCGCCGGTGCCCACGCGAAAGCGCGCCACGGTGTGGTGGTCGCGGGCATGGGTGGTGACCGTGCTGCCAAGAACCAGCCGGTCGGGGCCGGCGACTGCGGTCAGGGTAAGCGGGTCGAGCTTTTCCACCCAGGGTACGCTGCGCCCGTAATCGAAGCGCATCACCAGGTCCATTTCGAAATGGATTTCGCCTGCAAGGCCTTCGACGATGCGCACCACCGAGTTCACTTCGCCCAGCGGCATGAAGTCCAGCACCCGGGCACGGCCACTGCGGGTGACCCAGGTGGTTTCCAGCACCAGGGTATCTGCCAGGTACTGGCGGCTGCAGTGCTCGACAGGGTCGCTGGGGGCCAGGCGCCAGCGGCCGTTTTCTTCATTGCCCAGCAATGCGGCGAACACCGCCGGGGCATCGAAGCGTGGCAGGCACAGCCAGTCGAGGGAGCCGTCGCGGCTGACCAGGGCGGCGCTGCGGCAGTTGCCGAGCAGGGCGTAGTCTTCGATATGGGCGGGCATTGCACCTCCTTTATGGGGTTGCTTGTGCCGGCCTCTTCGCGGGGCAAGCCCGCTCCTACAGGGGGTTGCCTGTGGGAAAGGGTGTACCCCGGCAAGGCCAACACAAAACGATCATCCCAACGTATGCCACTCGCGCTTGTCGCGGGTCAGCAATTCATTGCCAGCGTCCGGCCCATCCTGCCCGGCCGGGTATTCATGCACCTCCCCACCCTGGGCCCAGGCATCGAGAAACGGCTGCACCGCACGCCAGCCATTCTCGATGTTGTCGGCCCGCTGGAACAGGGTTTGGTCACCGGTCAGGCAGTCATAGATCAGCGTCTCGTAGCCGGTGGCCGGGGTCATCTTGAAGAAGTCCTTGTAGGCAAAGCCCAGTTCGACATTCTCCATCACCAGCTCCGGCCCCGGCCGCTTGGCCTGCAGGTCGAACCACATGCCCTCGTTGGGCTGGATCTGAATCTTCAGGTAGTTGGGCTTGGGCCGCTCCAGCTCCGACTCGCGGAACTGCGCATAGGGCGCGGGCTTGAAGCAGATGGCGATTTCCGTGTCGCGCACGCTCATGCGCTTGCCGGTGCGCAGGTAGAACGGCACCCCGGCCCAGCGCCAGTTATCGATCATCACCTTCAGCGCCACGTAGGTTTCGGTTTGGCTATCGGGGGCAACATTGGCCTCCTGGCGGTAGCCGGGCAGCGCCTTGCGCCCCTGCTTGCCGGCTGCGTACTGGCCACGCACCGAGTTCTTCAACGCCATCTTTGCCGACCACGGGCGGATGGCGCCGATCACCTTGGCCTTTTCCCCGCGCACGGCATCGGCGCCAAAGGCCGCCGGTGGCTCCATGGCAACCATGGCCAGCAGCTGGAACAGGTGGTTGGGCACCATGTCACGCAGCGCACCGGTGTTGTCGTAGAACGCGCCGCGGGTTTCCACGCCGACGGTTTCGGCAGCGGTAATCTGCACATGGTCGATGTAGTGGTTGTTCCAGAACGACTCGAACAGGCCGTTGGAAAACCGGCTGACCAAGATGTTCTGCACCGTCTCCTTGCCCAGGTAATGGTCGATGCGGTAGATCTGCCGCTCGCTCATCACTTTCAGCAAACAGGCGTTCAGCGCTTCGGCGCTGGCCAGGTCGGTGCCGAAAGGTTTTTCCACCACCACCCGGCGAAAACCGCCGCCCGACTCATCGAGCAGGCCCGCTTCGCCCAGGCGCTGGGCCACCTCCGGGAAGAAGCGCGGCGAGGTGGCCAGGTAGAAGATGGCATTGCCATGGCTGGTCTTGTCGATGCGCTTGGCCAGCGCTGCGTAGGTGGCCGGGTCGAGGAAATCCCCGGTCTGGTAGTCCAGGCGCTTGGCCAGGCGGGCCCAGAGTTTTTCGTCCAGGCACTTGGCGGCGCCCTCGCCGCCCTTGTCGCGCTCAAGCATGAACGCATGCAGGCGCTCGGCAAATGCCTCGGCTGTGGCTGCGTTGTGGTCGACGCCAACGATGCGCAGGTTGCGGTCCAGCAGGCCGTCACGGCTGAGGTTGTAAAGCGCCGGCATCAGCAGGCGCTTGACCAGGTCACCGTTGGCGCCGAACAGGAACAACGTGCAGGGCGGGGCAGCAGGAATGGTCTGTTTGCTCATCAGTCTTTTTTCTCGACGTGGCCACCGAAGCCCAGGCGCATGGCGGAAAGAATCTTGTCGCCGTAGGTGCCCTGCTGCTGGCGCGAACGGAAGCGGGCGAACAAGGCGCTGGACAACACCGGCACCGGCACTGCCTGTTCGACGGCGGCGTCGATGGTCCAGCGGCCCTCGCCGCTGTCAGACACCGAGCCACTGAACTGCGCGAGCTGTGGGTCGGCCACCAGGGCATCGGCGGTGAGGTCGAGCAGCCACGAGGTCACCACGCTACCACGGCGCCATACTTCGGCGATCTCGGCCACGTCCAGGTCGAAGCGCTGGTCTTCCGGCAACTCGCTGCCGCCCTTGCTGCGCAGCAGGTCGAAGCCTTCGGCATAGGCCTGCATCAGGCCGTACTCGATACCGTTGTGGACCATTTTCACGTAGTGCCCGGCGCCGGGCGGGCCGGCATGGATGTAGCCATGCTCGGCGCGCTGGTGCTCGCCGCTGCGGCCATGGGTGCGTGGAATATCACCGACACCTGGCGCCAGCGCCTTGAACAAGGGCTCCAGGCGCTCGAACACGTCTTTTTCACCCCCGATCATCATGCAGTAGCCGCGCTCCAGGCCCCACACGCCACCGGAGGTGCCGACGTCCAGGTAATGCAACCCGCGCTTGCCCAGCTCGGCAGCGCGGCGCATGTCATCTTTATAGAAGGTGTTGCCGCCGTCGATGATCGCATCGCCCGGCTCCAGCAGGTCGGCCAGCTGGGCGATGGTTTGCTCGGTCGGCTCGCCGGCCGGCAGCATCACCCACACCGCGCGCGGTGCCTTGAGTTTCTGCACCAGCGCGCCGAGGTCGTGGGCACCCTGCGCGCCCTCGCCCTCAAGGCCCGCGATGGCATCACGGTTACGGTCGTGCACCACGGTGCGATGGCCGGCGCGCATCAGGCGCCTTGCGATGTTGCCGCCCATGCGGCCCAGCCCGACGATTCCCAGTTGCATGAGCCGTTGCTCCCCTTGCGAAATGAATGACGACACGTTCAGCGTTTCAGATTAGTCCAGCGCGCCGCCCGAGGGTTCAGCGACGAACGGCCAGACAACGTTAAACAAAAAAGTTCCCAAGCACGGCAAAAGAATTCAGAATGCGCGCCGCGTGAAGCGACCACGCTTTAACTGTCACCAGCCAAAACCGCGAGGTGTACTCATGGGTACCTTGATGCCTTCCACCCCCACCCAGACCCTCTATGTGTCCCTGCGCCGCGACGAGCTGCGCAAGCTGAAGGACGAACGTGACCAGCTGCGCCAGCAGGTCGCGCATTTGCACCAGCTGCTGGAACAGGCACGCCACGACGGCAAGGCCGTCACGCGCTGATTCACCCGCCCCGCCGTGGGAGCGCCCTGCTCCCACTTGGCCATGGGTAACCTGGCCAGTACCAAGCCTTCCCCTCGTCCTACGTGCATCAGCGATCAATCGCGGCAACTGAGCTGCCAGCGCCGATAACCTGTGTGGCTGCCAAACGCCACAGTGTGCGCCCGCAGCCCGCCCGGGGTTGCCGTACACGAGGATTCAAGCCAATGCCGCGTTTGCCTTTCATGCTGCCTCTCATGCTGGCCAGCTGCTTCAGCCTGCCCGCGCTTGCAGCAAGCGCTGCGACATGCGACACCCCTAGCGATGCGCAGGTACTGGCCCTGTTTGGCGAGTGGAACAACCGTTTGCAAGGGGGTGTTGCGGCCAAGGTGGCCGAATTGTATCAGGATGGCGCCCTGCTGCTGCCGACGCTGTCCGCCACGCCCAGGCTCACCCGCGAGGCGCATATCGACTATTTCAAGGGTTTCCTGCGCGACCGGCCCGCCGGGGCGCTGGATGAAACCCAGGTATTCAGCGGCTGCGACCAAGCCACGCTGGCGGGGTTGTATACCTTCACGTTCGCCGCCACGGGCAAACAGGTGCCAGCGCGCTTCACGTTCAACTACCGCAAGGTTGGGGGTGAATGGCTGATTACCCACCATCATTCGTCGCTGCAGCCGTCGAGCTGATTCACACCCATTCTCCCCGGTAGGAGCGAGCGTAGCTCGCGATGGGGCGCGCAGCGGCCCCAGGCTTTCAGCTTCGCGGCCGGTCATGCTGGTGAACCTAGGGGACGCGCGCCTCTGGCACAGGAATAACTGGCCCGAAACAGATGTAGGAGCAGGCTTGCCTGCGATGCGCCGCGCGGGCGGCGCTCGATGTCATAGGCACTACACCTCTAAAGGCATGCGCATGTCAGCCCTGACCGGCGCTTCGATGAGTAACGGCCACTAGGTGCTCGCCAATACATTTTCAGCGCCTACGAAATCGAGCGCCGCCCGCGCGGCGCATCGCAGGCAAGCCTGCTCCTACATCTGTTTCGGGCCAGTTATTCCTGCGCCAAAGGCGCGCGAGCCTAGGGCTACCTAACGCACCAAACAGGTGCGCACGTTCCACAGAAGAGCACGCCCACACCCCCTCCCAACAGCGCATTCACATGCGCTCACACACGCCAACGTTTGCGTCTATTCCGCGTCATAACGAAAGTGACCAGTGGGTCACCTTTTTATCTCCAGCTCTCCTACACTCAGGATTCGGCCCGCCATTTGCTCAGGGAAAGTGCGACGTAAAAAAGTCGAACTTTTGGAAATGGCGGCGGGTCAGCAACTGAGTAGGCCAAACGCAAAAGGACTTCCTTCGCACGGCCCGCCTACCCCTATCAGTCCAATCGCCTTCGGCCGGAATGCTGATCGCGTTGTGCCCGTGCGCACGACTTCGGGGCATGGATAGCGTTACGCAACGACAGAACCAGAGAGAACCAGCACGCCACATTGCAACGGGTGCCAGCACCCGGCCACACATAGGGACGGAGAGAAGTATGATCAGTGCCGCTGTCGAACCTCACGTAGATTCATTCAACCCGGAAAACCGCGAGCCGCTTACCCCGGCGCTTGCCACGACAGCCAAGGCACCCGGCGCCCAGCGCCAGCACAACCCCAACAAACGCAAAATCCTGTTCGTGACCTCGGAAATCGCCGACCTGGTGAAAACCGGCGGCCTGGGCGACGTGTCCGCTGCCCTGCCCCGGGCCCTGGCGCACCTGCACGATGTGCGCGTGCTGATTCCCGGCTACCGCCAGGTAATGGAAAGCGACAACCCCATCCATGTGGTGGGCGAACTCGGTGGCCACGCCGCCCTGCCGCCCTGCCGCATCGGCCGCATGGACATGGCCGACGGCCTGGTGATCTACGTGCTGATCTGCCCCGAACTGTACGAGCGCGACGGCACGCCCTATGGTGCCAACAACGGCCGCGACTGGCCCGACAACCACATCCGCTTCGCCCGCCTGGGCCTGGCCGCTGCCGAGATCGCTGCCGGCGAGGGCCGCATTCACTGGCAGCCCGAGGTGGTCCACGCCCATGACTGGCCAGCCGGCCTGGCCCCGGCCTACATGCACTGGCGTGGGCTCAATACCCCAACCCTGTTCACCATCCACAACCTGGCCTACCAGGGCGTGTACAGCCGTGCCTGCAGCCCTGAGCTGGCAATTCCCGACCATGCCATGCAGCAGGAAGGCATGGAGTTCTACGGCAAGCTGTCGTTCCTCAAGGCCGGCCTTGCCTACTCCAGCCACATCACCACGGTCAGCGCCACCTACGCCCGGGAAATCACCACCCCGGAATTTGGCTGCGGCCTCGATGGTTTTCTGTCCAGCAAGGCCCAGCAAGGCTTGCTGGGCGGCATTCCCAACGGCATCGACGAAAGCTGGGACTCGGCCACCGACCAGCACCTGGAGCACAACTTCAGCATCAACGACTGGGACGGCAAGGCCCGCAACGCCGAGGCCGTGCGCCGCCTGTTCGGCCTTGAACCATCCACCGGGCCGTTGTTCGCCGTGGTGTCGCGGCTGGTGTACCAGAAAGGCCTGGACCTGACTCTGGGCGTGGCCGACTACATCGTCGAGCAAGGCGGGCAGATTGCAATTATCGGCCGCGGCGAACCGGAGGAAGAACAGGCCATGCGCGAGCTGGCCGTGCGTCACCCCGGGCGTATCGGCGTGCGCATCGGCTTCAACGAAACCGACGCCCGGCGCATGTTCGCCGGCAGCGACTTCCTGCTGATGCCTTCGCGCTACGAGCCCTGCGGCCTGAGCCAGATGTACGCCCAGCGCTTCGGGTCGCTGCCGGTGGCGCGCAACACCGGGGGCCTGGCCGACACCATCGAAAATGGCGTGACCGGTTTCCTGTTCAATGAGTCGAGCGTGGACAGCTACCGCGAGGCCCTGAGCCGCGCCTTCTATATCTACGCCAAGAAGGGCCTGCTCAACGCCATGCGCTGCCTGTCCATGACCCAGCCGTTCAACTGGTGCCAGGCGGTAGAACCCTATGCCCGCCTCTACGAGGACCTGGTCAAGCAGGCGCAACTGAGCCACTACTGAGCGAGGGCCGAAGATGCACAGGCATGGCGCACACTTGCTGGACGCCACGTCGGCGCGCTTCGCCCTCTGGGCACCCGATGCGCGCAACGTGAGCTTGCACCTGGAGCAGCAGCCGGCCATCGCCCTGCTGCCCGAGGAAGGCGGCTGGCACACGGGCATCGCCCCGTGCCAGGCCGGTGACCGTTACCACTTCTGTATCGACGGCCAGCTGCGGGTGGCCGACCCGGCGTCGCGCTACCAACCTGAGGGCGTGCATGGGCCAAGCCAGGTGGTGGATGTACAAGCCTACCCCTGGCAACACCCGTGGCAGGGCCGGCCCTGGCACGAGGCGGTGATTCAGGAACTGCACGTGGGCGTGCTCGAAGGCTACCCGGGCGTGGCGCGGCACCTGCCGCGCCTGGCCGAGCTCGGCATCAGCGCCATCGAGCTGATGCCCTTGGGGCAGTTCCCCGGCGAGCGCAACTGGGGCTACGACGGCGTGCTGCCCTTCGCCCCGCAGCACAGCTATGGCAGCCCCGAGCAACTGTGCGCGCTGGTCGACCAGGCCCATGGCCTGGGCCTGATGGTGATGGTCGATGTGGTGTACAACCACTTCGGCCCCGACGGCAACTACCTGCACCAGTACGCCAGCGCGTTCTTTCGCCAGGACCGCCAGACACCCTGGGGCGCGGCCATCGACTTTCGCCGCGCCGAGGTGCGCGAGTACTTCATCCAGAATGCCCTGATGTGGCTGTGCGACTACCGCTGCGACGGCCTGCGCCTGGATGCCGTGCACGCCATCGACCAGCCCGACTTTCTGCTGGAACTGGCCCAACGGGTACGCGCCGCTGTCGAACCCGGGCGCCAGGTGTGGCTGGTGCTGGAGAACGAACACAACCAGGCGTTCCTGTTGGAACAAGGTTTCGATGCCCAGTGGAACGACGATGGCCACAATGCCCTGCACGTGCTGCTGACCGGCGAAACCGAAGGCTACTACGCCGATTACCAGCAGCAGCCGATCGACAAGCTGGCCCGCTGCCTGGCCGAGGGCTTCGTGTTCCAGGGCCAGGCCAACCGCCACGGCACCCCACGCGGTGAGCCCAGCGGGCACCTGGCGCCCAGCGCGTTCGTGCTGTTCCTGCAGAACCACGACCAAATCGGCAACCGCGCCCTGGGCGAGCGCCTGACCCGCCTGTGCCCGCCCCCAGCCTTGCGCGCCGCCACCGGCCTGTTGCTGCTGGCGCCGATGGTCCCGCTGCTGTTCATGGGCGACGACGACGGCAGTTGCCGGCCGTTCCTGTTCTTCACCGACTTTCACGATGAGCTGGCCGATGCCGTGCGCGAAGGCCGGCGGGGCGAGTTCGCCCATTTCGCCGCCTTCGCCGACCCCGAGCAACGCGCGCACATCCCCGACCCCAACGCCCGGCACACCTTCGAAGCCTCGCGGCCAAGCAACCAGGAAGTGATCGCCGGTTGGCACGGCCTCTACCAGCAACTGCTCAGCCTGCGCCAACGCCACGTCATCCCGCACCTGCCCGGCAGCCGCGCCCTGGGCGCCGAGGTGCTGGGCGACAAGGCCCTGACCGCACGCTGGCAACTGGGCAATGGCCACATCCTGCGCATCGACCTGAACCTGGCCGCCACGCCCCAGGCCGTGGCACTGCCGGCAGCCGAACGGCGCCTGTTCGACAGCAGCGACACCACGCACCCCGACTCCGCACTGGCCGCCCACAGCTGTGTGGTCAGCCTGCTTCCACCTGGCCAGGAGCGCCCATGAGCGAAACCGCCCTGCACCGCTTGGCTGCCCGCGTAGGGCTGGCCCGTGACTGGATCGACGCCAACAACCGCCCCCAGCAAGTCAGCGACGAGGTACTGCGCAAGGTCCTGGACGGCCTTGGCCACCCCGCCCAGGATGAGCCCGCCACCCTGGCCAGCCTGCGCGCCGTGGAGGTCGCCGAAGACGGCGAGCACTTGCCGCCGCTGCTGACCGCCGAAGTGGACCAGCCGGTATCCCTGCAACGCTACTTCGCCCCGGGCAGCGCCGTGCGCTGCACCCTGGAAAGCAACCGCCTGCAACACCTGACGCTGGATGCCCAAGGCAACCTGCCCGGTGGCCTGCCCATCGGCTACCACCAACTGCACATCGACGAGCGCAGCTTCACCCTGGCCGTGGCGCCGCCGCGTTGCTACAGCCTGGCCGACGCGGTGGCCGAACCGCCGCCACGTTGCTGGGGCCTGGCGGTGCAGCTGTACAGCCTGCGCCGCCCTGGCGATGGTGGCTACGGCGACTGCCTGGCCCTGGAGCAATTGGCCCGAAGCGCCGCCGAACGCGGCGCCGATGCCTTGGCGATCAGCCCGATCCACGCCCTGTCGGCGGTCGACCAGCAGCACTACAGCCCCTACTCGCCCTCCAGCCGCCTGCTGCTCAACACCCTGTATGCCAGCCCCGCGGCGCTGCTGGGCGAGCGCAGCGTGCGCATGGCCATCGCCGCCTGCGGCCTGGAGCAAGTGCTCGAAGACCTGGAACAACGCCCGCTGGTGGACTGGCCACGCGCCGCCGACGCCCGCTTGCGCCTGCTGGAGGCGCTGTACCAGGACTTCAGCAAAGCCGAACACCCCCTGCGCAAGGACTTCGAAAGTTACCGCCAGGCCGGTGGCCAGGCCCTGGAGCACCATTGCCGCTTCGAAGTGCTGCAGGCCCAGGCCGTCGAGCATGGCCTGGGCGCCGACTGGCGCAACTGGCCAAGCGCCTGGCACGACCCCTATCACCCGGAAGTGGAGGCCTTCGCCGACGCTTACCCGGCCAGGGTCGAGTTCCACGCCTTCTGCCAGTGGCTGACCGAACGCAGCCTGCAGCGCGCCCAGCAAGCCGCCCGTAGCAGCGGCATGGCCATCGGCCTGATCGCCGACCTGGCGGTGGGCGCGGACGGCGCCGGTAGCCAGGCCTGGAGCCGCCAGGACGAGCTACTGGCCAACCTCAAGGTCGGCGCGCCGCCCGACATCCTCAACCGCTCCGGGCAGGACTGGGGCATCTGCGCGTTTTCCCCCGAAGGCCTCAAGCGCAACGGCTACCGCGCCTTCATCGAAATGCTGCGGGCCAACCTCACCCATGCCGGCGGCCTGCGCATCGACCACGTGATGGGCCTGCGCCGGCTGTGGCTGATCCCCCGCGGCTGCAAGCCCAGCGAGGGCGCCTACCTGCACTACCCGCTGCAAGACCTGCTGCGCTTGCTGGCCCTGGAATCGGTGCGCCACCAGGCGGTGATCCTCGGCGAAGACCTGGGCACGGTGCCCGACGGCCTGCGCGAGCAGCTGGCGGCCAACGCCGTGCTGGGCATGCGCGTGCTGCCCTTCGAGCAAACCCAGCCCGGCCACTTCAAGCCGATTCTCGACTGGCCAGACAACGCCCTGGCCACCACCGGCACCCACGACCTGGCGCCGCTGGCCGGCTGGCTGCAGAGCCGCGACATCGACTGGAGCCACCGCTTGCAACTGATCGACGCTGCCACCGAGCTGCACTGGCGCCACGAGCGGCAGCGGGAAAGCGAGGGGCTGCGCCGCACCCTGGAAGCCAACTACGGCCCGCAAGCAGACAACGACGCCGTGATCGATGCGGCCATCCGCTACGTCGGCCACACCCGCGCGCCGCTGGTGCTGATTCCGCTGGAAGACCTGCTGGGCAGCGACGAGCAACCCAACCTGCCCGGCACCACCAGCGGCCACCCGAACTGGCGCCGGCGCTTTGCCACGCCGGTGCGCGAACTGCTCGACGATGAGCACGCCGCCCGGCGCCTGGAGCTGCTGGCCCAGGCCCGTGAACAAGCCTGGGAGCGCGACCGATGAAAGCCCTGAGCGCAACCCTGCGCCTGCAGTTTCACAGCGACTTCACCCTGGACGATGCGGTGCCGCTGGTGCCGTATTTCGCCCAGCTGGGCATCAGCCACCTGTACGCCTCGCCAATCCTCAAGGCCCGGGCCGGCTCGCGCCATGGCTACGATGTGGTCGACCCAACGTGCGTGAACCCCGAGCTGGGCGGGGAAGCTGCACTGGAGCGGCTGGTGGCCGCCCTGCGCCAGCACGGCATGGGGTTGCTCCTCGATACCGTGTCCAACCACATGGCCGTGGGCGGCGCCGACAACCCTTGGTGGCAGAACCTGTTGGCCTGGGGCAGGCGCAGCCCCTATGCCGAATTCTTCGACATCCAGTGGCATTCCAGCGACCCGCTGCTGGCCGGCCAGCTGCTGTTGCCGTTCCTGGGCAGCGACTATGGCGCGGCGTTGAAGAACGGCGAAATTCCCTTGCAGTTCGACGCGCAGCAGGGCCTGCTGCAAGTCGCCCACCACGATCACCGCTTTCCGATCTGCCCCCAGGACTACGGCTGGATCCTGGCGCAAAGCCCGGAACCTGCACTGAACACCCTGGCCGAACACTTCACCGCCCTGGCTGAGGCCACCGACCCGCTGGCCAGCGCCTTGCCCTTGCACGCCGAACTGGCACGCCTGGTGCGCGAAGGCGCCGACCTGCAAGCGGCCCTGCTGGCCTTCGACAGCCGTACGGAGGCCGGCTTCAAACGCCTGCACCTGCTGCTTGAGCGCCAAACCTACCGCCTGGCCAGTTGGCGCACCGCCGCAGACGACATCAACTGGCGGCGCTTTTTCGACATCAACGAACTGGGTGGGCTGCGGGTGGAGCGCGCAGTGGTGTTCGAGGCCACCCATGCCAAGCTGTTTGCCTTGATCGAGCGCGGCCTGGTCGATGGCCTGCGCATTGACCATATCGATGGCCTGGCCGACCCGCGTGGCTACTGCCGCAAGCTGCGCCGCCGGGTCGACAGCCTGCTTGCCCGGCGCCCGCTGCACGCGGCGCTGGAGCACTTCCCGATCTACGTCGAGAAGATCCTCGGCGTTGACGAGCACCTGCACCGCGACTGGCTCACCGACGGCACCACCGGCTACGAATTCATGAACCAGGTGTCGTTGCTGCAGCACGACCCCGCCGGCGAAGCGCCGCTGACCGAGCTGTGGAGCACAGTCAGCGAACGCCCCGCGTTCACCGAGGAAGTGCGCCAGGCCCGGCACCTGGTACTCACTGCCAGCCTGGCCGGCGATTGCGAGTCGGTCGCCCAGGCCCTGCTGCAAGTGGCCCGCGACGACCTGATGACCCGCGACCTGACCCTCGGCGCCATCCGCCGCGCGTTGCAGGCCCTGGTTGCGCACTACCCGGTGTACCGCACCTACTTCAACGCCTGCGGCCGCCCGGCCGAGGACGAGCGTTTCTTCCAGCAGGCCCTGGCCAATGCCCGCCAGGACCTGGCCGAAGCCGACTGGCCGCTGCTGGAGCAACTCGAACGCTGGCTGGGCGGCCAGCCCTGGCGCCAGCTGCCGCCGGGCCGCCCGCGCAAGCACCTGCGCCACGCCTGCGTGCGCTTTCAACAGCTCACCGCGCCCAGCGCCGCCAAGGCCGTGGAAGACACCGCCTTCTACCGCTCGGCGCGGCTGCTGTCGCGCAACGATGTGGGCTTCGAGGCCGAGCGTTTCAGCGCCAGCCCCGCGCACTTTCACAACGAGGCCCAACGCCGCCTGCGCGACTTCCCAGACAACCTGCTGGCCACCGCCACCCACGACCACAAGCGCGGCGAAGATACCCGCGCGCGCCTGGCCGTGCTGAGCGAACGTGGCCCGTGGTTCGCCAGCCGTGTGGAGCATTGGCGCGAACTGGCCGCACCGCTGCGCGAAAGCCTGGACGATGGCCCGGCGCCCAGCCCCGGCGACGAGCTGCTGCTGTTGCAGACACTGCTCGGCAGCTGGCCGCTGAACCTCGACCCGCGCGACGACAACGGCCTGCGCCAGTACGCCGAGCGCATTCGCCAGTGGCAGCAGAAGGCCCTGCGCGAGGCCAAGCTGCGCAGCAGCTGGAACGCACCTAACGATGCCTATGAAGCCGCGTGCGCGGCCTATGTCGACGGCCTGCTGCTGGACCGGGAAAACCAGCAACTGCGCCAGTCACTGGCCGATGCCGTGCAGCTGATCGTCTGCTCCGGCGCCCTCAACGGGCTGGTGCAGACGCTGCTGCGCATGACCGTGCCCGGCGTGCCCGACCTGTACCAGGGCAACGAGTACTGGGATTTCAGCCTGGTCGACCCGGACAACCGCCGCCCCGTGGACTACGCTTGCAGGCGTCGTACGCTGGACGCTGCCACGCCCCCTGGCGAGCTGCTGGCGCACTGGCGCGATGGCCGCATCAAGCAGGCGCTCGTGGCCCGCGTGCTGGATTGCCGCCAGGCCCACGCCGAGCTGTTTCGCCGCGGCGCCTACCTGCCCCTGAACGTGCAGGGCCGGCATGCCGAACAGGTCATCGCCTTCGCCCGCCTGGGTGACGGCGAGCGCGCCATCGTCGTAGCCCCGCGCCTGGCCAGCAGCCTGCTGGGCAGCGCAACCGAACCGTTGATCCCGGCACAGAACTGGGACGATACACGGGTGATCTTGCCGTTTGCCTTGTCGCCTGCCACTTGGACTGGACTTTTCGGCGGCGCCGCTGTCAGCCCTACAAGGGAGCTGCCACTGAGCGCCGTATTGGCGGATTTTCCAGTCAACCTGTTGATTGAACATGCCTAGCATTCAGGAGCGTCGAGATGAGTGTCGATGAAAAACGAGTACGCGAATTCGCCTACCAGATCTGGGAGTCGGAGGGTAAGCCACAGGGACAGGAAGACCGCCATTGGGACATGGCCCGCAAGTTGGCCGAAGCCGAAGCCCTGGCACCCAAGGCCGAGCCACGCAAGCGCGCGGCAGCCAAGCCCAAGGCGCCAGCCGAGCCCAAGGTGACGGCCCTGCCGGCGGCCAAGGCGCCGGCTGCCAAGAAGCCTCGGGCAGTGAAAAAGCCCACCGCTGGCTAACGCCTGTAGCGGCCCTTTCGCGGGGCAAGCCCGCTCCTACAGGCCCTTCACGATCCCTGTGTAGGAGCGGGCTTGCCCCGCGAAGAGGCCGGTACATGTTTCCCCACCCCCCATCCACAAGGCCATTCGAGGATTGCCATGAGCCCGCGCACCCCAAAGAAAACCCGCTCCGTTGCCCCATCGCGCATTCGTGAAGGCCTGCCCTTCCCGCTCGGCGCCACCTGGGACGGCCTGGGCGTGAACTTTGCCCTGTTCTCGGCCAATGCCACCAAGGTTGAGCTGTGCCTGTTCGACTCCACGGGCGAGCAGGAACTCGAACGCATCGAGCTGCCCGAATACACCGACGAGATCTACCACGGCTACCTGCCCGACGCCCACCCCGGGCTGGTCTACGGCTACCGTGTGTACGGCCCCTACGAGCCGGCAAACGGCCACCGCTTCAACCCCAACAAACTGCTGATCGACCCCTACGCCAAGCAGCTGGTCGGCAGCCTGAAGTGGTCTGAAGCGCTGTTTGGCTACACCATCGGCCACCCCGACGGCGACCTGTCGTTCGACGAGCGCGACAGCGCGCCCTTCGTGCCCAAGTGCAAAGTGATCGACCCGGCCTTCACCTGGGGCCGCGACCAGCCAGTGCAGGTGCCGTGGGAGCGCACCATCATCTACGAAGCCCACACCCGCGGCATCAGCATGCGCCACCCGGCGGTGCCGGAAAAACTGCGCGGCACCTTCGCCGGCCTTGCCAATGACGAGCTGCTGAAGCACATCAAGGAGCTGGGCGTATCGAGCATCGAGCTGCTGCCCATTCACGCCTTCGTCAACGACCAGCACCTGCTGGAAAAGGGCCTGAACAACTACTGGGGTTACAACAGCATCGCCTTCTTCGCGCCGCACCCACGCTACCTTGCCAGCGGCAAGATCGCCGAGTTCAAGGAGATGGTGGCGCACCTGCACGACGCAGGCCTGGAGGTGATTCTGGATGTGGTCTACAACCACACCGCCGAAGGCAACGAGCGCGGCCCCACCCTGTCGATGCGCGGCATCGACAACGCCTCGTACTACCGCCTGATGCCCGACGACAAGCGCTTCTACATCAACGATTCGGGTACCGGCAACACCCTCGACCTGAGCCACCCCAGGGTGCTGCAACTGGTGACCGACTCGCTGCGCTACTGGGCCGGCGAGATGCGCGTGGACGGTTTCCGCTTCGACCTCGCCACCATCCTGGGCCGTTACCACGACGGCTACAGCGAACGCCACGGCTTCCTCGTGGCCTGCCGCCAAGACCCCATGCTCAGCCAGGTGAAACTGATCGCCGAACCCTGGGACTGCGGCCCCGGGGGTTACCAGGTGGGCAACTTCGCGCCAGGCTGGGCGGAATGGAACGACCGTTTCCGCGACACCACGCGGGCGTTCTGGAAAGGTGACGAAGGCCAGCTGGCCGACTTCGCCGCACGCCTGACCGCCTCGGGCGACCTGTTCAACAACCGTGGCCGGCGGCCCTATTCGTCGGTCAATTTCATCACCGCCCACGACGGCTTCACCCTGCGCGACCTGGTGTCGTACAACAGCAAGCACAACGAGGACAACGACGAGAACAACCAGGACGGCACCGACAATAACCTGTCATGGAACTGTGGCGTGGAAGGCCCCACCGACGACCCGCAGGTCAACGCCCTGCGCATGCGCCAGATGCGCAACTACTTCGCAACCTTGCTGCTGGCCCAGGGCACGCCGATGATCGTTGCCGGCGACGAATTCAGCCGCACCCAGCATGGCAACAACAACGCCTACTGCCAGGACAGCGAAATCGGCTGGGTGAACTGGGACCTGGACCAGCAAGGCGAGGAGCTGCTGGCGTTCGTCAAGCGCCTGACCCGCCTGCGCCTGGCCTACCCGGTGCTGCGCCGCTCGCGTTTTCTGGTGGGCGACTACAACGAGGCAATCGGCGTCAAGGACGTGACCTGGCTGGCGCCCGATGGCAGCGAGATGAGCGTGGAGCAGTGGGAAGACCCGCACGGGCGCTGCCTGGGCATGCTGATCGATGGCCGCGCCCAGGAAAGCGGCATTGCCCGGCCTGGTGCGGAGGCGACCATGCTGCTGATCGTCAATGCACACCATGACGTGGTGCCGTTCCAGTTGCCGGCAGTGCCTGAAGGGGACTACTGGAGCTGCCTGGTCGACACCGACCGGCCAGAACTGCGCAAGCCGCAACACCTGCAGTTCGACAGCACCTTCGAGGTCAAGGGCCGCTCGCTGTTGCTGATGGTGCTGCAGCGCGAGGAAGACTGAAGCAGCGCCCGCCCTGCGGCCCTTGGCGGCAGGTGCGGCTCTAGCAACGATTCGGCATAGCGCCAGGCCAGTAAAGAACGATACCCGCTATGCCCGAGTCGATTGCCGGGGAAATCAAGCAGTTAACCTGCAATACAGGTTTTGCACATGGCTTTCACACATTCTTGACGCAAGCGCCGCCGTCTCCTTAGCTGAACACTACCACTTGCAGTTAACACTCATGCCGGGCCTCTAGCTCGCGCCTTTGCACGCGCGCCTGAAGCGTGGCGTGCTGGTTTGGGTCGCCCTCTGTTTTTGCCGTACAGCTCGTGACAACAGGCCAGATCCTTGGCTGTACAACAAGAAAACTGAGGAGATCCGCCATGAATACCCACTCGAATCCGTTGCGTTTCGACCGTATTTTCTACGCGGTTTCCACGTCGATGCTTCTGGCAACCCCGGTGGAAACCTTTGCCTCGGAACTACAAGAACCCGCCACCTACCCCAGTGCCCAGCAACAGCCGGCCATGGTGCTGCGCAGCGGCACCTTCGTGGGCCACGACAACCTGCAGGGCCCGATCGAAGTGCCCCGTGCGCAGGTAGCCGACATGCAGCGCAACGCCATCAACCTCAGCGGCGAGAGCCAGGGCGCGTACTGGAGCCTGACCCACACCCAGGGCTGGCACCTGGACGCCACGGCCACCGGCTCGCAACTCGATGGCGGCAACGCACAGGGGCGCTATGACAGCCGTACCACGACCTTTTCGGTGGAGGGCGGTTTCCCCATCCACCTCACTGACAACTGGGTGATCGAGCCCCAGGCGCAGTTGGTGAACCAGCGTTTCTACCCCGGCAGCCAGGTGCCGGTGGCAACCGCGCAGGCCTTCGACAACCAGCCCAGTTGGAGCGGCCGGGTGGGTGCGCGGCTGTCGGGGCGCTACGATGTCAACGGCATGCCGATCGAGCCCTATGTGCGCACCAACGTGTGGTACGACTTCAGCAATGCCGATGAGGTGAAGTTGGACCAGGTCGACAAGATTTCCAGCTCGCGGTATTCGACCACGGTGGAACTGGGGCTGGGGTTGGTGGCGCGGGTGACGCCTTCGGTGGCGCTGTTCGTCAGTGCCGACTACAGCAGTGATGTGGATGACAACGACATCAACGGGTTGATTGCCAGCCTTGGCATCCGCATGCGCTGGTAGGCCTTTGTAGGAGCGGGCTTGCCCCGCGAACACCGGCGCAGCCGGTGCCACGCACCGCGTCGCTTGCTTCGCGGGGCAAGCCCGCTCCTACAATTAGGCCGGCTTCATCACCAACACCCCCAGCGGCGGCAGGTTCAGCGCCAACGACAACGGCTGCCCATGGCTGGCCACGTCCTCACTCTGTACCGCCCCCAGGTTGCCAACGTTGGACCCGGCATACAGCTCGGCATCACTGTTGAGCATTTCCTCCCAGCGTTCCCCGAACGGCACGCCAATCCGGTAGCCCTCACGCGGCACCGGGGTGAAGTTGGCCACCACCAGCAACGGCTCACCCTGGCTGCTCCAGCGCAACCAGGCATACACGCTGTTGTGCGCGTCATCGCCAATCAGCCACTGGAAGCCCTGGGGCTGGCAGTCCTGCTCGTGCAGCGCCGGCAGCTCCCGGTACAGCCGGTTGAGGTCACCTACCAGGCGCTGCACGCCCTGGTGCTCGGGGTACTGCAGCAGGTACCAGTCCAGCTGCTGGTCATGGTTCCACTCGCGCCACTGGCCGAACTCACAGCCCATGAACAGCAGCTTCTTGCCCGGGTGGGTCCACATGAAGGTCAGGTAGGCGCGCAGGTTGGCGAATTTCTGCCAGCGGTCGCCGGGCATCTTGTCGATCAGCGAGTGCTTGCCGTGCACCACCTCGTCGTGGGAAATCGGCAGGATGAAATGCTCGGAATAGGCGTAGATCAGCCCGAAGCTCATCTCGTTGTGGTGATAGGTGCGGTGCACTGGGTCGTTCTGGATGTAGTGCAGGGTGTCGTGCATCCAGCCCATGTTCCACTTGTAGGCAAAGCCCAGCCCGCCCTGCTGGATCGGCTGGCTGACACCGGGCCAGGCCGTGGATTCCTCGGCGATGATCAGCGCGCCTGGCGCCTCGTGGGCCGCAATGCCGTTGAGGTGGCGAATGAAGTCGATGGCCTCCAGGTTCTCGCGCCCACCATGGCGGTTGGGCACCCACTCGCCGGCCTTGCGCGAGTAATCGCGGTAGAGCATCGACGCCACCGCATCGACGCGCAGGCCATCGATATGGAAATGCTTGAGCCAGTGCAACGCCGAAGCCAGCATGAAGCCGCGCACCTCGTTGCGCCCCAGGTTGTAGATCAGCGTGTTCCAGTCCTGGTGGTAGCCTTCCAGCGGGTTGTCGTACTCATACAGCGCGGTGCCGTCGAAGCGGGCCAGGCCATGCTCGTCGGTGGGGAAATGCGCGGGCACCCAGTCCAGAATCACGCCGATGCCGCCCTGGTGGCAGGCATCGACGAACGCGGCGAAGTCCTCGGCGCTGCCGTAGCGCGAAGTGGGCGCGAACAGCGACAGCGGCTGGTAACCCCAGGAGCCGCCAAACGGGTGCTCCATGATCGGCAGCAGCTCGATGTGGGTAAAGCCCAGCTGCTGCACGTAAGGCACCAGGCGCTCGGCCAATTCGCGCCAGTTGTAGAAGCGCGCGACCTCACCCAGCTCGTCAAGCTCGCATTGCCAGGAGCCTGGGTGCAGTTCATAGATCGACAGCGGCGCGCTGTAGGCATGGCGTTGGGCGCGTTGCTCCATCCACTGCTGGTCGTGCCAGGCATGGCTCAGTGCGCCGGCCACCTTGGAGGCTGTGCTGGGCGGCAGCTCGGTGGCGCGGGCCAGGGGGTCGGCCTTGAGCGGCAGCACGCCATCCTTGCCCAGCACCTCGAACTTGTAGGTTTCGCCCACGCCCAGGCGCGGCAGGAACAGCTCCCACACCCCGGCGCTGTGGCGCAGGCGCATGGGGTGGCGGCGGCCATCCCAGTTGTTGAAATCGCCCACCACCGACACCCGCCGGGCGTTCGGCGCCCACACCGAGAAGCACACGCCGTCCACGCCATCGACCTGAATCGGCTGCGCGCCGAAACGCCCGGACAAGTCACGGTGGTTGCCTTCGGCGAACAGGTAGAGGTCCATGTCGCCCAGTTGCGGGCCGAAGCTGTACGGGTCTTCGGTCACCTGCTCGCCCCCGGCCCAGCCAATGTGCAGCCGGTAGGGGTGCGCCTCATCCAGGTGCGCCGTGAACAGCCCTGGCAGGCTGCCTTGCGCCATGTCGGCCAGCACCCGGCCATCGTCGCGCGCCAGCACACGTACATTCAACGCGCCGGGCAGGAAGGCGCGAAGCTGCAGGCCGCCGTGGCCATCGGCGTGGGGACCCAGCACGGCAAAAGGGTCGGCGTGCTCGGCGCGGGCCAGGGCATCCAGGTCCCGTTGCCGAAGGCCGCCGTTTTCACGCGTTGTAACGTTCATTCTGACTCTCCCCAGGTACTGATCAGTCCATGCAGGCCATGCAAGGGCACGGCCAGCCAGCTCGGACGGTTCTCGGCTTCGTATGTGATTTCGTAAGCGGCTTTTTCCAGGCAGAACAACTCCAGTGCGGCGCGCTCGCCTTCGGCCTGTTGCCAGGCATGGGGCATGGCGGCGGTGGCCAGCCCATAGGCTTGGACGAAGGCATGGCGAGACTGGTGCAGGTACTGCCGGGCAACACGTTGACGGGCCTGGCGCGCCGGGCCTGAAAGGTCGACCGCAGACGCACTGCGCAGGATCATCGCAGCAGCATAGTCGAAGGATCGCAACACGCCGCTGACATCCTTGTAGGGGCTGTGCTTGGCCCGGCGTTCCTCCAGTGGGCGGGACGGCTCACCCTCGAAATCGATCAGGTAGGCATCGCCCTGCACCACCAGCACCTGGCCCAGGTGCAGGTCGCCATGCACCCGCATCAGCAGCCCGCCCTGGGCCTGCTCGGCCAGCCTGACGATGTGCTGGGCAAGGCCTTCGCGCTGCTGCTGCAGGTCGTCCACCAGGGCCTGGCTGTCGCTGTCCAGGTGTGCGCGGTGCTGGGCCAACAGGTCGAGGGCGTGGTTGAGTTCGGCGCTGACCTGCGTGCTCCAGCGCTGGCTGTCCTCGGCCTTGCTGGCGCGCGGCTGGAAGGCTGGGTCGTCGCTCGGCGCGGCCAGCAGCAGGTGCATCTCGCCCAGGCGCTGGCCGAGCAGGCTGGCGAAACCGTTGAGCTCGGCCAGCGCGTCGGTGTGAGCTTGTGCCTCGGCGCTGTCGGGCTCCATCTCGTCGCGAATGGCCCGTTCCAGGGTGTTCTGGGTCCAGGCCCAGGCGTCACCCTGGTTGCTCAGGTAGCCCTGGGCAATCATCAGCAAGTGCGGCGTTGCCTGGTCATCGACGCGGCTGACCCAGGCCAGCAACGGCGATATATTGGCAAAGCCTGCGGCAGTCAGGTAGGCGCTCATTTCCAGCTCGGGGTGAATGCCCGGGTTGACCCGGCGGATCAGCTTGAGCACCACGCGGTCGCCAATCACCACCGAACTGTTGGACTGCTCGGCGCTCAGGTAACGCACCGCGCTTTCGTCGTCCAGGCCCAGGCTGGCGAGCTGCGCGTTGCTGGCGAAGTGCAGTTCGCCCTGGCCATTGCCACAGGGTAGGCGCTGCTCCTCCTGGCAAGCGCGCAGCACCGCACGGATGAACGGTTCGAGCACGAAGGCATCGGTAATGAGGCCCACCTGGTGGGCACGGCGCACCCGGGAAAGCGCTAGTTGCTGGGGCAAGGCGCTGTTGATCTGCTCCTCGGGCAGCAGGCCGAACGGCAGCTGGTAGTGGGTGGCCACGCCGTCGCTGTGCACCTCGATTTCGCTGAGCAGCACCGGTGTGGTGGCCGTGCCGAAGCGCACGCCGTAACACAGGCGCACCGCATCGATCGGCCCTTCCTTGCCGGCGAACCAGCGCCGCTTGGGCAGGTACTGGGGCAGGATCGAGCCTTGCAGGGTGTCGCTCGACGGCGCTTCGAGCAGTTCTTCCATGCGTTTGCGCAGCACTAAGGTAGTCAATTCCGGCATCCCCTCGGTCGCTTGGATGTGCCAGCTGGGCATGCGGTCGTGGGCGGCCAGCAGGAACCAGTAGAAGGCATAGGGTGGCAAGGTCAACAGGAACGGCAGCTGGCCGATCGGTGGGAAGGCGCTGCCGCCCAGCATCTCCACCGGCACCCGCTCGGCGTACTGCTGCAGTTCCAGTTCCGCGGCTTGGGCTGCGCGGGAAACGTTGGCGACACAGAGGATCACTTCGCTGTTGCCGTCGGCATCGGTGTACTCGCGCAGGTAGGCGAGGATGCGCCGGTTACTGGGGGCAAGGGTGCGCAAGGTGCCGCGGCCGAAGGCCTTCTGCTGGTTGCGCACCGCCAGCAGGCGGCGGTTCCAGTTCAGCAGCGAATGCGGGTCGTGGGCCTGGGCTTCGACGTTGACGGTCTGGTAGCCGTAGAGCGGGTCCATGATCGGCGGCAACACCAGGCGCTGCGGGTCGGCCTTGGAGAAGCCGCCGTTGCGGTCTGGCGACCACTGCATCGGCGTGCGCACACCGTCGCGGTCGCCCAGGTAGATGTTGTCGCCCATGCCCAGTTCGTCGCCGTAGTACAGGGTGGGCGTGCCGGGCATCGACAGCAGCAGGCTGGTGAGCAGTTCGATGCGCCGCCGGTCACGCTGCAGCAGCGGCGCCAGGCGCCGGCGAATGCCAAGGTTGATGCGCGCGCGGCGGTCTTCGGCGTAGTAGTTCCACAGGTAGTCGCGCTCGCGGTCGGTGACCATTTCCAGGGTGAGCTCATCGTGGTTGCGCAGGAAGATCGCCCATTGGCAGTTGGCGGGAATTTCCGGGGTCTGGCGCAGGATGTCGGTGATCGGGAAGCGGTCTTCCATGGCCAGGGCCATGTACATGCGCGGCATCAGCGGAAAGTGGAACGCCATGTGGCATTCGTCGCCATCGCCTGCGCCGAAGTACGGGCGGGTGTCTTCGGGCCACTGGTTGGCCTCGGCCAACAGCATGCGGTCGGGGTAGTTGGCGTCGATTTCGGCGCGGATGGCCTTGAGCACCGCGTGGGTTTCGGGGAGGTTTTCGTTGTGGGTGCCGTCGCGTTCGATCAGGTAGGGGATGGCGTCCAGGCGCAGGCCGTCGACGCCCAGGTCGAGCCAGAAGCGCATCACCCCGATCACCGCCTTGAGCACCTGGGGGTTGTCAAAGTTGAGGTCAGGCTGGTGCGAGTAGAAGCGGTGCCAGAAGTATTGGCCGGCGACCGGGTCCCAGGTCCAGTTGGATTTTTCGGTGTCGAGGAAAATGATGCGCGTACCGTCGTACTTCTGGTCGTCATCGGACCACACGTAGAAGTCCCGCGCCTTGCTGCCACGCTTGGCGTGGCGGGCGCGCTGGAACCAGGGGTGCTGGTCGGAGGTGTGGTTGATGACCAGCTCGGTGATCACCCGAAGCCCTCGTGCGTGGGCTTCGGCGATGAAGCGGCGGGCGTCGGCCAGGCTGCCGTAGTCGGGGTGCACGGCTTTGTACTCGGCAATGTCGTAGCCGTCGTCCCGGCGTGGCGAGGGGTAGAACGGCAGCAGCCAGAGGGTGTTGACGCCAAGGCCTGCGATGTAGTCAAGCTTGCCGATCAGGCCTTCGAAGTCACCGATGCCGTCGTTGTTGGCATCGAAGAACGACTTGATGTGCAGCTGGTAGATCACCGCGTCCTTGTACCACAGCGGGTCATCGATAAAGGCTGCCGGGCGGGAACGCTTGGCCATGGGTGACTCCTTTCAGATCTCGGTACAGCACGGCCCCGGTAGGAGCGAGCGCAGCTCGCGATGGGCTGCAAGGCAGCCCCGGCAACACGGGCTGCGAAGCTGAAACCCTGGGGCCGCCAGGCGACCCATCGCGAGCTACGCTCGCTCCTACCAGGTTGCGGTGGTTTCAATGAGCCTTTTCGATACGCCAGATGCCGAACGGCTGGTGCCAGGGTTCTATGCGCATCCACTGGGTTTTGCCGTGCCAGGTCCAGCGGTGGCCGTTCATCAAGTCCTCGCCCAGGGTATCGGCGTTGTCGCCCAGCCCCAGCTCCCACAGCGGTAGCTCGAAGCTGGCCTCCTGGGCGTTGTGCGGGTCGAGGCTGATGGCTACCAGGATGTAGTTGTCGCGCTCGCGCGTACGCTTGGCGAAGTACAGGATGTTGTCGTTCCAGCAGTTGAGGAAAACCACCCCCAGGTGGGTTTGCAGGGCGCGGTTCTGCCGGCGAATGCGGTTGAGCTGGGCAATTTCGGCCACGATGTTGCCGGGCTGGGTGAAGTCGCGCGGACGGATTTCGTACTTCTCCGAATCCAGGTATTCCTCCTTGCCCGGCAGCGGCGTGGCTTCGCACAGCTCGAAGCCCGAATACATGCCCCACAGCCCCGAGCCCATGGTGGCAAGGGCTGCGCGAATGAGGAAGCCGGCACGGCCGGAGGTTTGCAGGAAGTAGGGGTTGATGTCTGGCGTGTTGACGAAGAAGTTTGGCCGGTAGCACTGGCTCCACGGCGGCTGGTTGAGTTCTTCGAAATACTCGCGCAGCTCCTGCTTGGTATTGCGCCAGGTGAAGTAGGTGTAGCTCTGGGCATACCCCACCTTGCCCAGGCGCGCCATCATGGCCGGCTTGGTGAAGGCCTCGGCGAGGAAGATCACCTCGGGGTACTGGCTGCGCACATTGGCGATCAGCCATTGCCAGAACGGCAGCGGCTTGGTGTGCGGGTTGTCGACGCGGAAGGTCTTCACGCCCTCTTCCACCCAACCGACCACCACGTCGCGCAGGGCCAGCCACAGGCTCGGCACCGCTTCGGCGGCGTAGAAGTCGACGTTGACGATGTCCTGGTATTTCTTCGGCGGGTTCTCGGCGTAGCGAATGGTGCCGTCTGGGCGCCAGCTGAACCAGCCAGGGTGTTGCTTGAGCCAGGGGTGGTCCTGGGAGCACTGGATGGCGAAGTCCAGGGCGATTTCCAGGCCGTGCTCGGCGGCAGCGGCGACCAGGCGGCGGAAGTCTTCACGGCTGCCCAGCTGCGGGTGAATGGCTTCGTGGCCGCCCTCGTCGCTGCCGATGGCATAGGGGCTGCCGGGGTCGCCGGGCTCGGCGCGCAGGGCATTGTTGCGGCCCTTGCGGTGCTGGGTGCCAATGGGGTGAATGGGTGGGAAGTACAGCACGTCGAAGCCCATGTCACGGATCATCGGCAGGCGTTCGTGCACATCGTTGAAGGTGCCGTGGCGGTCGGGGCTGCTGGTGATCGAGCGGGGGAACAGCTCGTACCAACTGGCGAACAGCGCCGCCGGGCGGTCGACATCGACGGGGAATTCGCGGCTGCGGGTGAGGTAGCTGCGGTGCTCGGCATCGGCCATCAGGCGTGCGGTGTCGGGGTGCAGCAGCAGCGCCACCTGGTCATCGGGTTTTAGCGCCACCAGGCGGTCGCGCAGGGCGCCGATTTCATCGCGCAGCACACCTTCGGTGAGTTCCATGCCCTGGCCCAGCATCAACCGGCCCTCTTCGAGCTCCAGCTTGACCTCGACGCCGGCGTGGTACTTTCGCTCCAGGTCGTGGCAATAGGTGGCGAAGGGGTCGATCCAGGCCTCGATGCTGAACAGGTGTGGGCCGAGCTCGGATGGGGTGAATTCGGCCAGCCACAGGTCGTTGCCTGGTGAGTGCATGGGCACGCAATGCCAGCGGCGGCTGTTGGCCTGGCGCCAGTTGAGCATCACCGCCAGGCGGTCGTGGCCGTCGCTGTAGACCTTGCTGCTGACTGCAACTGGCTGGCCGCTGATGGCCTTGGCAGCGAAGGTGCCAGCTTCGAGTACCGGTTGGGTGTCTTCGATCACGATGCGCGGCGCCAACAGCGCCTGGGACAGGCTGATGGCCTGGTCCGGGTGATCGTTCGCCATGGGCACGCGTTCAAAGGGCTCGTTTCGTGACATCGACCTTGCTCCCTCAGGCTGGTGGCGGTAAGGGTTCAGAGCCGGGCACAGGCGTGGGGTTCAAAAAAATTGAGCGAACGGCAGCTGCCAGCGGTCAGAGCCTTCAGCACCTCTTTCCATTCACCCACGCGAGGTCAGGCCATGAACATTCCCATTCCACCGGAGACACCCGACCCCAACATCGACGACCCGAGCTTGCCGCCGCCCGTGCCGGAACAGGAACCGGACGAGCTGCCCATCAAGCCGACCATGCCGCCGACGGTGGGGGACCCGCCGAATGAGGAGCCCCCGGTGAAGGCTTAAGGGTAGACGTTCATACCCGGACTGCCCATCGCCCAAGGGCCTGTACCCGCCCCGTAGGAGCGAGCGCCGCTCGCGATGCGTCGCGTCAGCGGCGCAGGCATTCGGTACCTGTGAAACCGAGCGCCGCGCTTGCGGCGCATCGCGAGCTTCGCTCGCTCCTACCGGGCGTACCGCACAATCCCGAGGCATGCAATTTGCTCTCGGGCAACTGACATTTTTACCAGTTTCACCCAAACCTCACGCGCGATATACCCATCACAGGTCCCATCCACTGGAGATTGAGATGAGTACGGTAGAAGAACGCGTGAAAAAAGTGGTTGCAGAACAACTGGGCATCGAAGAGGAAGAGGTCAAGAATGAGTCGTCCTTTATGGAAGACCTTGGGGCAGACTCGCTGGACACCGTGGAACTGGTCATGTCGCTGGAAGAAGAGTTTGAAATGGAAATAACCGATGAGCAGGCGGAGCAGCTGACCACGGTTCAAGCCGCGATCGACCACATCAACAAACATGGCAAGTAAGCCAATCCATCCTGTTCCGGCGGAGATTCAACCATGGACAACTACCGCAAACTCGTCATCCGCAGCCTGCAGAAGATCATCGCCAACCAACGCGCCCAAGCCATCGAAACCTACGGTGACAGCGCCCTTCTTCCTACCTTCAAGGTTGATAAAGACCTGATGCTCAGGGAAGCGCTTGGCGAGCAGACCCTGCACCGTTACCTGAAAGCACTGCGCCTGGCGACCCGTAAACCAGTCAGTTACAGCGACCACATGACCGTCGGCGGCCTGATCGAAGTCCTCAGCCAACCTTGAGCGAGGAGGGAATGATTCATGATCGAACGATACTTCTATCAAGACTCCAACGTTGTCACAGTTCTGCAGGCTACCGTCATCACGACCTCGCTCACTCATGGGCGAATGACAATGGCGTTCCTCACTGGCGCGGTCCAACAGCAGCGCACTACGTTGCTGGCAACGGACGCCCAACAGTCTGCCGTCCGGTATTGCACGCAATCGGAGCAACATTCCATAACTTTCAATGCATATGGGCAAGCCGTGGGGCGTCCTGACCTGCCCGCCGTATTCAAAGGGGAGCGACCCGATACGCTTAGCCAGCACTATATACTCGGAATGGGCTACCGCAGTTACAACCCCAGTCTGATGAGGTTCATGAGCCCGGACAGTGACAGCCCGTTTGCGCGCGGAGGGCTCAACACCTATGCATTCGTAATGGGTGACCCTATAAATTACGGCGACCCTTCCGGGCACGGCATTGGAGAGTTCATCAGGCCACACCTAAAGATCACCAGGCCCTACACGACGTTCGGCAAAACCCGGCGTGACAATAGTCGCCTCAAGGACATCGTTGTCACCAGTGGAAGGGAATATGGTAGCAAACACGATACAATGGACGTCATATTCGGTCATGGCGATGGTTGGACCGTAGGCGGTTTGACACCCAAAGGTTTGAAGGAACAGCTGAAATTGAATAAAGCTGCCCTCACCGATGGCCCCATTCACCTGATCTCCTGCAGAGCTGGGGCAAGTACAGAAACCCATGGTAATGGCTTCCCGACGGTCGCTTTCGGACAGCAGCTGTCCGATATCATGGGCAAACCGGTCACCACGTATACCGAGCCCGTCCTCTTTAACTTGGGCCTCAACCCGACAAGTACATTGATTGAACTGGAACTTATCGAGAACGGCTATCTGAACGCAGGCCCGGTGACTTTTTATCCCGAACAGTACAAGAAAAAGAGAACTGGACTGTTGGGGAGAATCGTATCAAAGACACGTGGGTAATGAGGTAATGCATCACCGGCGCTCAATCTACTCGGCACAGAGCGCCTGTCGCGCATGCGGCGTTTATCGAACCGCGCCTATCCTCGCCACGCGGAACTTGCGCATGCTCAACTTCTGAGCAAAACGCCCCCGCTCAAGCATAGCCTACCTGACATTTTTGCCAGCTGTGCGACTGCGGCTTGAGGCGTAGCGTGTAGACACCTACATTGCGCCCCGGCGTCACCGGGGCTGGTCTGCTCGACTCAGGAAGCCTGCGATGAACGACCTCACGTCTCCAAACACTGATCACTCCCCCGCCGCGCGCCCAGATGCTGCCACCTACATGACGCTGTTCAGCGACGACAAGACCCGCTGCGCGCCCGGCGCCCTGATGGCCAACAACAGCCGCCTGGCCTACCTGGTTCACCTCAAGGAGCTGATTCAGGCATTCGAAGTGCGGGCCGATGTCAGTGCACCGATCACCTTGCTGACCCGGCGCCCCGACCTGCTGGCGCTGAAGCTCGATGAGCGCAATGCACGCAAAGTCTTGCCCAAGGTGCGCATGGTGGTGGGACTGCTGGAGAGCCGGGCCCAGGAGGCCGTGCCCGCCAGGCAATCGTTGCAACTGGCCGTGGCCAATGGGGCGTATCAGGCCAATGTGCCGTTCCATCCTGCGTGGGAAGCCGCCAAGGCCACGCTGGCGGCGAAACAGCTGCCGCTGTGGGACCTGCTCAGCGCTGCCCACAAGGGCCACCCGCTGTTCGCCTTCGACAACCTGACCCTCGCCGCCCAACGCTCGGCCATCACCCTTTGCAGCGGCTTCTCACCGCAACTGCACACCTTGCTGCTACAGGCGGACGACAGCAGCCCCGCACTGGCCGATGTCGACACCACACGCACACTGGCCAAGGCGCTGGGGGTGACACGCCGGGAGCTACGCCAGCTACTGGCCGTGAACGCAGTTGGCGTGCAGGGGACCTCGGTAACGCGAAGCATCAACGTCCCCTCGGCCGCTGCGCCGTCGAGCAAGGTGCATGGCGCGGCGTTCATCAACAATGCCGGTCCCCCCCTGTACCTCACCGAGTCAGGCTCGGCGCAAGCACCAGGGAAAAAGAACGTGCGTATCACGGGCCTCACCCAAGCCCACATCGGCCGCCTGTCACGCATGCTGCGCCTGCAGCGGGCACTGGGCCTGAACGCCGCCGAAACCGACGGCCTGGTCATGGCCGCCCTGCGCGCGCAGGGCCAGGCCGCGGACTACCAGCTGACCGAGCATACCCTGCGGGCGCTGGGCCTGTTCCGGCATCTGCAGCTCAAGTACAAGGTTACCCCTTGGCAGTACGCCGCCTTCCTCAATGAAATTTCCCCCTACGCCACCCACCGCAACGTGGCGTTCTACGACAAGCTGTTCGCGCCAGCCAGCGGTGACGACAGTGCACCTGCACTGCCTGCCCTGAGCTTGGATGACACGCATTTCGACCACACGGCCACCAGCGGCGCCGACGCCTTGACCGTCAAACAGCTCGCGCTGGCATTGAAGGTGGACGTCGCCTTCGTGCGGGGCATCCTGGGCTGGGTGATCGAGGCCCAGGGGCTGAGCAAACCCAAGCGCTCACTGGCCGTGGTGTCGGCGTGCTACCGCATCGTCGCCCTCACCCGCCTGTTCGGTACGCCAACAGCCGATGGCCTGGTGCTGCTTGGGCTGTTGATGCAAGACCAACCGGCCTACCGCAAACAACTGGCGGGCGAACCCAGCTTGTTGGGTGAAACCGGCAAGGCGGATATCGTCGATGTGCTTGCCGGCGTGGCCCAGGCCATGGAGTGGCTGCAGCAACAGAAACTCAACGCCGTACAACTGGCCATGGTGGTGAATACCAACGTGTCGTATGCCATGCCCCAATGGGAACTGGCGTTCAAGGCCGATGTGCTCATTCACCCGGGCAAAACCGACCTCGCGCCCAAACCGACCACGGAAGTGGAAAACCCAGCAGTGCAAGCCAACCTTGAAGGGCTCCACCAGGCACTGAGCCAAGCCCTGGCGTTGGAAAGCGCGCAGCATGCAGCCCACCTGCTGAATTGGGCCGAGGTCGATCCGCTGATGCTTGCCACCCAAATCGACACCATTCGCCAGGCCTGCCAGCCAACCGACACGGCCCTGAGCCACTTTACCGACAGCGATCATGCGTTGTGGACCAAGCTGCAGCGCTACGCCTACGCGGTGAAAATCTTCAAACTCAGCGCCGAAACGCTCAGGCTGATCAGCGTGCACCCTGCCTGGTTTGGCTTGAATGGCAGAGGCAAAGCCAGGTATCGAGCGCTCGACCTCACGGTCACCTATCAACTGAGCCGCTACCAGTCGCTGTTGGCCAGCGTAGTTTCCGGCACCCACGAACATGCACTGGTAAACGACACGGCCAGCCTCGAAACAGCCGCCGATGAAGCCGCCATCGCCGCCCATGAACAGGAGCGCTGGTCCACCCTTGAGCGCGTACTGGGCCAACCCCAGGGCACCTTCGCAGCCCTGGCCAGCATGCCCGCCCCGAATACGCTAAGGGGCATGGATCAATTGCTGCGTATGTTGCAGTTGGCCAGTAAACACAATCTGGCCTTGGACACGTTGCTCGACCTGGGCAAATTGCCCAACGCCAAGGCCAATGACTACGCCCTGTTTGAGCAAGCCGCCGTGGCGCTGCGCAAACACTGCTCGGGCAAACAGCGCCAGGCGCTGGATGAACAACTGAGCGTTGCCTGGCGTGATGCGTTGCTGCAATGGATGATCGTCAAGTGGGTACCCAGGGACGCTGCCCGCCACTGGATCACCAGCCCACAGGCCCTGGCCGACTACTTGCTGATCGACCTGCAGGTATCCCATGAACCGCTCACGACGCGAACGCTGTCGGCCACCGCCAGCCTGCAGCGTTACCTGCATCAGATTCACTCGCGCCTGGAAAACGGCTACCGCAGCACCGCCATCAGCGAAGCGCAACGGGAGGATTGGGAAAACTTCAGCAGCAGTTACGAGCGCTGGAAGCTGCGCAAGGATGCGCACAACGAGCCGCAGAACTTCATCGACCCCACCCGCCGCCAGCGCAAGACCACAGCGTTCAAGGACCTGGAAACCCTGCTCGCCCAGGGCAAATGCACGGCGGATGAAATCCAGATCGCCATGCTGGGCTACCTGAGCACCTTCGAGAAGCTGAGCAATATCCAACCGATTTCGGCGTATGCCGACGGCACCTCCCCGTTGACCGATACCTACCATTTCATCGGCAAGACCAACGTCGAGCCTGTGGAGTATTACTGGCGCACGCTCGACATGTCGCAACGGGCCCCGGATGGGGCGCCGAGCATGCTGGCGTGGGGGGAATGGGAGAAGATCACGTTGATGCTGAGCGGGGAGATGGTGGTGACCCCGCTGCCCAAAGCCCCTGCCGATGCCACTGCAACGGAAAAGGCACTGTTGGACGATGACCTTCGCACGCACATCGAGTTGGTACGGCCGGTGATGATTGCGGGGCGGCGCTATGTGGTTTGGGTAGAGCGGGACAACACGGCGATTCCCATGGGGGCGGATAACAAACCCAGTGACTTTTACCCCTTGCGGGTGTGCCTCGCGTTCCAGCAGACCGATGGGGCGTGGAGCCCGGCCAATACGCTGATTGAGTTGGATGGGCATGATGAGCAGGGAGCGTTCGATACGACACTGCCGGGCGTCAGAAATGGCAAGCCAACAGGAAATGCATTTCTAAAAACCCGCAACTTCATGCCCGTGTTGATGGTGATGGTCAACAACCATGGCGATCGCCTGGACGATCCGTGGCTCACGGTCGTTCTGGCCGATCCGAGCCTTATCAAGGGTGAGAGCGGTTCGCCGCAGCGCAACGAGAATTACTTCAGCGTCACAAAAGATCTTCTCCTGTTAGAAAACAAGGTATTGGACACCGAAAACAAGCGCGAGCGCCCACTGGAAAGAAAGCTGATTTCGAACTGGATCGGCTTTTTCCACGACCCTCGGGTCGTACAGCATCCCTACGTGGGAGCGGTTGTCGAACTCGAACCGGCAACCACCGGATCAATACCCTTCGCCTGGGACGCCGACGCAACGGTTGAAAAACTCAACACGCAGTATGACCTCGTTTCCAGAGGCGACATAAAGCCACACGCTTCTTTTTCGATGGGTACAAGTGACATCCAGTTCACACTCGACATGGATGGTGTTTGGAAAACACGCGGAGGCTGGGACACTGGAGAAATAATGCTGGCATCCCCAGGGGGAGAAGCGCATTTTTGCGTTAGCCTCCGCGGGGACGAAATAACGAGTTCTACAAAAGATTCAATTCTCATCAAATTTAGCGACCTGACCCGGACCGAACTCGAGGAAAAATATTACCTAATAACATACCAAACGAAGCTCCTCCACGCGGAAGACAAAAAAATCTCCCATAAGGCTCTTATCATTTCCGCAAAACCTGAAACATATAGAGCCGGCACAAAAAACGAAACCAATACGCAGAAAAAACCGCGACAATTAATTGCTTACAAATCGACTGGCCCTTACAGTGACCAGTTTTCGCTAGACATAGAAAGCACCTCCCAATTCCTAGCACTTAAAAAATCAACTCTTTCAATTGATTACACAATCACCTTCGACATATCAACACCCGCCGAAAACATCAGTAAGCAGCGAACAATAGAGGTAATAGATCGAAAAAAACCAGCCACTGCCCAGCTAACGACTCGCCTGACTGTCAAAGCACCTGAGCAACAAAACCCAACATGGACGCTGTCGAGCAAAGAATCTGCCCTGCTTGAAACACCTGAACTGGCGAACCTGAAGGCCCTCAAAGACAAGGACCTTTTCGCCTTCCAGCAGCTAAAATCCGCACTCCTTAAAGTTCGATACCTTTCGGCTGAAACGTACCGAGAGATCTTCCCCCTTTCGGATGCCGAAGGCACTGACGAACCCGTTGCGACCACCACTGCCTTCAGGAAAGCGAACACAGCGCATGATGCCGATGCCCAAGAGGCGATCATCAGGCATGAAAAAGCACTTCTGGACACAGAAAATGTCAACGCTGCCGGTGATAGTACGTTGCTGGACGCCATCCTGCGCCTGCAGCACCATCAACCAGATGCCTTACGCAAAATTCTGCTGTACATCGACCCCACTCACACCTTGGTCTATGAAGACCAACTGAGCACCAATGGCCACGGAAAGGTCATCTTTCAACACCCGTTCAACCCGGACATCAGCCAATACACCTTTACATTGGCCGTGGAGCACCGGTTACCAACAGGTATCGAACCGCTCGGTTCGGCCACCCTGGCCTACACCGTAGTGGACAAGAAGGACGACGCCGTTCCAAGTGTTCAGATCAGGCGTAACGAAGTTCAGGCCCTGTACCTGGATTTCACGGAAGCCAACGCCAAACCATTCCCAGGGAAAACAGTGCCGACCCCATGCGTTCGGCTCAACACCCTCTTCGGCAAACAACTCGTTGCAATGGCGGCACAATCGGTCAGCCAGGCACTTTCCTGGGAAGCCCAACACCTGCCCGAACCGCGCCTGCAGCCGAGCAGTGCAGCCGCCAAGGTGGACTTCCACAGCGCCAACGGCCTGTACTTCTGGGAACTGTTCTTCCATGTCCCGTTCCTGGTCAGCTGGCTGCAGCGCCAGAACCGGGAATACGCCCAGGCCTGGCGCTGGTGTACCCGCTACCTGTTCGACCCCTACCGCACCTGGGTTCCCGAAGGCAACCACCCGCCGCTGTTCTGGCTCACGCTGCCGCTGTTGAGCCGAGCCGTGTTTGCGGCCCCTGGAGAAGCGAACGACCCCGATCTGCTGGCCTACGCTAACCCCGAACGCTACCGCAAGGCCATGCACCTGTTCGTGGTGGAGAACTGGCAACGCCAAGGCGACGACCAGTACCGCCTGCTGACCCTGGACTCGCTGGTAGAGGCCACATTGTGCTACGACAAAGCCCTGCGCCTGATCGGCCTGCTGCCCGAAGACCTTTCCAGCGCCCCGGCGCAAGCACCGGCCTTGGCCGATGCAGGCACCGGCGATTTCACCCCGCCGCTGAACAACACGCTGATAGAACTGCGCAACCTGTTGCGTAACCGCCAGTTCAACCTACGTCACGGCCTGACCCTGGATGGCAAGCCCGCCGCGATCATGCTCGACCCGTCCGTGCTCGACCAGCTCGCTCAAGGTTCAGTGGGTGTCGGCCAGGACCTGCGCAGTGCCGCCCAGGTTGCCCGGGTAGTACCGCCCTGCCATTACGAAGAGGTGCGCGAATGTGCCGGGGAAGCCGTGCTGCAATTGATCGAACTGGGGCAATCGCAGCTGCGCTTCTATGATACCGAGGCGTCGCTGACGCTGGCATTGGCCAGCAAGACCCACATCATCAACGTGCTGAAATTCCCGTGCCGCCTGCAGGAACAAGCGCTGGAACTGGCCAAGCGTGAGCGCGACACGGTCTTGATGAGCCAGCAGATGGCGCAGAACAAGCAAGCCTATTACCAAGGGCTGGTGGACGAAGGGATAACCGACCTGGAAACCGCCGCCATGGCCCTGGGTGGCCTCGCCCAAAGCTTTTACGCAGCGTCGATTCCCTTCAACGCGGTTGCCAGTGGCGTGGCCAACATCCCCACGGTGTTCGGCCTTGCATTCGGTAACGCCAACCCCAGCCAAGGCCTGGCCAGGGTGGGGACGACCTTCGAAGCACTGGGCAAGGTCATGGAGCTGGTGGGTGACGACCTGCGCGTGCGCGCCGAATACCAATTGCGTGCGCAGCAATGGCAGCATGAAGCCGACCAGGCCGCCTTTGAGCTGAAGATCATCGACAAGCAACTGCGCGAGCGCGATATCTGCATACACGCCGCGACCATCGCCCTGGAGGAAGCGCGTGCCAAGTTGCGATGCCACGAGGCGGAATACGAAATCATGACGTCGGTGTTCACCAGCCAACCGACCTACCTATGGCTGATCGGGCGCATGGCAGAGATCTACAGCAGCGCCTACGATGCCACCCTCTCGTTGTGCCTGATGGCCGAGGCCTGCCTGCAGTACGAGCTGGGCGATTTCAACAGCACCTGGATCAAGACCGACGGCTGGCTCGACAACTGGCGCGGCATGCTGGCCGGTGAAGCGCTGGAGCGCGACCTGATGCTGATGGACCTCGCTGCCGTGCGCGACAACCATCGGCCACTGGATATCCACGCCGACCTCTCGCTGGTGAATGACCTGGGCTGGAGCAAGGAACAGCTGCAGGCACAACTGGCAGCGGACGTGATTCATTTCGAACTGGCGCCGCAGCACTTCGACACGCTGTTCCCCGGCCATTACCTGCGCCGGATCGAGCGCATCTGGCTGACGTTCAATGTCGCCAAGGGCGGCACCTCGAAGTCACTGTCGGCCATGCTCTACCAAACCGCCAACCGGGTGCTGCTCACCGACGATCTTGAAGGCGCCAAGCACCTTTATGCCGGTACTCAGGGCAATGCGAGCAACGTTTTGCGGGACCTGCGCCCCAACCAAAGCGTGGCCATCTGGGCACTCAAGGAAGTAAACCGCAACTTCGACCTGCAACCCTCGATCCCCGACAAGTCGCGCTACCAGCCCTTCGAGGGTACAGGGCTGCTTTCCAGCTGGAAAATCGAGTTCCCCAGCGGCGCGAAGCATACCGCCAGCTTGTTCGACGGTGAAACCTGCAAGCTCGAAGACATTACCGTGCATGTCATCTACTCGGCGCTAGAGGGCTCAAGCAGCTTCCGCGAAGGCGTAAAAGCCTTGCTGCAACCAGGCGCTGGCAGCAGTGAGGAAGCCCCGGCCGTAACCGACAACCCACCTGCGGCTATCGGCAAAGCGGACGATGCCATTGCCAGTGCCAGGGAAGCCGAAGGGTTGGCCAACGAAGCACGCGATGCCGCCGTAGCCGATGCCACTGCCCCGATATTGAATGTGCCTGAGGCTGCAGATGAGAAAGCCAAGGCGATAAAAGCCCTCGCCGATGCGCAGGCTGCTGCCAAAGCCGCTAAAACAGCCCGAGAGAAAACCGAGGCTGCAGCAACCGCCGGCAAGGTGGACGAAGCCAACGCCGAAGCGGCCAAGGCACACACAGCCAAGGCGCAGGCGCTCAAGGCGGCCGGCGAGGTCGCCGATGCCCGCAAGGCTGCGCAAGCCTTGGACGACCAACGAAGGGCCACCGCCCTGTCCAAGGCCGGCAAGGCTCAGCAAGACGCCATTGCCTCACGCGATGCCGCGCAGGCCGCTGCCAACGACAAGGCGCTGAAAGCCCCTGCTGCCGCTGCCGAGCTGAAAACGGCCAATGATGCACTGACACAAGCCCAGCTTGCCGCCAGTGAGGCGCAGAGCGCGCGCGAGCACGCAGAAGCAGCCCCTGACACAGAGACGACGGTTGCTGAAGCCGAGAAAGCGGCCCTGGCCGCCGAAAAAGCCGCCCAGGCTGCCGAAAAAGCCAAGGCTGCCTTGGCGAGTGTCGAGATCAAAAACAATGTGACGACGAAGGTGTCCATGAGTGACTTGCTGAGCGACATTCAAAGCAGTAAGTCGGACGCTGTCATGCTCGCGCAGATAGAGCGGATTGATAAAAAATATGCGGCAACCGATGACTTCGAGGTCCAGCGTGCGCTGATGCATGCCAAGGTATATGCCTTGCTCTGGCGTGTGCACTTGGCAACTCAGGCGAAGGATGCAAGTACCAAGGAAGGACGGGCGCTGATCGAAGAGGCTATCAAATTTGCCGACAGGAAGAGTCTTGAGACGTGTTCAATTGGCAAGGCCCATTATGCGATATCCGGTGCCAGTGCGGTGCAGGCAGTGTCCGCTAAAATCAATCATGAAACCACCCAAAATAGTGACATCCAGCGGGCAATCGACTCATTCGACCGCTGCCGACAACACGCGAATAGTTTGGCCTACCTTAAAGGCAAACTAAACAAAGCTGTAACCTTAACTTACAAAACGATGTCACACCCCGAGCCGCACATCCAAGGAACCCTTACGCTCGTCGATGAGCGAGCGATGATTTTCCAATTGGACAATAAAGATAAAGACTATTACATCCATGTACTCACGACAGAAGAAACAGATATAACAACCATCACCCCCGACTGGTCAGCCTTGAAACTTTAGCATCACTTCACCCACAAAGAGGAAATGGCAATGTCCAACGAAGAAAGACTCAAAACATTTTTCCGCGAGCATTATGCCGAGGTAGATGAGATCAGCGACACGACCCCTGTCACAGAGATCACTCACGGGGATAAACACCTCGGTGTTCACCTCAAGGATACCTTCGGCACGCAACCGAGTATCAAGGAAGAGCAGGACTTCGACACGTTCGAAGACGTTCTGAAGTGGTTGAACGGCCTGGATAGCTGATGCCGAGGATGGCGTATTTGAACCTGGCGGCCCTGCCTCGCGTTCCTCCCGGCAAGGCCGCTTCCTTCGTCAGCTCAACTCCGCCACGCTGATCTCACGCATGCGGAATTTCTGCACCTTGCCGGTCACCGTCATTGGAAACTCTTCAACGAAGCGAAAATGCCGCGGCACCTTGAAGTGCGCGATGCGTGCCTTGCACCAACCCTGCAGTTCCTCGACCGTGAGGCTGTGGCCAGGGTGCAACTTGATCCAGGCGACGATCTCCTCACCGTACCGGCTGCAAGGAATACCGATTACCTGCGCATCGGCCACCGCCGGGTGGGTATGGAAGAACTCTTCCAGTTCACGCGGGTAGATGTTCTCGCCGCCACGAATGATCATGTCCTTGTTACGCCCGACGATGCGCACATGGCCGTGCTCGTCCATTACCGCCAGGTCGCCGGAATGCATCCACCCTGCCGGGTCGATGGCCTCGGCGGTGGCCTGGGGGTTGTCCCAGTAGCCAAGCATCACGCTGTAGCCGCGGGTGCACAATTCACCGATTTGGCCGCGGGGGACGATACAGCCGTCGGCATCCACCAACTTGCTCTCCAACTGCGGCTGGGTGCGGCCGACGGTGGTCACGCGCAGTTCCAGTTCGTCGTCCGGGCCGGTTTGCAGCGACACCGGGCTGGTTTCGGTCATGCCGTAGGCGATTTGCACCTGGGCCATGTGCAGCTGGTCGATCACCCGGCGCATCACCTCGATCGGGCAGGTGGCGCCTGCCATGATGCCGCTGCGCAGGCTCGACAGGTTCAGCGTGGTGCGTGAAGGGTGGTCGAGCATGGCGATGAACATGGTCGGCACCCCATACAGGATGCTGGCGCGCTCCTCGGCCACGGCGCGCAGGGTGAGTTCGGCGTCGAAGGCATCGTTGGGGTAGACCATGGTGCTGCCATGGGTGATGCAGCCCAGGTTGGCCATCACCATGCCGAAGCAGTGGTACAGCGGCACCGGAATCACCATGCGGTCGCGCTCGCTGAGGCCCAGGCTTTCGCCCACCATGAAACCGTTGTTGAGGATGTTGTAGTGGCTGAGCGTGGCGCCCTTGGGTGCGCCGGTGGTGCCGGAGGTGTACTGGATGTTCACCGGCTGGTCGAACTGCAGGCTGTGCTGGCGCGCGGCGTAGGCCTCGGGCGGGGTCTGCCCTGCCCGCTCGGCCAGCGTCTGCCAGGGCAGGAACCCCGCCGGTGGGCTGGCGGCCAGGCTAATCACGCCGCGCAAGGCTGGCAGGCCTTCGCTGGCCAGCTGGCCGGGGGGCGTGAGCGCAAGCTCAGGCAGCAGTGCCTGCACCATGGCGTGGTAGTCAGACGTTTTGAAGGCATCGGCGCACACCAGCCAGCGGCAGCCAGACTGGCGTAGTACGTATTCCAGTTCCCCCACACGGTAAGCCGGGTTGATGTTGACCAGAATCGCGCCAACCTTGGCGCTGGCCAGCTGCAAGATGCACCACTGGGCGCAGTTGGGCGCCCAGATACCGACCCGGTCGCCGGTGTTCACGCCCAGGGCCATCAGGGCGCGGGCGTGCAGGTCGACCTGTTCGGCCAGTTGCCGCCAGCTGTAGCGCAGGCCCTGGTGGCGCACCACCAGCGCCTCGCCGTCGGCGCAGCGGGCCACGGTGGCGTCGAAGGCCTGGCCGATGGTCAGGGTCAGCAGCGGTTGGTCCTGGCGGCCGCGGGTGTAGCTTGGTTGACTCATGGGTGTCCCTTCTTGTGGTTGTTCTGGGCACGGCTGATGCGAGCGGAGAATACTCTGGCGCAGATTTACGTTTACGTAAAGGTGATGAGCCGATTGACAGTGGTGGGATGCAGGTTTACGTTAACGTAAAGGTGATGAACAACACCCCCCAGGATCCGGAGCCGGATCCTTGAGCTACGGTGTTACCCAAACTTCAAGAACAACAAGGTGCCCCGCATGCATTACCCCACCCTGAACTTCGCCTTGGGCGAAACCATCGACATGCTCCGTGACCAGGTGCGCACCTTCGTCGCCGCCGAACTGGCCCCACGCGCCCAGCAGATCGACCACGACAACCTGTTCCCCGCCGACATGTGGCGCAAATTCGGCGACATGGGCCTGCTGGGCATCACCGTGCCCGAGGAATACGGCGGCGCCGGCCTGGGCTACCTGGCCCACGTGGTGGCGATGGAAGAAATCAGCCGCGGCTCGGCCTCGGTGGCCCTGTCCTACGGCGCCCATTCCAACCTCTGCGTGAACCAGATCAACCGCAACGGCAGCCCTGCGCAGAAGCAGAAATACCTGCCCAAGTTGGTCAGCGGCGAGCACATCGGCGCCCTGGCCATGAGCGAACCCAACGCCGGTTCCGACGTGGTGTCGATGAAGCTGCGGGCGGAAAAACGCGGCGACCGCTACGTGCTCAACGGCAGCAAGACCTGGATCACCAATGGCCCCGACGCCAATACCTACGTGATCTACGCCAAAACCGACCTGGACAAGGGCGCCCACGGTATCACCGCGTTCATCGTCGAACGTGACTGGAAAGGCTTCAGCCGCAGCAACAAGTTCGACAAGCTGGGCATGCGCGGCTCCAACACCTGCGAGCTGTTCTTCGACGGTGTGGAAGTGCCGGAGGAAAACATCCTCGGCCAGCTCAACGGCGGTGTACGGGTGCTGATGAGCGGCCTGGACTACGAGCGCGTGGTGCTGTCCGGTGGCCCCACCGGCATCATGCAAAGCTGCATGGACCTGGTGGTGCCCTACATCCACGACCGCAAGCAGTTCGGCCAGAGCATTGGCGAGTTCCAGCTGATTCAGGGCAAGATCGCCGACATGTACACCCAGCTCAACGCCAGCCGCGCCTACCTGTACGCCGTGGCCCAGGCCTGCGACCGTGGCGAAACCACGCGCAAGGACGCCGCCGGGGTGATTCTGTACACCGCCGAGCGCGCCACGCAAATGGCCCTGGAGGCGATCCAGATTCTCGGTGGCAACGGCTACATCAACGAATTCCCGGCCGGCCGCCTGCTGCGCGATGCCAAGCTGTACGAGATCGGTGCCGGCACCAGCGAAATCCGCCGGATGCTGATTGGCCGCGAACTGTTCAACGAAACCCGCTGAGCACAAGGGACAGGCGCACATGGCTACCTTGCACACCCAGATCAACCCGCGTTCGGCGGAGTTCGCCAGCAACAGCGCGGCCATGCTCGAACAGGTCCAGGCCCTGCGCGGCCTGCTTGCCCAGGTGGCCCAGGGCGGCGGGCCCAAGGCCCAGGAACGGCACACCTCACGCGGCAAGCTGCTACCACGCGAACGCATCGACCGCCTGCTCGACCCGGGCTCGCCATTTCTGGAGATCGGCCAGCTGGCCGCCCATGAGGTGTACGGCGAGGACGTGCCCGCCGCCGGCGTGATCGCCGGCATTGGCCGCATCGAAGGCGTGGAATGCATGATCGTGGCCAACGACGCCACGGTCAAAGGCGGCTCCTACTACCCGCTGACGGTGAAGAAACACCTGCGGGCGCAAACCATCGCCCTGCAGAACCGCCTGCCGTGCATCTATTTGGTGGACTCCGGCGGCGCCAACCTGCCGCGCCAGGACGAAGTGTTCCCCGACCGCGAGCACTTCGGGCGCATCTTCTTCAACCAAGCCAACATGAGCGCCCTGGGCATCCCGCAAATTGCCGTGGTGATGGGCTCGTGCACCGCTGGCGGGGCCTATGTGCCGGCCATGGCCGACGAGGCGATCATGGTGCGCCAACAGGCCACCATCTTCCTCGCCGGCCCCCCGCTGGTAAAAGCCGCCACCGGTGAAGTGGTCAGCGCCGAGGACCTGGGCGGCGCCGACGTGCACTGCCGCACCAGCGGCGTGGCCGACCACTACGCCGACAACGACGAACACGCCCTGGCCCTGGCCCGGCGCAGCGTTGCCAACCTCAACTGGCACAAGCTTGGCAAGCTGCAATGCCAGGCCCCGGTGGCGCCGCTGTACCCTGCCGATGAGCTGTACGGCGTGGTGCCGGCCGATGCCAAGCAGCCGTTCGACGTGCGCGAAGTGATCGCGCGGCTGGTCGACGGCTCGCAATTCGATGAGTTCAAGGCCTTGTTCGGCACCACCTTGGTGTGCGGCTTCGCCCACCTGCACGGTTACCCGGTGGCGATCCTGGCCAACAACGGCATCCTGTTCGCCGAAGCTGCGCAAAAAGGCGCGCATTTCATCGAGCTGGCCTGCCAGCGCGGCATCCCGCTGCTGTTCCTGCAGAACATCACCGGCTTCATGGTTGGCAAAAAGTACGAAGAAGGCGGCATCGCCAAGCACGGCGCCAAGCTGGTAACCGCCGTGGCCTGCGCCCAGGTGCCGAAATTCACGGTCATCATCGGCGGCAGCTTCGGCGCCGGCAACTACGGCATGTGCGGCCGTGCCTACGACCCGCGCCTGTTGTGGATGTGGCCCAACGCCCGTATCGGCGTGATGGGCGCCGAGCAGGCCGCCGGGGTGCTGGCCCAGGTCAAGCGCGAGCAAAGCGAGCGCAGTGGCCAGGCCTTCAGTGCCGAGGACGAGGCCCGGCTCAAGCAGCCGATTCTCGACCAGTACGAGCACCAGGGCCACCCCTACTACTCCAGTGCGCGGCTGTGGGACGACGGCGTCATTGACCCGGCGCAAACCCGTGACGTGCTTGGCCTGGCGCTGTCGGCGGCGTTGAATGCGCCGATCGAACAGAGCCGCTTCGGCATTTTCCGGATGTGACCCATGAGCGATTTCAGCACCCTCGAAGTGACCCGCGACCCCCGCGGCTTCGCCACCCTGTGGCTGAGCCGCGAGGACAAGAACAACGCCTTCAACGCGCTGATGATCCGCGAGCTGATCGTTGCCCTCGACCAGCTGGCCGAAGACGTTAGCCTGCGCTTCTTGCTGCTGCGCGGCCGTGGCCGGCATTTCAGCGCCGGCGCCGACCTGGCCTGGATGCAGCAATCGGCGCAGCTGGACTTCAACACCAACCTCGATGACGCCCGCGAACTTGGCGAGCTGATGTACGCCCTGCACCGCCTCAAGGCGCCCACCCTGGCCGTGGTGCAAGGCGCCGCCTTCGGTGGTGCGCTGGGGCTGATCAGTTGCTGCGACATGGCCATTGGCGCCGACGATGCCCAGCTGTGCCTGTCGGAAGTGCGCATCGGCCTGGCGCCGGCGGTCATCAGCCCGTTCGTGGTCAAGGCCATTGGCGAGCGCGCCGCGCGCCGCTATGCCCTCAGCGCCGAGCGCTTCAGCGGCGTGCGGGCCCGTGAGCTGGGCCTGCTGGCCGAGGTGTACCCCGCCAGTGAGCTGGACGCACAGGTCGAAGCCTGGGTGAACAACCTGCTGCAGAACAGCCCGCAAGCGCTGCGCGCCACCAAGGACCTGCTGCGCGAAGTGGACGATGGCGAACTCAGCCCTGCGCTGCGCCGCTACTGCGAAAACACCATCGCCCGCATCCGCGTCAGCGCCGAAGGCCAGGAAGGCCTGCGGGCCTTCCTGGAAAAACGCCGCCCTGCCTGGCAAACCGATGACACGAAGGAGCCGCGCCCATGAGCCGCCCCGTTCTGACCACCCTGCTGGTCGCCAACCGCGGCGAAATCGCCTGCCGGGTCATGCGCACCGCCAAGGCCATGGGCCTGACCACGGTCGCCGTGCACAGCGCCATCGACCGCGACGCGCGCCACAGCCGCGAAGCCGACATCCGCGTCGACCTGGGCGGCAGCAAGCCTGCCGACAGTTACCTGGTGATCGACAAGCTCCTCGCAGCGGCCAAGGCCAGTGGCGCCCAGGCGATTCACCCAGGCTACGGGTTTCTTTCCGAGAACGCCGGTTTCGCCCGTGCCATCGAGCAAGCCGGGCTGATGTTCCTCGGCCCGCCGGCCAGCGCCATCGACGCCATGGGCAGCAAGTCGGCGGCCAAGGCCCTGATGGAAGATGCCGGGGTGCCCCTGGTACCCGGTTACCACGGCGAGGCCCAGGACCTGGACACCTTCCGCGCTGCCGCCGAGCGTATCGGCTACCCGGTGCTGCTCAAGGCCAGCGCCGGTGGCGGTGGTAAGGGCATGAAGGTGGTGGAGGAAGAAAGCCAGCTGGCCGACGCGCTGGCCTCGGCCCAGCGCGAGGCCCAGTCGTCGTTCGGCGATGCACGCATGCTGGTGGAAAAGTACGTGCTCAAGCCGCGCCACGTGGAGATCCAGGTGTTTGCCGACCAACACGGCAACTGCCTGTACCTCAATGAGCGCGACTGTTCGATTCAGCGCCGCCACCAGAAGGTCGTCGAGGAGGCACCGGCCCCGGGCCTGTCTGCCGAGCTGCGCCAGGCCATGGGCGAGGCGGCGGTGCGGGCGGCCCAGGCCATTGGCTACGTGGGTGCCGGCACCGTGGAGTTCTTGCTCGATGCCCGTGGCGAATTCTTCTTCATGGAGATGAACACCCGCCTGCAGGTGGAGCACCCCGTCACCGAGGCCATCACCGGCCTTGACCTGGTGGCCTGGCAGATCCGCGTGGCCTGCGGCGAGCCGCTGCCACTGACCCAGGCGCAGGTGCCGCTGGTTGGCCATGCCATCGAAGTGCGGCTGTACGCCGAGGACCCGGCCAACGAATTTCTGCCGGCCACCGGCACCCTGGCGCTGTACCGTGAGTCGGCGGCCGGTGAAGGCCGCCGTGTGGACAGTGGCGTCAGCGAAGGCGATAGCGTGTCGCCGTTCTACGACCCGATGCTGGGCAAGCTGATTGCCTGGGGCCAGGACCGCGAGCAGGCACGCCTGCGGCTGCTGGCGATGCTCGATGAGTTTGCCATTGGCGGGGTGAAGACCAATATCGCCTTCCTGCGGCGCATCCTTACCCACCCGGCGTTTGCCGAGGCGGAACTGGACACGGGGTTCATCCCCCGCCACCAGCAGGCGTTGCTGCCTGCGCCCGAGGCCTTGCCTGCCGGCTTCTGGGAAGCGGCGGCCGAGGCCTGGCTGCAAGGCCAGGCGCGGAGCACCCGCGATGACGATGCCGGTTCGCCATGGGCCGAGCGCAATGGCTTGCGCCTGGGTTTGCCGGCGCGCAGCAGCCTGCACCTGGTGAGTGGCGGTGAGCGCCAGGCGGTGGCGTTGGAACGCACCAGCGCGCCGACGTGGCAGTTGGACGGTGAGCAGTTGGGGCATGACGCGGGCGGTGTTCGTCGCCGCCACCTGGCGGTGCGCCGGGGTGGCACGTTGTTCCTGCGCTGGGGCGGTGAGGTGCATGCCGTAGAGGCCTTCGACCCGATCGCCGAGGCTGAAGCCAGCCATGGCCAGCAAGGCGGGCTGGGGGCGCCGATGAACGGCAGCATCGTGCGCGTGCTGGTGCAGCCTGGGCAGGTGGTGGAAGCGGGCACGGCGCTGGTGGTGTTGGAGGCCATGAAGATGGAGCACAGCATCCGTGCGCCCCACGGAGGGACGGTGAAGGCGCTGTTTTGCCAGGAGGGGGATATGGTGAGCGAAGGGGCGGTGCTGGTTGAGTTGGTGGAGTGAGGCTGCCTGACGGGGGATTTTTGGCGCCTGTGAGATCGAGCGCCGCGCGCTTGGCATGGCATCGTTGGCGCCTATGAGATCGAGCGCCGCCCGCGCGGCGCTTCGCGAGCTACGCTCGCTCCTACGTTTGTTTCGGGCCAATGTTCATGTGGCCACCGCGCGCGCCGCCTTGGCGTATGTCTCGATATCGAGGTGAACGAACAAGGCGTCCGCGCGCGATGGCACAGGCGATACTGGCCCGAAACAAACGTAGGAGCGAGCATAGCTCGCGAAGCGCCGCGCGGGCGGCGCTCGATCTCACAGGCACCAAAGACGCCACGCCAAGCCCCTAGAAAACCCCGTGCACCCGCACAACCACCCCCAGAAACTCACACCCCTCTTCACACACAAGGGCCGGATAACTGCTGTTCAGCGCCTTGAGATACCGCTGCCCACCCTCCTCGGCCAGTTCACGCAAAATCGCCGTTTTCCCCGGCTGCCGCGCAATCACCAGACGCCCAGGCTCTGCCTCCAACCCAGCATCCACGAGCACCCGCATCCCCTGGGGCACACTGCGGCCACTGGCGGAGCTCATGGCATCGTTCTCCACGGTCAGCCAGAACGCCTGGCCTTGGGCAAAATATTCGGTTTGCTCGAACACCAACGCATTCTCAGGCTCTGCAATGCCGAGCTCATCCCAACCACGAACGGGGTAGCGAAAGCACACGATGTATTGCATGAGGTCGATTTCGTCATCATCCTCGACAATCGCATATCGGCCCTTGTCCTCACCCACCTGGCCAAGCACGCGCAGTACCATGCTGACATGGTAATGCGGCATGCCCAGCTCGACGAAGACACGGTTCATCGACTCGACCTTCGGTTGGCGCCGTTTGCCCAACCAATGGCCGATGCTGCCTTGAGACACCCCAACGCGCTCGGCGAGCTGCTCCTGGGAGATATCGAGCTCCTCGATCCGCTCACGGACGAGGGCAATCCATTTATCCATATTCATCGCTGGCACGATACGGACTGCCCTCTGGCGCTCAATAAACATTCAGTATTATTTACCCAAAGGCGCATGACTACTTTAAGTATTAAAATTAGCCAGACCCCACGCCCATAGGCCATCCACAGGTATCAGGATGAAACCACCGAAAAAAGACGTAACAGATCTCGACAGCGACGCCGCCCGCCGCGCCCTGGATTACTACCTCAACCCCAACCCGCCACGCGCGGACGAAAACAACCCGGTCTGGACCCTGCACAAAGGCGTCACCGCCGACCAGGCGCAGGAACATGCCATCGCCCTGCTACGCTGCGCCGCCGCCACGGCCCACGAAACCGCCGCTCATCAGGACGGCAGTACCCGCGAGCTGACCTTCGCGTTGATGCACATGATGGACATGGCCAGGGCCCTGCTGGAGCACAACCGCGCCGTGCAGAAAGCCTCGTAGGCCAGGAAAAAGAAGGGAGAAAACGTGATGGCCGGAACGGCAAAAGGCCCCGATTGCCGGGACAAGGCAGTGCTCCGGAGAAATATTTTCACCGGATGACAGAAAAATCATTTGACTGGCAAATGATAACGATTATTATTGCACTCAGCTGATCGCGAGATCCGCTGGATAACCTGAAAGCTTAGGTCGCTCTCAGATTATCTCCTCATCAGGCTAATCACGGTTTTTGACCCGGCTTTTTGCCGGGTCATTTTTTTTGGCTCTTCAGGCTAATGAAGATCGTTGATGGCCGCCATGATAGCAAAAGTGTGTCAGGGCGTGAACGCTCATTACAAAACTTTGCGGAATCAGCACTTGAGAATCAATCTCGTTTCGCCTACGCTAATTCCGCATCAAGGACGATGCCCCCACCCCTACCCCTTGAGCAAGGAGCTGTCCATGGCCCGTCTGCTGCTGCCCCTTGAGCACCCCACGCCTTCGCGCGAGCACACTGCCGAGCATGAACTGCTGCATGGGCTCAAACGCCTGCCACGGCGCGTACAGCAAGTGTTCCTGCTCAACCGCCTCGACCAACTGGATTTCGCCAGCATCGCCAAACGCCTCGATCTGCCGCTGCTGAGCATCGAACGCAACATGAACCAGGCGCTGCAGCCCGCAAACCTGCAAGCCAATGCCTCGGCCAGCAAGGCTGCCCAATGGTACGTGCGCCTGCAAAGCCCTGACGTCACCTCGTGCGAGCGCATCGACTTCCGCCGCTGGCTGGATGCCGACCCGTCCCACCTGCAAGCCTTTCATGACACCGAGCTGCGCTGGCGCAGCCTGCTGGCTCCGGCACGCGAGCTGGGGCAGGATGGCTGGTACCGGCAAGGGCGCGCAGCGCTTTCGCTGGGCGGGTGTTCGGTGGCAGTGGGCTTTGGCGTGGCTGCGCTGTTGCTGTTTGGGTACTGGGCCTGAGCCCATTACAGGGTGAACCGGGCTTCACCTGCACCCTGCTGATCAAACAAGGTACGCGGCAGCTTGAAGCCTTTGAACGGCTGCTGGGTGATCGGGTTATAGGCCTTTTCCGAGCGTAGTTGGTAACGAACTGCGCCATCGCCCGCCCTGAAGGTCAGGTCTACCGTCGTTTGCGTGCGCCCGTTCAGCCCGCCCCGGCTGAGCAGGCGAAACATCGACCAGGGCCCACGGTATTCCAGGCTGCTGCTGTTGCCGTTCTGGCGCAGCAAGGTCAGCGTGCTGCGTGCATGCTCAGGGTTCGGCCATACGATACCCGTCATCGGGCCCGTGCCATGGGTGTAGGCAATCTGCTGCCCCGCCACTTCGAGCAGGCTGGTGCGCTGGTTGCCACTGAGGCCCAAGGGTTCGATGCTGAACTGCACACTCAACTGGCCACGGTGGTCGAAAAAGCTTTCGCGGATGCGTGCTGCGTTTTCCAGCTGTTCGATCACATCGGCACGGAACAGCCCGCCACCTGGAGCCTTTGCGTGCCCCCCTTTCAGGTTTTCCTTCAGGACGGTATCCAGGTAGCGAGCCTGAAACTGCTGCAGCCGCCCGCTGGGGCCGAAGAACGCCGCGAAGTCGTCCAGCGCAGCATCCTCAGCGCGCACCACGAAGGGATAGCGCCGCGCCAGGCGCTCCTCGAAGAAGCCATGGATATCGGCCTGCCAACGGCGCTCCAACTCCTGCAGCGCCTCGTTCAACATCACTTGCGCAGTTTGTTCGGCCACCGACTCGATGTGTTGGCGGATTGGCTCAGGCAGGCCGATGGCAATGCGCTGCAAGGTCGTTATGGGGTCGCCACCCTTGGTTGCCGAGCGCTCAAGAACAGCCTCCAGCGCCGCGCTGCCCAGGTTCGGGCTGTCTTGTACGGCCCTGGCATAGTCATGCAGGGCCTTGATCGCACCCAAGGTTTCTTCGTAAAAGCTTGGGCGCTCACCCTTGGCTTCCATGACCTCGTTCAAGGCAGCGAAGGCTACGCGAATATCTGCCGTTTGGCTTACGGGTAACGGCTCGGGCAGTGGCTCGGCCACCGGGGCGGTACTGCCATCACCTTCCACAAGCACTGGCTGCGGCTGAAGCTGCGTGTTGTCTCGCACCGTTTCCAGCAACCGGCGAAGCGGCGCTGCAGGCCCGGTCAATTGCGCCAGCACCGCAACGCCATGGCCGAGGTCCTGGAACTCGGTCACCGTCAGTTGCTGCAGCGCTTGCTGCCAACTGTCGATGTAGTCGGCGCTATAGAGGGTGCGCAACTGATCGACCAACGCCGCGCGGTCGGCATCCGAATAGTCCAGTTGCTGGCGCTCGCCCAAAGCCCAGCGGTCGATCATGGCCATTTCACTGAGGTGCTGGCTGCGCGGCGCAAAGAATGCCGTAAAGCCCTGGGCCGTCAGCAAGGGGGCCAGGCGCGTGTTTTCGGCGGGCTGGTAAATGATGTCGAACGCCGGACCGACCTGCTGGCGCAGGTCCACGCCCGACTGCAGTGTTCGTTGTGCATCGTGCTTCAAGCTAGCGTACAGCCGCTGCTGCAAAGGCACCTGGCGCAGCGCCTGCTGGATGGCCGCGATACGCGGGTGATACGGCTGCAGGTCTGCGTCCGCGTAGGCCAGGGCATACTGCAAATGCTCCATCAAGGCACGCTGTACCTGGCCTTCCCCAGGAAATGCCCGTTGCCAGTAGCGCGCCATCCAAGCCTCTACCCAGGGTGCCTGGCGGTTCTGCCGGTCCTCGATCATGCGGTACACACGCAGCGCTGCCATTTGCTGCTCGCTGCCTGGGGGCGCCGCTTCCATTGCGTCCACCAGGCCACTGGCCAGGGCAGGCAGAAAACGCCGGGCCAACAGGCTCAGGTAGGCTTCATCGACCATCGGCCCAATGGCACGCCCCTGGTAAAGCCCGGCATCGGCCACGCCGGGCCAGGCGGAACGATAGTCGCCGAACACCGACACAGCCGCACGGATTTGCTGCAAAGGCTCCAGCAGGTTACGGCCAGTCGGGTCGAGCCGGGCGTCCACTTCACCGGCGCTGAAGGCCTGGGTTTTAAGCAGAACACTGCCCGCTTTATCCTGGTTGATGTCGGAGAAGCGATGCAGGGTTGCAGCAGCGGCGGCGATGGCCAGCAGGCTGATGCTGGAGCCGACCCAAAGGCTGCGGCGTTTGCGGCGGGTGACCCTCAGGTTATCACCGGCCAGGCCGGCTTCTGGATAGAGGATTTGCTGGAAAATCTGCTGGGCGAAGTAAGGCGAGGCCTTGAGGCCAGGTTTAAGCGCCTCCTGCAATGGCCTGGGCACGCGGTACCGCTGCGCGGACTCACGCACAAAAGCGTTATCGATTTCACCCTGCTGTATGACCGAAGACAGGTACAAACCACGCACCAGGGGTGCGGTGGTAAAACGGTCGCTTGCCAGGGCTTCGTGCAGAAAGGCCATCAACCCCGGGCGCAACCCGGCAAACTGGGCCTGAAAGGATAACAAGCGCTTACGTTGGCTTGCGTCGGTGAGTGCCCCCAAGCCGTCCCGCACGTGGGCCTGCACCAGCTGGATCATTCGGGCGTAATGATCGGAAAAATCGCTCAACCATGCATCGGACGAACCGCTACGGTCGAGTCTGGCTGTAAAGCCAAACAATGCGTCACGCTGCTCCATTCCCAGCCGGCTGAACAGTTGGCCAAAACCGTCCAGCAAATCGATCTTGCTCAGCACGATGTAGAGCGGCAAACGCAGCCCCAACTCATTGCTGAGCTCGAACAGCCGGGCACGCAATGCGTGTGCAAGGGCCACGCGTTGTGCCGGGGTAGCATGCAGCAGCGCTGCCAGGTCCACCACCAGTATCACGCCATTGAGCGCTTTGCCTGGGCGGTTGCGAGTGAGCCAGCCGAGCAAGTGAACCCATAGCCTGGCCGGGTTACCTGGCGGTACTGACGGCTCGCTAGTGTTTGCGGCAAGCGGTTGACGGGTCGGGATTATGCCTTGGGTAATGAAGTCCCCTGGCGGGTCGAGGATGATTGCATGGTCACTGACCCACCACTTCACAGCCTGGGCCGGCTGCTGCTCCTGGCGCCCCAGCGCCTGCGCCTTGCCGATTTGCGTGAGGGAAAAGCGCTGGCCCGAGCGCTCCAACAGGCTGCTCTTGCCTGCCCGTTCAGCGCCGATCATCAAGTATCGCGGCAAACGGTTCATCGCCCGACGGCCACCCACATGGCCCAGGAAGTTCGCCAGCTGCCGGTTCAGTTCGCGCTCCTGATCCTGCACGCGGCCCAATCCGGGGTCCCGTTCAACCGCATCGGCCTGTTCTCGCTCGTGCCGTAAACGACGAACACGCGATCGCGTGACGAACAGCCAGCAAAGTAATGGCAACACCACAAGCAACACACTGGCCATGCCTCGCATTTCTGCGCTTGCCAGCGGTTGATACGCTCGCCATCTCCATTGCGGGCCAAACCACCAAATTGCAACTAGCAATAACAAGATGCCTGTTGCCAAGAGGAGCGGGGTTAGCACGCCCACTCGCTTCATCACTGACCAGCCCCAGTGTTTCAAAGATTTCCAAATCTTATTCATACGAGATCCTACTGGGCCAATTACTTGATCCAGATCAAAGCTTTCAAATCAGGCGGACGTCGACGGAGAGAGCATCCAGCCCTCAACCCAACCAACTGCACAAGAGCGTAGTGCAGGGTTCGCCAGGAATACAAATAAATATTGCCTTACATCTTCAGGCTCGACCACAGGCCGCTGCACGGCGCACCGTCACAAGGGCGCGACAACCACAAGCGGCAACTAAAAACAATTAGAAACATTCGACAGAGAATATTCCTACAAACATCGATACCAATTCTTACAAGTGTAGGAAGTTTCCCACACGAAGAGCAGGCAAACCAAACGCCATGTTTATTGACGAGTGCCGAACCCCGCTTGCTAGAGTGAGTCGCGTCATGGAGAGAAACTATGCCCAAACAGTCTGACCTGCGTTTCAGCTTTCAACCTCTGGCCGCTGATGTCACTCTCGAAGTGGTGTCATTCGTTCTCGATGAAGCGCTCAGCACCCCGTTCCAGTTACACCTGGAACTGATCGGTTATGAAGATGACATCAACTTCGGCCACCTGCTCGACAAGCCGGCGCTCTTCACCATCTGGAACGGGCAACGCCCGGTGCGTTACGTGCACGGCCTGGTCAGCAGCTTCCGCCAGGGCGACAGTGGTTTTCATCGCACCCGCTATCACGCCCTGGTCGAGCCGCAACTGGCCCGTGCCGAGCTACGCTCGAACTGGCGCATTTTCCAGCACAAGACCGTCCCGCAGATTCTCGAACTGATGTTTCAGCGCCAGGGCATCCTGCGCCTGCAAATGAATGCCTTCGCCGAGCACAAGGAGCGCGAATTCTGCGTTCAGGCCGACGAAACCGACCTTGCCTTCATCGCCCGCCTCGCCGCCGAGGAAGGCTTCGTCTACCGCTTCGCGCACAGTGCCAAGGAGCACACGCTGATCATCACCGACCGCTTGCAGTCGCTTGGGATGATTAGCCGGGGCGCCCTCAATGCTGACGATACAGACGACGGTTTTTACGAGGACGACGATGCCGTCGGCCCCGACCAGGTGCTGTACCACGTCAACAGCGGTGGTGACCCCGCCATCCCGTGCCTGCGGCGCTTCCACTACAGCGAACAGGTGCGCACCGCGTGCCAGGTTCACCATGACTACACCTTCACCCACCCGGCCTACCGGCTGAACCAGCGCGCTGCAGCCTATGGCGTGGTGCACCAGTCCATGAACTACGAGCGCTTCGACTACCCCGGGCGCTACAAGCGCAGTGCGGTCGGCATCCCGTTTACCGAAACCCGCCTCAGCGGCCTGCGCCACGATGCCTGCATCGCCAACGTCGAAGGCGACGACATGCGCCTGCAACCTGGCCTCGCCTTCACCCTCAAGGGGCACTCGCGCCAAGACCTGAATGCGCTCTGGCGGGTCATCAGTGTTCACCACGAAGGCAGCCAGTTCACCAGCCTGCAGGAGGATGCCGCCGACGCCAAGCAAGGCACGCATTACACGCAAACGGCCGTGCTGGTGCCGGGCAAGATGGAGTGGCGGCCAGCGCCCCTGCCCCGGCCACGGGTCGATGGCCCGCACATGGCCACCGTGGTCGGCCCGCCTGGCGAGGAGATCTACTGCGACGAGTGGGGCCGGGTGAAGGTCAGCTTCCCCTGGGACCGGGAGAGCAGGAACAACGAATTCAGCTCCTGCTGGGTTCGGGTTTCCCAGGCCTGGGCGGGCGGCAGCTGGGGCGCCATGGCCATTCCACGCATCGGCCAGGACGTGATCATCCACTACGTCAACGGCGACCCCGACCAGCCGATGATCACCGGGCGTACCTATTGCGGGAACCAGCTGCCGCCCTACGACCTGCCCGAACACAAGACGCGCATGACCATCAAGAGCCAAACCCACAAGGGCGAGGGCTTCAACGAGCTGCGCTTCGAAGACGAACTGGGCCGCCAGGAGGTGTTCATCCACGCCGAGCGCGACCAGAACAACGTGGTCAAGCACGACGAAACCACCCAGGTTGGCAATGACCGAAGCGAGCAGGTCGGGCACAGCGAGACGATCAGCATCGGCCATGACCGTACCGAGTCGGTGGGCAATGACGAGCGCGTGCAGATTGGCCAGGACGCGTTGCTTGATGTGGTGCGCAACCAGATCACCACCATCGGCAAGGACCACAGGTTGGAGGTGGGCAACCATCGTTTCGACCGAACCGCAGCAAACCACACCCTCGAAGTGGGTGGGCATCGGGAGGAGGCTGTTCAAGGCCACGTACACCTGACTGCCGGGCAGGAAATCCAGCAACACGCCAGGCGCTTCACACTTCAGGTACAGGACGAGATCGTGCTGGAAGGTGCCGGCGGCACGCTGATGATCGACGCCAATGGCATCACCCTGAAAGGCGTGGCGCTGCATATTCAGGCGCCGCTGGATATGCAGGCAACAGGTGCGGGCAACAGCCATGTCGCAAGCGGCGTTCCTGCCCAAGGCTCCGGGTTGGATCAAGTGTGCGAAATGCGCAGCGATGGCCGCTGTACTCGCTCGCCCTGCCCTTGTGCCAAGGAGCGCACGTGATGGACAGCAGCTATGTCGATGCAGGCTGGCCCCGTCAACGGCTTACGGTTGTACCGCCGCCGGCCTGGCCGCTGCCATTCACGGAACACGCCTGGCTATTGCTCAGCGGCGACCAGATACCTTCACTGGCTGAGGACATCCGCAGCCTCTGCGCCCCCGGCCAGTACCATTGGGTATGGCGTGGCACAGCCGAGGAGTATGCAGGCCCCGGCTATCAGGCAGGCCCACTGCTCGCCCGCCTGAATGAGGCCCTTCTGGCACGCTTTCTCGACATCTGGGGCCCGCAGCAGCAGGGCTCGCTGCTGGCCAGCCACCAGGACGTCTTGGCACTGCTTGGGGCACTCAAGCACGCCAGGCACCTTCGGGCCTCGGATGGCAACACACTGGTCTTTCAGTGGAGCCGCCTGCGCAAGCTTGAGGAGCTTTGCGAAGCACTGCCTCATCAGCAGCTCTTGCAGTTGCTCAGCCCACTCCAGCGATTGATTTGGCACAGCGGCCTGGGCCGCGACTCATGGTTGCAGCTGACGCTGGACGATTCCAGCCCCCTCCCCCTGCCCCAGGCCACGATCCTGAACCTCACCCAAACGGATGAAAGCGCGCTGAACAGCGCGGGGCACGCCTGGTTCCTGCGCCATGCCTGCCACGCCATGGAACATCACTTGAAGGCGATGGACGTGCCATTCGATCCGCTTGATTTACGCCGCCAGCTAGCGGACTTCGACCGCGAAGCCGGCTACTGCGGGTTTCACCTGGAAGGCGAGCGCCGCTATTACATGCAACTTCGCTTGCTGTTCCCCGAACAGCCCTTCGTCAAGGACCGCCCCCTCTACAACCTGCTGCTCGACACCGGCACCCAAGGGCAACAACGGCTGATGGATATCAACGACCGCCTGCTGGCGATCTCCAGCCCGATTACCACGAGGGATCAGCAATGACCCGCAGCTTCAAACGCGCCATTCAACCCGATCACCCCTGCGCCCCCAGGGTTGGCCAGGCCATTGCGCCGCCGCCCTGCGAGCGCGGCATTCCGCTCTACCCCGTGCGCTATGGCATCGCGGATCAACCGCTGGACCGTGAAATCTTCCAGACCCTCAGCGTCGATCAGTACCCGCCCCTGCAGTCGGCCAAGCCCTACGGGCTAAGGCTGCTGCGCCCGGGCAGTTATCTCTACCTGTTCTACTTCCACCAGGGGCGCATGAAAACCCGCCATTACCAGGTGACCGAGGACGTGCGCTTCGCCCACCTGTGGTGGACACCAGAGGACTACAACAGCGATGCACCCGGCAGCCACGCACACCCGGACACCGCCCGTGCCGCCTACCACGTATTGGCACCCGAAACCCGTATCGCTGACAGGGTGTACCTGATGGTCAGCGAAGCCTTGCTCAGCCACGCCACCCTGTGGCGCATCGAGCAGGACGACGGCGGCCTGCGCAGCCAGCTTGCCACTGCCGTGCAACCGGCAGGCTCGCCCAAGCAGCCGCATGTGTTCGATTCAGCCCATGCCGGCAATGCCTTGGCTGACCTAAAGCCTTCCGGCACCGCCGGCATATTCCCCCTTTTCGCAGGCCCCTCAAAGCGCCCAGACTTCATGGCTCGCTATGGCCAGGCCTTGATAAACCTAACCCGTCAGTTAGGCCCACGCCCAGGCGTAAGCCCATTGGCAGTGGCCCTGCATGACCCTATCGGGATAGTGAGCGAACTTCACCACTTGGTGACCCTGGCCGTTGAAAGAAAGACCCGCTACGCCGGCCAGCACGCCCACCGCCTGCAGAGTGCCAATTTCATTGCTGGTTATTTCAACGCCGCCAACCAGCAGGCCGGAAGCAACGCCGAAACCGCCGAAGCCCTCAAGCGGCAACGCAAATTGCTGGATTACGAAGGCGCAATGCGCTTCCCCGATCTGTATGCCCAAGAACTGGCGAAGCTGGACAACGCCGTTGCCGAACAGGTTGCGGATGTTATCGCCTGGGTTCGACTGATCGATGCCGAACAATTACTGGGCAAGGCGCTGGAAACCTTCGACTTGCAGGTCAAGGCGGTGGCGGATGCTTACGAAGAAACCGTGTTCGACTGCCTGGGTGGATTGGTGCATTGCAGTGAAGGTCGGGATTTGCTGCATGACGTTGTGATGATGCCGACCGACCAGAGCCCGTTCTGGTTGGCGGTGGGCAATGGCAGCGAATTGCTGGCCGGCCGGTTCAAGGAAAAGGCCGGAGACCTCGTCAAAGGGGCGTTTGCGGTGGTGGATAACTACCTCGACGAGCACGCCGGTACACCTGCGACCAATGCATTGATGGGGTTACTGCAGGCACTGCCAACCATTCATAAGGCGGATGTGTTGGTGCCTAGGCTCAAGGCTGTGGTGGAGATCAGGTTTAACATCACCATAATTATGCGCGAAATACACTTAACAGATATTTTGCAGCAGGCACGAAACTTCCAAGCGCAGCGTGCCTCAGGGCATGAGTATTTAGATGGTTGGAAGCTACCGCCACCGAAAACCGCTCATATCAAGTTCACTGCACTCATAAAAATTTACGAACTCGTAGAAATCGGGAAAACCACCTACCAAAAGAGCGCATCAATGGGTGACACCCCCAAGACAACGCCAGCCACTTCACAAACAGTGAACATATTCACAAAAATGCTAAGCACGATACGAGAAAGTTTAGGTCCAGCACTATCGGGCCTAGGCTTGTATCTAGCCATTACAAATCTTGCGAGCACTTTAAAAAAAGCACAACAGGAAGGTGATGCAGCGTTACACGTGATCGATTTAGTTGGCGCCGCCTCAACACTAATCGGAGCCAGCATAGAATCTGGCGCTACCGCAATCGCGACATATCACAACCTCAGGGGAAATCCTAAGCTTTCATCTGGGGTCAGATACTTTGCTGCGAAAAGGGGAATCGCTCTATATGGTACAGGCGGTGTCGCACTGACCTCAATCATCGACAGCGTCAGAAGTTTGCAGTCAATTCGAGATAACAATCCTGAACAAGCTGCTATGTATTTCGGATCTGCATTTGCCGGGGGTGTGGTTGCGTTCGCAACGTGGGCGGGCGGAACAGCGGCCGCAGCAAGCATAGCTTCCAACACAACGGTAGCCGTACTCGGACTAACCCCGTTGGGGTGGTCAGTAATCTCATTAATCGTGCTAGGCATAGCCATTGCCTTTGTCGCAGGAGTTGACTCAAAAAAACATGGTCCGATAGAAGTTTGGCTCAAGCATAGCGCCTGGGGAAAAAACCACAGGCACTACTTTATGCAAGAGGAGCTTGACACGATCCACAACCTATATTACCGACCACGAATTTTTACCGAGTGGGCACAAACGCCAGGTTATAGGGTAGGAACACTCCGCATTGCTTACGAATTACCAAATATCACGGATAACTTCCACGAGCACTTCCAGCATCGCCTATCTGTGAAGATCAAAAACTATCCCCTAAGGCAGATAACAGGCCCCATCGCACATGCCCCTGACACTCAATCATTTGACCCCCAACATGAGTGCCTCATCACCCCTACATACTCCGGCAAAAAGCCGACTGGATGGGCTATTCAAATGCATCAATCGGCACGGGTAGAGCTTGAATATTTATTCCTTCCAAACCTAAATAGACCAGATCTTTATATCAACCAACAGGGAGCTCCCTCCGCGCTTGAGTTCAGGGCATCCAATATTTTTTCAGAAACTATCGACCCTATCAAACTAGAACCGGTTAATCCTCCACGATGAAAACCAAAACAAAACGATTACCTAAAAGCATACGATTCGGAGGAACACGCCTTAGACATGGGGTACATCAGTCAACTCCACCTCAACCGGATGGAGTTCGCCGCATCAACGATAGGTGCGTCGAAATTGAAACTTATGCCAATCTCACACTAGGCGGAACGGCTGGCTTCATCGGCTCAACACTATTAATTTCACCAATACTCTCAATTTTTTTTACATTTTTTCTTGGCGCCACACCAGAAAGGTTATTAGGGATGATTATAGCAATGCCCGCACTCCCCCTACTGGCCGTGATATTTTACTTTGCCAGTGGGGCACATCGATGCCGCGGCGCCTTTATCCGCATCAATCGCATCACCCGCAAAATTTATTTTATACACAATAAAAACCCTAAGCACATGCACATCCTCGATTGGAATGGTATTGAGGGCTTTGCGGGATTCATACCTATTTTCAGCTCTCACGGATACACTACCCGACACCCGCTATATTTAATTGGTATCGATCATGCTCTAGACCCACCATCGGAAGTCTTCGCCGCCTGTGGCAACGCTGGAGCTATTACTGGAGATCAATCTGCACGCTCACTCTGGACATACCTACAACATTTCATGGCAAACGGCCCCGAAGACCTTCCAAAACCTGATGTACGCCCATCCAACCTGAGCCGTCGTGAAGCAACTCTGCTTCCCTACAAAGAATGGGCTGACGATGTACGCCAACAGTTTCGTACTCCACGCGACTGGATTCTATCCCCTGTAACAATTCTAATTGCACTCTTCCTGCTCGTTTTTGACGCATACCCAGAAAGCTTTGAAGCCTGGCTCCAATACAATGTTCCGCATCTCAAATTCCCTCACCAAAACGACGTACTCTGCGGTTTTGCTGAAAAACGCAAAGCGATAATACGAGTAAATGGTGTGAAAGTTGATCAGTAAGAAATTGTCACGACAGGGGCAGCTCCAAAAAAAAGCTGCGCCGCTAATACATATAGTTTCGCCTGCTCGTCCCTGTACATCTATTCGCCAAGGATCTCACCGTCCCAAAGCTGCTCGACAACAACACTCAGGGCCAACAACGGCTGATGGATATCAACGACCGCCTGCTGGCGATCTCCAGCCCAATTACCAAGAGGGATCAGCAATGACCCGCAGCTTCAAACGCGCCATTCAACCCGATCACCCCTGTGCCCCCAGGGTTGGCCAGGCCATTGCGCCGCCGCCCTGCGAGCGCGGCATTCCACTCTACCCCGTGCGCTATGGCATCGCGGATCAACCGCTGGACCGTGAAGTCTTCCAGACCCTCAGCATCGATCAGTACCCGCCCCTGCAGTCGACCAAGCCTTACGGGCTAAGGCTGCTGCGCCCGGGCAGTTATCTCTACCTGTTCTACTTCCACCAGGGGCGCATGAAAACCCGTCATTACCAGGTGACCGAGGACGTGCGCTTCGCCCACCTGTGGTGGACACCAGAGGACTACAACAGCGATGCACCCGGCAGCCACGCACACCCGGACACCGCCCGTGCCGCCTACCACGTATTGGCACCCGAAACCCGTATCGCTGACAGGGTGTACCTGATGGTCAGCGAAGCCTTGCTCAGCCACGCCACCCTGTGGCGCATCGAGCAGGACGACGGCGGCCTGCGCAGCCAGCTTGCCACTGCCGTGCAACCGGCAGGCTCGCCCAAGCAGCCGCATGTGTTCGATTCAGCCCATGCCGGCAATGCCTTGGCTGACCTAAAGCCTTCCGGCACCGCCGGCATATTCCCCCTTTTCGCAGGCCCCTCAAAGCGCCCAGACTTCATGGCTCGCTATGGCCAGGCCTTGATAAACCTAACCCGTCAGTTAGGCCCACGCCCAGGCGTAAGCCCATTGGCAGTGGCCCTGCATGACCCTATCGGGATAGTGAGCGAACTTCACCACTTGGTGACCCTGGCCGTTGAAAGAAAGACCCGCTACGCCGGCCAGCACGCCCACCGCCTGCAGAGTGCCAATTTCATTGCTGGTTATTTCAACGCCGCCAACCAGCAGGCCGGAAGCAACGCCGAAACCGCCGAAGCCCTCAAGCGGCAACGCAAATTGCTGGATTACGAAGGCGCAATGCGCTTCCCCGATCTGTATGCCCAAGAACTGGCGAAGCTGGACAACGCCGTTGCCGAACAGGTTGCGGATGTTATCGCCTGGGTTCGACTGATCGATGCCGAACAATTACTGGGCAAGGCGCTGGAAACCTTCGACTTGCAGGTCAAGGCGGTGGCGGATGCTTACGAAGAAACCGTGTTCGACTGCCTGGGTGGATTGGTGCATTGCAGTGAAGGTCGGGATTTGCTGCATGACGTGGTGATGATGCCGACCGACCAGAGCCCGTTCTGGTTGGCGGTGGGCAATGGCAGCGAATTACTGGCCGGCCGGTTCAAGGAAAAGGCCGGAGACCTCGTCAAAGGGGCGTTTGCGGTGGTGGATAACTACCTCGACGAGCACGCAGGTACACCTGCGACCAATGCATTGATGGGGTTACTGCAGGCACTGCCAACCATTCATAAGGCGGATGTGTTGGTGCCTAGGCTCAAGGCTGTGGTGGAGATTCGGTTTAATGCCACGATAGTTATGCACGAAATGAATCTCGCAGATTTTGTTCGACAAGCCAAGGAGTTTCAAATCCCAGAAATTCTTGAAGAAAATAAACTTAAGCACTGGAAATCGCCACGCGCCAGTGCCAACCAAATCAAATTCACAGTCCAAATAAAAATTTACGAATTAATTAAGATTGGAGAAACAACTTACCAAACAACAAATCCATCCCATAGCACCACCCAAAACAACCACCTTTCAAAAAAGGAAACCAACCTGTTTTTACGCACAAAACATACACTAAGCTCAGGACTCGGACCTTCATTAGCAGGACTCGGAGGGTTTTTAGCGATAACAAACCTAACCAACACCATAAAAGCAGCGAGAAATAGCAATGAAACAGTTTTCAGTGTATTCGAACTAGTAGGCGCCAGCGCAACGCTAATAGGTGCAGGAATTGAACTCACCACCACAGCACTGTCACTAAAGTTCCAGATCGCCGGACAGAAAACGGGCTTATCTACAATGAAATATTTGTCTTCAAAATTTGGCGTATCATTTTTTGGAGCAGGCGGAGCCGGGCTAGTTTCTCTGATTGACAGCGCAAAAGGTATCCGAGCAGTCAAAGAAAAAAACACTGAACAAGCAGCTATGTATTTTGGCTCTGCTATCGCAGGAGGGGTCATAGCTCTCGCTTCATGGGCGGGAGGGACAGCAGCAGCGGCAGGTGCAATAAGTACAGCTGGCCCAGTTACGGTATTAGGGCTCACACCACCAGGATGGTCGATTTTAGCATTAATTTCACTTGGCGCAGCTATAGCATTTTCAGCAGGCGTTGATTTAACAAAGCATGGGCCGGTAGAAATATGGTTAAAACATAGTGCCTGGGGAAAACATTTCAAGCATTACACAAACCTCGAAGAACTTAATGCCGTGCATAATTTGCATTATCGCCCTCGCATATCGGCTGACTGGCAGCAAACCTTCGGATTTCGGGTGGGAACCCTCCGAATTACGTATCAACTCCCACATTCCAGCGACATACCAACCGAAGAGTTCCAAACTCGACTATCACTCTCACTACATGAAAAAAACTCAAACAAATAACGGGCCCTATAGCACATAACACAGAAAAACGAGCTACCAACTATGAGATTGAGTGCCTGGTCACTCCTACGTTTCATGGTGGAAAACCAAATGGTTGGAGTATTCAAATGCACCAATCCGCAAAAGTCTGGCTAGAGTACTTATTCATCCCAGACACTGCGCAACCCGATATTTATTTTCAACAAAACGGAGCGCCGTCTCCGCTAGAATTTAGAGCACCCGATCTATTTTCAGAAATCATAGACCCAGCCAAGCTAGAATTGATTGAGCCCCCTAAAAAATGACGGCAATAAAAAAACTACCGAAAAACCTTCGCTTTGGGGGTAAAAAGTTATACCACGGCACCCAGCAGCCTTCTCTTCCAGATTCTGACGGGGTACATCGCATCAATGACAAATGCATCGAAATCAACACCTACGCCAACATTGTTAGAAGCGGAAGCGCCGGCTTCATTGGCGTCTCGATTCTAGCATCCATCATAATATCAATTATGATTACCCTGGTGCTTGGCACAGATACAGAAACGCTTCTAGCCATATTAATGGCCAGCCCTTCGCTACCCTTATTTTCTATTGTATTTTATTTTGCCAGCGGGGCTCATCGGTACCGAGGATCATACATCCGAATTAACCGAAACACACGAAAGCTCTACTTCATACATCCAAACAACCCAAACTATATGCACGTTATTGATTGGGACAGTATCGAAGGCTTAGCTGGATTCATACCCATTGTAACTTCGCACGGCTATACCACGAGGCATCCTCTCTATCTCTTCGGCACCGACTACGCCATGACGCCTCCCACAGAAATATTCGCTGCATGTGGAAACTCTGGAGCTCTTGATGGTGGTCAGTCAGCTCAATCACTTTGGGCATACCTACAGCATTACATGACCCATGGCGCAAAAGACTTGCCCTCACCACCGAATCAAACTGCAACAGTGAGCCGACGAGACGCAACGCTTCAGCCATACCGAGAGTGGGCGGATGATTTCCGAAAACAGCTTTGTAAAAAACACGGCTGGCTATGGGCTCCCTTCACAATTCCCGAATATATATTTTTGCTGCTTTTTCACGCCTACCCCAATAGTGTCGAAGCGTGGATTCAATACAATGTACCCTTCGTTAAATTTCCTCGCGAAATCGACGTAATCTGCGGCTTCGCCGAAAAACGGAAACCGGTAATACGTGTAAATGGTGTGAAACTTGATCAGTAAGCACCGCTCACGACAGCCCGGCTTCGAGAAAGCAACTTCGCCGGCCCTTACCCAATCAGCCATTCGCCAAGGATCGCACCCTCTGCAATTCATACTCGGCACCGGCACTCAGGAGCAATCTCGACTGATGGATTCCGACAACCGCCTCCTAGCCATTCCCAGCCCGACCACCGCAAGGGATCAGAAATACTCCTGCAATTTCAAGCGCGCGATCTCCGCCCTCGTAGAGGCGAGCAAATTTAATTTATTTCGAGATCCAGTTAGATTATGAAAATCAAGAACTTGCCTAAAAGTCTAAAAGCTGGCGGCACGATTTTACCGCACGCCTTAAATCATCACATTTTACCGTTGCCAGACGGAGTACATCGTATAAATGACACCTGCATCGAACTCGAGACATATTCAAATCTCACAAGAAGCGGCAGCGCTATGTTCATTGGATTATCGGCATTACTGTCACTGATATTTCTTGTAGTTGTCGCAATTTTTGTCAGCACCGACAGCAAAGTCCTACTGATAGCTCTAGCATGGTCACCGCTTACTCCCTGTATTGCCTTGGCCATGTATTTTGCAAGCGGCGCTCATCGCTGTCGCGGCGCTTATATCCGTATAAACCGAATCACCCGAAAACTATATTTCATATATCCAAACAACCAAAAACACATGCACATCATCGACTGGGACAAAATAGAGGCTATGGCTGGGTTCATCCCGATAGTTTCATCTTACGGCTATAGCTCCCGCCACCCACTTTACCTCTTCGCCATTGACTATCGCATGAGCCCTCCCACTGAAATATGCGCTGCCTGTGGGAACCTTAGCGCGCTAGATAATGGGCGCTCCGCTCGTGCCCTCTGGGAATACTTACAACGCTTTATGAGTGACGGAATACAAAACCTACCCCTACCGCCAAAGCGTGCCGAGAAGCTAAGTCGACTCGACTCCACAATTCAACCTTATAGGGAATGGGTAAAAGACATTCAAGAAAACCACTCAAAGACTCGGGCCTGGCTGTGGTCACCACTAACTATACCCCTAGCAATTTTTCTACTGCTTTTTTACACATACCCGAATAGCGTCGAAGCATGGATTCAATACAACGTACCCTACGTTAAATTTCCTCATGAAAACGACGTACTCTGCGGCTTCGCTGAAAAACGCAAGCCCGTGATACGAGTGAATGGCGTAAAGACTGGCGATTAGATACCGCCCCACCTTCGAAGGTCATCAACCCAATAACTGAACTCCAAAACTCCTGTTCATTTCGCAACCGATTAAGCCAACCTCTCACAACACTAGGTAACTCTTAAAATGCCATCCAACACACTACTCCCAAAACTTACAAAACACGCAGAAAAACATAACGCCTCCCCCTCCTCCACTTCAACCACTCGCTTCCTCCTGCAGCATGCACCGGGCGACCCCGACTTCGACCTGCGCACCGGCTTCATGAACCCAATGTGCAATGCCGCCCTGTCACTGCTTGGGCTAGCCCTTCGCTTGGAAACACTCGACGACATCGACGATCTCGAAGAGCTCTATCGCGTTGTCTCTATCCAGATAACCAACATCCTCGCGGAAATGGCCCAGCTTCCCTATGAGCCTTTACAGGTATCGGCCTTTTCCTACGCGCTGTGCCTGTACTTGGACCAAACCGTCATGGACCGGCCTTGGGGCAAAGTTTCAGTTTGGAGCCACATGCCGCTGCTGAGTGAGTTTCACGACGACGCCTTGGGTGGTGAAAAATTTTTTGTAATCCTGGAACGCATGAAACAGGAACCCGCGCGTTTCGTGGACGTACTGGAATTCATGTACCTGGTGCTGTGCATGGGTTTGAAAGGCAAGTATGCCGTCGTCCCCGGGGGGGATAAAACACTTGAAGCCCACATCGCTGAACTGCGCACGCTGATCAGCAAACAGCGCGGGCCACTTCCTGAACTGTTTCCCGATGCGCTGAGCAACGTTGCGCCTCGCAACTTCCGCATGCGCCGCCACTGGCCGTGGTGGAGCCCATTGGTGCTAGCTACCGGCATGATCACAGGCATGTATGCCTACTACAGCTACCGATTGCGCCTTGTCACCGCCGAAGTGCTGGATTCACTCAACCTGATCTTGCAGTAGTCACGTTCTGGAGCCTCAATGAACCCCATCGTCCTCATCGGCCACCGCCACGACTGCCCCCTCCACGGCGCCACCACCGTCACCACCGGTGCCGCCCACGCCACCGTCAACGGCTCCCCCATCGCCCGCGTCGGCGACGAAACGTCCTGTGGCGCCATCATCGAAACCGGTGCCGCCCACTTGCTCATCGAAGGCAGCCCTGCCGCGCGGGTGGGCGATACCACCAGCCATGGGGGCACGCTGGTCGAGGGTGACGCGAGTTGGCTGGTGGCGTGATCCGGCGCACTCACGGGGCGCCCAAGCGGTGTACAGTAACCCCCACAACAATTCCCAAGGAGCCCGCCCATGACCGTGACGCTGTCCCCCCTGCAAATCGACTGCGCCTTCGATTCCGGCAATATCCGGGTACTGGATGCAAGCAACCCGGCGCAGGTGCACCTGGCCATTCGCCCGGACACCCACAGCGGCCACTTCCAGTGGTTCCACTTCAAGGTCAGCGGCCTCACGCCGGGCCAGGTCCATCGCTTCAGCCTGGACAACGCCAGCGAGTCTTCCTACAAGAACGCCTGGAGCGGTTACAACGCGGTGGCCTCCTACGACCAGCAGCGCTGGTTCCGGGTGCCGAGCCAGTTCGATGGCAAGGCGCTGGCGTTCGAGGTCAAGGCCGAGCAGGAGCAGATCTGGTTCGCCTACTTCGAGCCCTACCCGCGTGCGCGCCACAACCAGCTGATCGAGCGGGCCCAGCAGTTGCCGGGCGTCGAGTTGCTGGCCCATGGGCGCAGTGTGCAAGGGCGGGACATTCCGCTGCTGCGCGCCGGCGACGGCGCAGCGGGCAAACGCAAGCTGTGGCTGATTGCCCAGCAGCACCCGGGCGAGCACATGGCCGAATGGTTCATGGAGGGGGTGATCGACCGCCTGCAGGCCAATGATTCGACCGTGCAGAAGCTGCTGGAAAAAGCCGACCTGTACCTGATTCCGAACATGAACCCCGACGGTGCCTTCCTCGGCCACCTGCGCACCAACTTCAAGGGCAAGGACCTGAACCGGGCTTGGCAGGATGCGAGTGTGGAGCTGAGCCCTGAGGTGTTCTTCGCCCAGGCGCAGATGAAGCAGTACGGGGTGGATGCCTTTATCGATGTGCATGGAGATGAGGAGATCCCCCATGTGTTCACCGCAGCCTGCGAGGGGAACCCAGGGTACACGCCACGGCTGGCAAAGCTTGAGGAGCAATTTCGCAGCACCTTGTGCAGCGTGACCCGGGACTTCCAGACGGTGCACGGGTACACCCGGGATGAACCGGGGCAGGCCAATACCACGTTGGCGTGCAATGCGGTGGGCATGGCGTATGACTGCCTGTCGCTGACGTTGGAGATGCCGTTCAAGGACCACGACGATGCACCGGAGCCGGTCGCTGGGTGGTCGGGGGCAAGGTCCAAGGCCTTGGCGGGGGCGGTGTTGGAGACGCTTTTGAAGATGGTTGACGATTTGCGCTGAGCAAATTCGGCCCCTTCGCGGGCAAGCCCGCTCCCACAGGTACCGCACTGGCCTTGAGCCTAGCGGACAACCTGTAGGAGCGGGCTTGCCCCGCGAAAGGGCCGGAGCAGGACTGCGCGCTCAGAACGCCACATCAAGAATCACATTGTCGAGATAGCTGCCAGCCGGAGGCGTGGTCTGGTCGGTGTAAACCTTCGCGTTGTAGTTGAACACCTGGCTCCCGGTCCCCGTGCCGTTGCCGGGGTTCACGTCGGCATCGCTGCTGGAGCGCCGGGCGGTGGTCAGCGAGCCCCAGCGCACGGTGCCGGCGCTCTTGAAGATGTCATAGGCCAGGAAGTTGCCGGCCGATGACTTCATGCGCCGGCGCCCGCTGGAAACGTTCTCGCCATCATTCAAACCCACCGTGTAGGCGCTGCCCTTGGTGCACGACAGGCTCACGCTCTGGCTCACCGTACCAAACCCGGCCACCACGGGCGCGCTGGCGAAATTGATGTTGGGTGTAGTGATCTGGCAATCGTTGCTCACGGTCAGGGTCACGACCAGCGTCTGCGTGCCTGAGCCAATATCACGCCCAAGGCAGATGGCGCCAATACCGATGCCGGAGCAATAATTCCAGTTCCAGAGCACGGTCAAGGTTTCCTGGTACACCCCAGCGGCGACGTTACTGCCAACCACCGTGCGCATGTACAACGGCACGGCCTTGGGTGAGGTGCCGTTGAGCAGGCCGAGCAGGTCGAGAATGCCATTGCGGGCAAAGTCGAATGCCACGCCCCGGGTGATCGGGTAACTGGTGGTGCTGTCGGCATACAGCGTGTAAGCGATCACGTCACCGGTTGGGCCAACCAGGCCGCCGCTGCTGCTACCGGTGATGGTGGCGTAGAAATGGTCGGTGGAACTGAGCAAGCTCAACAGCGAGCCGGTGCATTGCAGCCCCGCGTTGGTCGTCGAGGCCGTCTGCGCGGTGGTGCGTACCAGGGTCGAGTTGACCGTGCCGAACCCTGCAGGCAGGGTTGCCACCGACGAACACAGCGCCCACGCCGAGCCTGCCGGCAGAAGCAGCAGTAGCAACGCATACAGCAACCGTTTCATCGGCACACCAGCGGGCCGATCAGCGGCACCGTGCCTTGCGTATCGGGCAGCTCGAACTCGACCGTGCATGGCCCTGCGCCCTCCACCGTCACCTGCAGGTGGTTGCGCGGCGACAGGTTCTCCAGGTACACCAGGCCGTCCCAGCCCACCACCGCCTGGCCGCCACTTTCCTGGTGCACGACCGTGCTGCCCAGTTTCAGCGGCTGCTGGTTGGCATCGACCAGCTCGATGCTCGCCGCCAACACGCGCTTGAGGGGGAATTCCAGCAGGTAGCCGCTGCCACGGCGCACCGCCACTCGCTGCTCCACTTGCGCGGCCAGCACATCGGGCGGCAGGTTCATCGGGTCGATCTCGTATTTGCCCCGGTAGTAGCCGCTGCTGTAGGGCACCAGCAAGTGGCCGCTGCGGTCGGTGTGGCCGATTTCCTGGTTTTCATAGCGCACCGGCACATCGGCGTAACCGCCGGTGCTGACCACCACGAAGGCGTCGTCGATACGGTTGGCGGCGTAGACGCCCGAATCCATCCACACCAGCGAGCCACTGGCATCGGCCCAGCGGGTCATCTCGCCGCTGCTGCCATACACGCCAGCCTGCAGCTGCACCGACTGCAGCCGCCAGGTGACGTCGGCCTGACGGTAGGCATCACGGTCGCTGCCGCTGGCGTAACCGAGGTTGTAGCCAACGCCGCCGCCCACCGGCACGGCGCGGCTGTAGTTCACCCGCTGCAGGCTCTCGCCGTCCTTGCTGCGCTCGGTGCTGACCGCCAGGGTGCTGCCGAAGTCGAACGGAATCACCACCTGCGCCTGCACCGCCCAGTTGCTGTCACCCACCTCGCGGTTGGCCGACAGGTACAGGCTGCTGTTGCCCCACAGCGGCTTGCTCCAGCTCAGGTTGATCAGCCGGGTGCGCGTGCCGTCACCGGCGCGCACATCGAAGTAACCGGCGCCAAGGCTGCCGTACCGGTTGAGGTTCAGGCTGACAGTCACCTGCTCGCTGCGCTGGCTCAGCTGGATATCGGGGGTGTCGACGCGGGTCAGGTCGGCGTAGTCGCCATGGCGCTGCAGGCGCTGGTAGCTGAAGCCGATGCGCTGGCTGTTGTACTGGTAGCCCAGGGCGACCTGATGGCCCTTGTCACCGTCGAACTGGCTTTGCGCCAAGGCCGCGTTGAGCACCCCGAAGGTGCCCAAGCGCATGTTGCCGCCCAACCCGCCCAGCAGCAGCGACTCAGCGGTTTCAACGTGGGTTTCCAGGGTGAAGGTGTCGCTGAGGCCATGGCGCAGACTGGCGGTGGCGACACCTGGGCCATAGCCGAAATCCTTCACCCCGTAGTCACGGCGCAGGCTACCGGCAGCCACCGAGTAGTCCGACAGGCCTTTTTGCAGCAGGCTGCTGGTGACATAGAACGGCAAGGTGGTGGACACCTGCCGGCCAAGGGCGTCGGTGGTTACCACCACCGCTTCGCCGGCGCCGTTGATGAAGGGCACATTGGTCAGGGTGTAGGGGCCGGGCTGCAGTTCCGAGGTGCTGGCCTTGTAGCCATTGATGAACAGGTCCAGCGAAGTCGGCACCGCCGCCTCGCCGGCAAAGGCCGGCAGCGGGTAAGTCACAAGGTCGGGGCGTGCGCCGAAGTCGCGCGACAGTTGCAGGCCGCCGACCCGGACCGAGCTGGTCCAGGGCAAGGCGCCGGTCACGAAGTCGCCCGCCTCAAAGGTCAGCAGGCGTTGCTCGTCGGTGAAGCGCCAGGTGGTGTCGTAGCGCAGGAAGCCTTGCCGGTTGGTGTCGTTCTGCGCGGCATTGAAGCTTTGCCGCCACTGGCCGGTGCTGCTGAACGTGCCCCAGCTGTCGAACAGGCGCAGCTCGTTCCAGGCCGCCAGGTAGGTGCCGCCGTCGTCGGTGTCGTTGAGGTAGATGTCATAGTTGAGCAAGGCACCGAAACTGCTGCGCGCCTCGCTCGGCGGATACAGGTTGCGATCGCCCAGTTGCTGGTCCGGCAGCCAGGCCGGCGGCACCTGCAGCATCAAGCGCTGGTTCTGGCTGTCGTAATCGGCGTGCAGGCCGCTGATGTCCTCCAGCGCCACCTCGCCCTGGGGTTCGCCGGGCAGGTGAATGCCAGCGGCACGCAACACGTCGCTGTCCAGGTACAGCCGCCCGGTGCGCTGCTGCACCGGCACCAATTCAGCCCTGGGCACCTGGTTCACCAACAGGTCGAGGTACAGGGTGGCATCGGCCACGGCGGCGGCTTCGGTGGGCGGTGGCGGCAGGTCGTCGGCCACGGCCAGGCAGGGGGCGATCATCGCCAGCCCCATGCACCAGCGGCACGGCACCTGCCATAGCCTTTTCACTCCCGGATTCCGACCATTGCCGGGGCCTCCCTGGTCCCTGACGCTCATTCAACCGCGCACTCATTGCCCTTGCCGGATCGCTTCGGCCGTTTCCTGGCCGTTGACCCTCCCCTTGATCACGCTGCCTGCATTGGGCGCCACCGGGGCCGGCCAACGCATGCTGGCGCCGGGCAGCACATAGCCAAGCAGCCCTTCGGCCAATGGCTTGGCCTGGCTGCCCTGCTGCACCACCACATCAGTCAGCCGCGCGTGCACCGGCCCGGTATTGCGCAGTTCCACATAGGGTTTGCCCTGCACCGTCACCGGGCGCCAGCTCAGCTGCGGCTTGCCGACCCCGGCGGCGTTGCGCTTGCCTTCCGGGTCGGCCTTGCCCCACAAGCCTTCGCCATAGACGAACAGCGGCACCGAATAGCGCATCTGCAGGCGAATGGCTGCAGTGGTGCCCTGGCTTGCGCTGTCGGCCGGCAGGGGTGAAGGGATTTCATCGATGATGATGCGGTAGGCCTGCTCCTGGCCGGCCGGCGAGCTGCCGGTGCGGGTCAGGCGGATCAGTTGCTTCTGCCCCGGCGCGATGTTGGCCACCGGCGGGCTGCCGATGATGTCGCGCTGGGCCTGGAATTGCTCCTGGTAGTCACCCTGGCGCCAGGCGAACACCCGCACCTGCAAGCTGGCCGGGGCCGCGCCGCGGTTCTCCAGCCACAATGCACCGGCCTTCTGGCCGGCTTCCAGCACCGGGTCGATCGGCCAGATCAGCACCGACGTCGCCGCCCCCGCCGGCAGGCTTGCCAGCAACAGTGAACCGACTACACCCTGCGCCCACTTCGCGCCTGCCACCATGCCGCTCTCCTTGGTTTCTTCTTCTGCGGTGCCGCTGGGTTCACCAGGTCACCGACACTTGCACCACATCGGTGTAGGTCCCGGCCGGCAAGGTGCCGGGCAACTGGGTACGGCCATACACCGGCAACTTGATGGCCGTGGCGTCGGTGTAGCTCACCGCCACGCTCTGGCCGATTCCCAGGGTTTGGCTGTAGGCCGCGTCCCGGTACAACTGGTAAGCCAGCACCTGCGTGCCGCCGCTGAGCTTGAGGTTGCGGGTACCGCTGGCGCTGTTCTGGCCGCCGTCCACGCTCATGGTCATGCTCACCCCCGGGGTGCACTGGAAGGTCACCGTGGTGCCGCCCAGGGACGTGCTGAGAATGCCGGTGGACAGCGCCGACTGGGTGCCGAAGTTGAGCACCCCATAGTTGCTCACCCCGCCTACCACCAGGCAGCCGGCAACGATTTGCGCGCTCACCTGGAAGGTGCTGGTGGTGGCCGCGTCCAAGGGCGTGGCCAGCAGCACGCCGAGGCCCGCCAGGCACCCGCCGAGCCAGCTGCGCATGGCTCAGAACGACAGCTCGACCGCAACCGTGTCGGTGTACACCCCGGCCGGCAGGCCCGCCTTGCCGCGTGCCTGGCCGTACAGGTTGACGGTTTGCGCCACGCCCGTGCTGGTGGGCAGGGTAATGGTGCCGTCGATGGCCAGCAGCGTGGTGCGCCCTGAGTCGGTGTAGAAGTCGTAGGGCACGAAGTTGCCGGCGCCATCGGCCAGCGCGCGGGTGCCGCCGGTGGACTGGCCATCGTGGGCGCCGGCCCGCACGCGAATGGCCGGCACGGTGCCTGCCGAGCAGAGAATGCTCATGGCACCGCCGCCACCGCCCAGCACTTGGCCGTTGGCCGTGGTGAACAGGGCATCGGCCGTACCGAAGTTCAACGTACCGAAGTTCAACCCCGAGGTGCCGCCGGCACCATTGACCTGGCAGGCCGAGATCAGGGTCAGGGTGGATGAAATGGTCCCGGTCACCGTGGCCGCCTGGGCCTGGGCAGCCAAGGCCAGGCCGAGGCCGGCGAGCATGCAGCGCGTGAAAGTCGTTCGCATCGGAGTCTCCTTGCGTCGTTTACCAGTCCAGGGTCACTCTCAGGGTGTCGCGGTACAGCCCGGCAGGCAGCGCGCGCGGCTGCGCTACCACTACGCCGAAGATGGGAATCGGCACCTGGTCGGTGCTGTTGATGAGGAACGCGCGGGCCTGGCCGATGCCGTAATGGCTGTTGCCACTGGGGTCGACCGCCAGCTGATAGGGAATCATGACGTTGCCGTTGCTCAGCCGGCGCACGCCGTCGCCGCCGTTCAGGCCAGCGTTGATGCTGACGTTGAAGGCCCGCACCTCAGGGGTGCAGCTGATCTGCAGATTGCCATCGCCGGCGGCGCCATCGACCCGGGTTCGCAGGGGCTGCTCCCAGTTCGGGCCACGCTGGCCGAAGTCCATCACCCCAGGGTTGCCGAGGGTGGCAGGCGGTTGGTCGCCACTATTGATCTGGCAGGCGGCGCTGATTTCCAGGCGCGCCTGGATGAAACCGGTGGTGGTGCCATGGGCCACGCCTTCGGGCAACAGCAGTGGGCCGAGGCTCAGAAGCAGGATCGACGTGGTTTTCATGGGGTGGCATCCTTGTCCATGGCGGCCTCGCTACCAGGTGACCGTGACTTTGAGCAGGTCGGCGTACTGCCCGGCGCGCGGCACCCAGGCCAGGCGGTCGATCCGTGCATACAGCGGCAGCTCCACGCTGCCACTGTCGGGTACCCGCGCCGTCTGCGCCTCGTTCACCACCACCGGCTCGCGCCAGGCGGGGTCGCGGTAGAGCCTGTAAGGAATGGGCCGGGCCTTGCCGTCCGGGCTTGCCAGAAAGCGCAGTTCGCCAATGCCGCCGTGTTGGCCGCCGTCGATGCGCACCTGGTAGGTGGTGTCAGGGTTGCATTCCAGGCGCGGTGGGTGGCGGGTCACCAGCACGCCGCTCAAGGGCGCGCCTGGGCCGTCCAGGCGAGCGGCACTGCCCAGGTCGATTTGACCCAGGGCCTGAGCGCCCGCGTCGCGCTGCTGGGTCACCAGCATGCAACCGCGCTCGACCAACACCCGCACTTCTACCAGGAAGTCTGTCGCCACGGCACTGCCGCTCAACAACAGGCCCAACAGCGCGGCCAGGAAGCGTTCCGTCACTGAATATTCCTTGTTTCCCTGTTCTCTGTTTTGAGCGTAGCAGCAGGTGGCAAGTGCGTAATGGCGGGGGGCCACTCTTTGGTGTTAGGCATAAAGTTCGGCTGGGGCGTTGGGTTGGCCGGGAGACCGAGCGCCGCCCACGCGGCGCTTCGCGAGCTGCGCTCGCTCCTACGTTTGTTTCGGGCCAGTGAGTCCTGGGGGATTTGCGCGCGAACGCTTTGGCGCATGGCACGATATCGCGCCGTACAAACAAGGCGGTCGCGCGCGCCTTAACAGGCATAACTGGCCCGAAACAAACGTAGGAGCGAGCAAAGCTCGCGAAGCGCCGCGCGGGCGGCGCTCGATCTCACGGCCAACCCAACTCCCCAGCCGGACCCCCAACGCCCCAAAGATTTTCCACCCCCCAAACCGAACCCCAACCCGCACAAGCCCTCAAAAGCCTTGAACCGGCAAAACACCCCGCATTCTGTTACGGTGCAGGGCTATACCCGGCCGGTACCTGAACACAGGAGCGTTTCCATTGACCACAGCAGACACCGCGCTAGCCGCAGCCGTGGAGCGCTGCGCCCAGGAGCCGATCCAGGTGCCCGGCAGCATCCAGCCGCACGGTTTTCTGCTGGTACTGGACGAACACGACCTGCGCATCCTCCAGGCCAGTGAAAACGTCGCGCAGTGGCTGGGGGTGCCGGCCAATGAACTGCTCGGCTGCACCTTCACCGACGTGGTCAGCGAAAGCTTCGACCTGCGCCAGCACCTGCAGCGCCTGCCCGGCGACGAAGCCTTCCCGTTCCATATCGGTGACCTGCACCTGCGCCAGGGCGCGCCCTACAGTGCGCCGCTGCGCCTGCTTGCGCACCGCCACGACCAAGTGCTGATCGCCGAATTCGAACCCTGCCGGCAACCCGCCAGCATGGCCGACATAGGCGACTATTACCCGCTGGTACGCGGCTTCGTCAGCAGCCTGCACAATGCCGACAGCCTGGAGGCCCTGCTGCAGCAGTGCGTGGTGCAGCTCAAGCGCATCACCGGCTTCGGCCGGGTCAAGGCCTACCGTTTCGATGCCGAGGGTAACGGCCAAGTGCTTGCCGAGGTGGCCGACGCCGGCTACCCGCGCTACCTGGGCCTGCGCTTTCCTGCCGCGGACATCCCGCGCCAGGCCCGTGAACTGTACCGGGTCAACCGCATTCGCGTGATCGAAGACGCCAACTACACTGCATCCCCCCTGCACCCGGCCCTCAACCCGCGCACTGGCAAGCCGTTGGACATGAGCTTCGCCGCCCTGCGCAGCGTGTCGCCGGTGCACCTGCAGTACATGCGCAACATGGGCACGCTGGCGTCGATGTCGCTGTCGATCGTGGTCGACGACCAGCTGTGGGGGCTGATTTCCTGCCACCACGCCCAGCCCCAGCCGGTGGACTTTCGCACCCGCACCGCGTGCGAATTGCTGGCCAGCGTGTTGTCGCTGCAGATCGAGTCGCGCGAGGCCCACGCCAAGACCCGCCAGTTGCTCTACCTGCGCCAGCACATCGTGCGCATGATCTCGTCGATGGCCGACCACGACAGCGTCAGTGCCGGCCTGCTCGACCTGCCCGAGGTGTTGCTGGCGTTCGCCGGTGCCAACGGTGCCGCGGTGATCTCCGCCGAGCGCTGCGACCTGATCGGCCAAGCCCCGCCCGCCGCCCAGGTCAACGCCCTGGTGCACTGGCTGGCCCAGCGCGGCGAGGAAGCGGTGTTCCACACCGACAACCTCGGCCGCGATGTCGACGACCTGCCGGAGCTGGCGTCCCATGCCGGCGGGGTACTGGCGGTGGCCATCTCGCAAATCCACTCCCACTACCTGCTGTGGTTCCGGGCCGAACAGGTGCGCAACGTCGACTGGGCCGGCCGCCCCGACAAACACATCGGCGCCCACGGCGCGCTCGACCCGCGGCACAGCTTCGTCCGTTGGCAGGAACAGCTCAGTGGCTACTGCGAGCCCTGGGACCCGCTGGTGCTCGAAGGCGTGCTTGAATTGCGCTCCGCCGTGCTCGGCATCGTGCTGCGCAAGGCCGAGGAAATGGCCCAGCTGGCCAACGAGCTACGCCGTTCGAACAAGGAGCTGGAAGCCTTCTCGTACAGCGTGTCCCACGACCTGCGCGCACCGCTGCGGCACATTGCCGGCTACACCGAACTGTTGGGTGAAATCGAAGGCCAGGGCCTGAGCGAGCGCGGCAAGCGCTACCTGCAGCACATCGAGGAAGCGGCGCGGTTTGCCGGCAGCCTGGTGGACAACCTGCTCAATTTCTCGCAAATGGGCCGCTCGGCGCTGCGCCTGTCGGACGTCGACCTCAATGCCCTGGTGCAAACCATCCGCGAGGAACTGGCGCCCGACTACGAAGGCCGGGAAATCGTCTGGAACATCGCCAAGCTGCCCAAGGTCATCGCCGACCCTGCGTTCATCAACCTGGCCCTGCACAACCTGGTCGCCAACGCCATCAAGTACACCCGTGGCCGCGAGCCTGCGCGCATCACCGTGGGCGCCCGGCAGCACGCCGGGGAAACCGAGATCTATATTCAAGACAATGGCGTCGGCTTCGACATGGCCTACGCCAACAAGCTGTTCGGCGTATTCCAGCGCTTGCACCGCATGGAAGAATTCGAAGGCACCGGCATTGGCCTAGCCAGCGTCAGGCGCATCATCGAGCGCCACGATGGCCGGGTCTGGGCCGAGGGCCAGATCGACCGGGGCGCCAGCTTCCACTTCACCCTACCCCGTCACCCAGCGACCCCCTGAGGCACCCGTACCATCATGCTCAAGCCCATTTTGCTGGTCGAAGACAACCCCCGGGACCTGGAGCTCACGCTCCTGGCCCTTGAGCGCAGCCAGTTGGCCAACGAGGTGATCGTTCTGCGTGACGGCGCCGACGCCCTGGACTACCTGCTGCGGCGCAACGCCTACGCCGAACGCGACGACGGCAACCCGGCGGTGCTGCTGCTGGACCTGAAACTGCCCAAGGTCGATGGCCTGGAAGTGCTCAAGACTGTGCGCGCCACCGCCGACCTGCGCAGCATCCCGACCGTGATGCTGACCTCCTCGCGCGAGGAGCCCGACCTGCTGCGCGCCTATGAGCTTGGGGTTAACGCCTACGTGGTCAAGCCCGTGGAGTTCAAGGCATTCGTCGCCGCCATTTCCGACCTGGGCGTGTTCTGGGCGGTGCTCAACGAGCCGCCACCCGGCTCGCTGCGCCTGAACCGCCGTGGCAGCCACTGAGGCCAGCGCCAGATGCAGCCAACGCCCCTGAAACTGCTGATGGTCGAAGACAGCTCGATGGACGCCGAGCTGGCCTTGATGCGCCTTGAGCGCAGCGGCCTGCAGGTACAGTCGCACCTGGTGTTCGACCACGTCGGCGTCGAACATGCCCTGCTCGCCAGCCATTTCGACCTGATTCTCTGCGACTGCGTGCTACCGGGCTCCTCTGGCACCGACGTGCTGGCCATCGCCCAGCGCCTGGCACCGGACACGCCGTTCATCTTCCTGTCCGGCATTTATGGCGAAGAGCACGCGGTGGAAATGATCCGCCTGGGTGCCACCGACTATGTGCTGAAAAAGAACCTGCCGCTGCTGCCCAAGGCCGTGCGCCGCGCCCTCACCGAAGTGCAGGAGCGCCAGCGCCGGCGCCGCGCCGAAGAAGCCCTGGCCGACGTCGAAGCACGTGCGCGCATTGCCATTGACGCCGCCGGCATGGGCACCTGGGATTACCGCCCGCAGCAGGGCCTGCTGGTCTGGGACGACCGCTGCAAGGCCTTGTTCGGCTTGCCAGCCGATACCGAGATGAACCTGGACGTGTTCTACGCCGGTATCTACCCGCCCGACCGCGCGCGCGTGCGCCAAGCCGTGGAGCAGGCCATGCGCCCGGACAGCGATGGCCTGTACCGGGTCGAGTTGCGCATCGCACCGCCTGCTGGCCAGGAGCCGCGCTGGCTGCTCAGCAGTGGCCAGTGCCAGTTCGTCAATGGCCAGTGCGTGCGCTTCTCCGGCGTGCTGCAGGACATCCACACCCAGCGCCAGGCCACCCAGGCGCTCAAGCAGCTCAACGAAATGCTCGGCGAGCGGGTCGAGCGGCGTACCCGCGAGCGCGACCGCGCCTGGGAGTTGTCCCAGGACTTGCTGGCGGTACTCAACAAGGACCTGACCCCGGTCGCCCTCAACCCGGCGTGGGAAGCCAGCCTGGGCTTCTCCCGCGAACGCCTGAGCCAGGCCTCGCTGCTGCACCTGTTGCCTGAAGCTGACCAGGAAGCGCTGCTGACCGAACTGGCCGCACTTGCCCATGGCCGCACCAGTGCGCGCTTCGTTGGCCGCATCCAGCATGCCAGTGGCCAGCTGCGCTGGCTGTCGTGGGTGGTGGTGCCGGAAGACACCTTGCTCTACGTGGTGGCCCGGGACATCACCAGCGAACGGGAAACCGCCCTGGGCCTGGCCGAGGCCAACAGCCGCCTGCGCGAACAGATCACCGAGCGCGAACGCATCGAGGCGGCGCTGCAGCAGATGCAGCGCCTGGAAGCGGTGGGCCAGCTCACCGCCGGCGTTGCCCACGACTTCAACAACCTGCTGACGGTGATCCTCACCGGCGCCAGTTTCCTTGAGCGCGACCTGGGCAAGGGCGACCTGGGCAAGGCCCGCAGCCGCCTCACGCACATTCGCGAAGCCGGCGAGCGCGGCGCCAAGCTGACCTCGCAGTTGCTGGCATTCTCCCGCCGCCAGCGCCTGGAACCGGTGCCGCTGAACCTCAACCGCACCCTCACCGGCCTTGAGGACCTGCTCAGCCGCACCCTCGGTGGCAGCATCGCGGTAAGCCTGGACCTGGACCACAGCCTGTGGCAGGCGCTGACGGACCCGACCCAGACCGAGATGATCATCCTCAACCTGGCGATCAACGCCCGCGACGCCATGCCCGACGGCGGCCAGCTGACCCTGGCTACCCGCAACACCCGCATCAGCGCCCGCCCGCAACGCCCGGAAGACCCGGAGCCTGGCGAGTACGTGATGCTGAGCATCCGCGACACCGGCTGCGGCATGAGCGAAGACGTCCTGGCCAAGGTATTCGAACCGTTCTTCACCACCAAGGACATCGGCAAGGGCTCGGGCCTGGGCCTGGCCCAGGTATTTGGCTTTGCCAAGCAGTCCGGCGGTGGCGTGCGCATCGACACCGAGCCTGGGCACGGCACCCAGGTGGCCGTTTACCTGCCGGCGGTGAAACATGACATGCCAAACGAGCCAGTCGCAGCCGGGGCGGTGCAGTCGGCTGCCGACAGTGGCCGCGACCGCACGGTGCTGTTGGTGGACGATGACCACCTGGTGCGCGACATGCTCGGCGATGTGCTGCGCCAGTATGGCTACCAGGTGCGCCAGGCGCACAGTGGCGAACAGGCGCTGGCGTTGCTGGATGACGGCATCGACCTGCTGCTGACCGACTTCGCCATGCCGGCCTTCAACGGTGCCCAACTGGCGCTGGCGGCACGCGAGCGTTATCCGCAACTGCCGGTGGTGTTCCTCACCGGGTATGCCGAGCTGGGTGGGCTGGAGTTGCCAGGCAGCCTGGTGATGCAGAAACCGGTGCAGGCCGATGAGCTGGCGCGGGTGTTGAATGAGTTGTTGCGGGTGGGCGGGTAGCCAGGCGCTACCTGTTTCGGCCCTATCGCGAGCTGCGCTCGCGCCTACCAGGACCGCACCGCCCTCGGTAGGAGCGAGCGCAGCTCGCGATAGGGCCAAAACAGGAAACCCGAAAACGCAAAAAACAGCACCGACCGTTGTCTGCACTGAATAAAGAATTCGATAGGAAAAATGGCAGGGGCGGCTGGATTCGAACCAACGCATGGCAGGATCAAAACCTGCTGCCTTACCGCTTGGCGACGCCCCTGTATCGGATGCAGCTGATGCTGCTCTGACAATTCCAATTAGGTGACAACTGGGTTGTTGTCTTGGAATGCGCGGCACTTTAACAACAAAGTTTCAGTCTGTGAACCCCCTACGTGAAAAAAAATGCCTTAAAACAGCAAGTTAGTGTTCGCGAGCCGGTTTTGCGGCCTCCAGGGCACCATCCGTCGCATTTCTGCCGCTTCGCTTCAACACATTGGCATTCCTCCCTTCCAATCAGATAAGCCAACTGCATTGACCAAGGAGGATTTCATGCCCGTCTCCCACGACCTCTACCAGGACCTGCACTACCCCCGCGAGATCGTTCAGCAGCGTCGCCAGCAGGACCCGGCCCTGGACCGCCTGCTCGACGAGTACGTGGATATCGACAACCAGGTACTGGCGGCCGAGTCCATCTCCGCCGGCAATTTCCAGGACGACGACCTGCGCCACCTCAAGGAGCGCCGGCTCAGCATCAAGTACATGATCGAGCGCCAGTTGCAGCGCAAGGCCTGAGCTATCGAGCCAGGCGATCGATGCCTGGCATTTTTTGTATTGGTCAAACGCGCCGTCCTCGGGCAAGCTGCGCCCTGCCCTGCCATCACCCAAGGAGGCTTCGTCTTGTCCGCCTGGATCCCTGCCCCGTTGCGCCAACTCGGCCAGCGCCTGCGTGCCGCCGCGCCGCAGCACTGCGAACTGCTTGCCTGGTTCGAAGACAAGGCCGCCAGCCGCGGCTACCAGCTCAGCGAAGGCCAGCGCCGGGTCATCCGCAGCATGGCGGCGCAACTGGCGCAGCTTGAAGAGGGCCAACCGCGCAGCCTTTACCTGTATGGCTCGGTGGGGCGCGGCAAAAGCTGGCTGCTGGACGGCTTCTTCCAGGCCGTGCCGGTCGAGGCCAAACAGCGCCTGCACTTTCACGACTTCTTTGCCCGCCTGCACCAGGGCATGCACCAGCACCGTCTGCTGGACGACGCCCTGGGCGCGACCCTCGATGAGCTGCTGGGCGGCTGCCGGGTGCTGTGCTTCGATGAGTTCCATGTGCATGACATCGGCGATGCCATGCTGCTCACACGCCTGTTCAACGCCCTGTTCGCCCGCGGTATCTTCCTGCTGGTAACGTCCAACTACGCGCCCGAAGGGTTGTTGCCCAACCCGCTCTACCACGAGCGCTTCCTGCCGGTGATTCGCCTGATCCACAGCTCAATGGAAGTGCTTGAAGTGGGGGGTGACACGGACTTTCGCAGCCTGCCGGCCAACCGCGAGCATCAGCGTTTCACCCAGGGCCACTATGTATGGCCGGGTGATGCAGCCCAGCGCCAGGCACTGAAGCTGCCGGATCAACAACCGGTGGTGCTGGAAGTGAACAAGCGGCCCTTGCGCGCGCTGGCCATCGATGGCCGGCGGGTGGTGCTGGCGTTCGACGACCTGTGCGAAAAGGCCACCGCAGTGATCGACTACCTGGTGTTGGCCGGGCAGTACGACGAGTGGGTGATCGAGGGGCTGGATGACCTGGCGGAGTGCTCACTGGCTGCGCAGCAACGCTTCGTCAACCTGGTGGATGTGCTGTATGACCAGGACCGGCAGGTAACGGTGATCGGCACCCGGCCCCTGGCGCAAAGCCTGGGTGGGCCGCTGGCCGACCTGATGCGCACCCGCAGCCGGTTGGGGCAGTTGCATCAGGTGGGGCCTGAGGGCGCTATTGCCTGATCCGGCCCGTTCGCGGCGCAATAACGCTTGGGGCCGCTACGCGCCCCATCGCGAGCTACGCTCGCTCCTACGGGGGTGCGTTGCCTGTAGGCGATCACCCCGCCCTGGGCAAGTCCGCCAGCACCGCCTCGATCTCCCCGAGCACCGCCGGGTCATCCAGGGTCGAGGGCGGTACATAATCCTGGCCATCGGCAATCTTGCGCAGTACCGCCCGCAAAATTTTCCCCGACCGCGTCTTGGGCAACCGCTTCACCCGCCTTACCCGGTTGAAGCACGCCAGCGCGCCGATCTCCTCGCGCACGCTGCCCACCAGTTCCACCAACAGCTGCGCCTCGCCAATGCCTTCGCCATCCTTGAGCACCACCAGCGCCAGCGGCACCTGGCCCTTGATCTCATCAAACACGCCAATCACCGCGCATTCGGCCACCGCCGGGTGGCGGGCGACCAGGTCTTCCATCTCCCCGGTGGACAGTCGATGCCCGGAGACGTTTATCACATCGTCCGTGCGGCCCATGATGTAGACGAAACCGTCCTCGTCGAGAAAGCCCCCATCGCCGGTGTGGTAGTACCCCGGGTACGCCTGCAGGTAAGCCTGCAAGTAGCGCGGGTGATCGCCCCACAAGGTTTGGCTGCACCCCGGTGGCAATGGCAGGGCGATCACGATCGCACCCTGCTGGTTGGGCCCCAGCAGGCGACCGTCGTCGTCCAGTACCTGCACGTGGTAGCCCGGCACTGCGCGGTTGCTCGACCCCGGCCGCGCCGCACTGCCCGCCAGGCCCACGCAGGGTGCGGTCACCGGCCAGCCGGTCTCGGTTTGCCACCAGTGGTCGTGCACCGGTTTGCCGGTGACCCGCTCCAGCCATTCGTGGGTGCTGGAGTCGAGCTTTTCCCCGGCCAGGAACAACTGGCGCAAGGAACTGAGGTCGTGCTTGGCGATCAACTCGCCGTGTGGGTCTTCCTTGCGGATGGCACGCATGGCGGTGGGGGCGCAGAACAGCGCGTTCACCCGGTACTGCTCCACCACACGCCAGTATGCCGAGGCATCCGGGGTGCGAATCGGCTTGCCTTCGTAGAATACCGTGGTGCACCCGCTCATCAACGGCCCGTAGACGATCAGCGAATGGCCGACCACCCAGCCCACATCGGAAATGCCCCACCACACATCACCCGCCTGCATGCCATACACCTGCTTCATCGCATAGCTCAGGGCCACGGCGTTGCCGCCGTTTTCACGCACGACGCCCTTGGGTTTGCCGGTGGTGCCGGAGGTGTACATGATGTACAGCGGGTCGGCGGCATCCAGCTCCACCGGTGGCACCGGCGCGGCGCCAGCCAGCGCCTGCTGCCAGTCCAGGTCACGCCCCGGTTGCAAGTGCGCGTGGGCCTGGTGCCGCTGCAGCACCAGCACATGGCGCGGTTGATGCTGGGCCAGCTGCAGCGCCCGGTCGACCAGCGGCTTGTACTCGATCACCCGGTCGAACTCCAGCCCGCACGAGGCGGTGAGCAGCAGCGCTGGCCGTGCATCGTCGATGCGCAGGGCCAGCTCGTTGGCGGCAAAGCCACCGAACACCACCGAATGCACCGCGCCGATGCGCGCGCAGGCCAGCATGGCCATGGCCGCCTGGGGCACCATGGGCATGTAGATGATTACCCCATCGCCCTTGCCCACGCCCAGTTGCCGCAAAAGCCCGGCCAGGCGCGCCACTTCGTCACGCAGTTGGTGGTAGGTAAAGGCCTGCTGCACACCGGTCACTGGCGAGTCGTAGATCAGCGCCAGTTGCTCGCCACGGCCCAGCTCGATCTGCCGGTCGAGGGCCAGGTAGCAGCTGTTCAGGCGGCCGTCGGCAAACCAGCGGTGGGTGCCGTCGGCGTTGGCTTGCAAGGCCTGGGAAGGCGCGCGGAACCAGGCCAGCTCGGCGGCCTGTTCGGCCCAGAAGGCGGCAGGTTCGGCAATGGACTGGGCGTAGCTGTGCTGATAGGTCATGGTGACGAAAACCCGATCTTGTTGTTATTGAAGGGCGAACCCTGAGTATGGCCCGCCACACCGGGCTCGCCATGGGACTAACGTCACAACCGACCTGCAAATTTGCACACTCTGCAGAACCGCCCTGCGCGCGCTGCCAAGAACCGCGCAAAGGCCTTTAGAATAGGCAACCCTTTCCGCCACGAAACAGAGCAACCCATGGATATCGAACAGGCCCGGACCTTCCTGGAAATCGTGCGGTGCGGCAGCCTGGTCGCCGCCGCCGAACGCCTGTTCGTGTCACAAACCGCGATCACCGCGCGGGTGCAGCGCCTGGAGCAGCAGCTGGGTTGCCAGTTGTTCGTGCGCAGCCGCAATGGCGCCAGCTTGACCAGCGACGGTGAAGCCTTCGTCAGTTATGCCAACCAGCTGGTGCAAACCTGGGAAGCGGCGCGGCGCGACCTGCCGCTGCCCGAGGGCTGCCAACAGCTGTTGCATGTAGGGGCAGAGGTAAGCCTGGGCAACCCGATGCTGCTCGACTGGGTCAGCGCCCTGTACCACGCGCTGCCGAGCCATGCCATCCGCAGTGAGGTGAGCGACGGGGAGTCGTTGCTGCGCAAGGTGGAAATGGGCCTGCTGGATGCCGCGCTGGTGTATCAACCCACCTACGGCCCAGGCCTGCAGGTGGAGCAACTGATGGAAGAGAAGCTGATCCGCGTGCGCCGTGTCGATCGGCCCGAGCCCTACATCTACATCGACTGGGGCGAGGCCTTCCGCCGCCAGCACGATGCCGCCCTGCCTGACCACGCGCGGGCCGCCCTGAGCTTCAACCTGGGGCCACTGGCGCTGCAGTTCATTCTCGACCAGGGCGGCAGCGGCTATTTTCGCACCCGCGTGGTCCAGGCCTACCTGGACAGCGGCGTATTCGAACGGGTGCCACAGGCCCCGGAGTTCACCTACCCCACCTACCTGGTGTACCCGCGCAAACGCGACAGCGAAGCCCTGCAGCAGGCCTTCACGGTGTTGCGCCAGCTGGTGGCAGCCGGCGCCAGTGACTGGTCACAGCGCTGGGACCCGGTGATCTGAAGCGCTGCCCGCCGCGCTCAGCAACTGGCGCTTGAGCCCGGCAATCAGGTCGGTCTGGGTGATTACCCCCACCAGCTGCTCGCCGTCTAGCACCGGCAGGCAATGCAGGCCCTGCTCGCACAGCAGTGGCAGCAGCCGCTCCAGCGGGTGCTGGCTGCTGACGCTGACCACCTGCCGCTGCATCACCTGGGCCATGCGCACGGCGTTGCCGCCGAACAGGTTGCGCCAGCTGAAACGCCCGCGCTGCATGGCCGGGCCGACCAGGTCGCTGAGGCTGACGATGCCCACCAGCTTGCCTGCCTGCAACACCGGCAGGGTTTTCAGGTGATGGTTGGCGAGCAGCTTCCAGGCCTGCTCCAGGCTGGTGTCGGGCGAGGCGAACTGCACGTCGCGGGACATCAACGAGGCCGCGGTGATGCCGCCGAGGCTGCGCTGCAGGGCGTGTTGTTCGGTGGCGAGGATGATGCGTTCGAGCTCGTCGCGGGTGACGTCGACGAATTCGCCCAGTTCTTCCAGTGCCTGGTCCAGGTCGGCGGCATTGACGCCAACGCGCTCGCTGGGCAGCGGGTCGTAGGTGTGGTGCAGGTCTTTGCGTGGCGGGGCACCCTTGGGGTAGCGCACGCCGGTCAGGCGGTTGTAGGCGATGGCCACCCCCACCAGAATCAGCGCATTGAGCAGCACCGGCTCCAGCAGGTGATCGCCCAGTGCCGTCAGCCCAGGGTCGGCCAGTACCACGCTCACCGCCACGCCACCGCCTGGCGGATGCAGGCAGCGCAACAGGCACATCACCAGGATGGACAAGCCCAGGGCGGCCGCAGCAACCCACAGCTCGGCGCCAAAGCCCTGGCGCATGGCCAGGCCAAGCGCGCCGGCCAGCGCGTAGCTGCCCAGTACCGGCCACGGTTGCGCCAGTGGCCCGGAATGCACGGCGAACACCAGCACCGCCGAGGCGGCCAGCGGGCCGAGCAGGTGCAGGGCAATGCCGGGGCCATAGGCCAGGCTGGTCAGCCAACCGGCGAGGAACAGGCCAAGCAAGGCGCCGATTCCGGCACGCAGCCATTGTTTGGGGGGGATATTCAGCGACGCTGGCAGCAGACGCTGCAGGCGGCTTTCGGAACGTGAGGCAGGCATGGGGGTAATCGGGAATCTGTCGTTTTTCTAGTTAAAAAGAAAGCCCAGCCGGGTTGGCCTGGGCCTCGTATTGCCAGTGCAATAGCGCAAGGGGCTCCGTCCGTGGAGAGATGGAAACCGCAGGGTTTCGTGGGGGGGATTGTGCCGGGGGTTCCGGGATAGGGCTAATTCAAAAAAATGCGCCTGTACTGCAATTTTTTTGCATTGCTGAGATGCTGGGGCGCCCCATTCGCCTGTAGGAGCGGGCTTGCCCCGCGAAGCAAGCGACGCGGTGGATGGCACCGGCTTTGCCGGTGTTCGCGGGGCAAGCCCGCTCCTACAGGCAAGCGCAGGGGTGGGTGATTGCCTTTAGGTACAGCGCAGGCTTCAAAATTTGCGCGGCAACGCGATGCTCACACGCAGCCCGCCCAGTGGGCTTTCCAGCAACGCCAACTGACCGCCCCAGGCCTCGACGATATCGCGCACGATGCCCAGGCCCAGGCCATGCCCATCCACCTGTTCATCCAGCCGTTGGCCACGCTCAAGCACTTGCAGACGCTGGCCCTCAGGAATCCCCGGGCCGTCGTCATCAACCCATAGCTGATAGCCGTCGGCCATCGGCGCGACCCCCAGGTGCACTTCGCTGTAGGCCCACTTGCAGGCGTTGTCCAGCAGGTTGCCCAGCAGCTCCAGGACATCTTCACGGTCCCACGGCAGGTGCAAGCCCGGCGGCACCTCGCGCGTTAGCGACAGGCCTTCGCCATGGATCATGCCCAGGGTTTCGAACAACCCAGGCAGCTCGGCATCACAGTCGAACTGCGCCCCCGGCAAGGCATCCCCGGCCAGGCGCGCACGGTTCAGTTCGCGGGCCAGGCGCTGCTGAATCTGCTCCAGCTGTTCGCGCAACTGCACGCGCACCTCGGGCAGGCCCTTCAAGCGCTCGCTGGCGGCCAAGCTCAACAACACCGCCAATGGCGTCTTCAGCGCGTGTCCAAGGTTGCCCAAGGCATTACGCGAGCGGCGCAGGCTGTCTTCGGTATGGCTGAGCAGGTGGTTGATCTGGCCAACCAACGGCGCCAGCTCGCTGGGCACCAGGGCATCGAGCTGCGAGCGCTGGCCCTGCTGCAGTTGGGCGATCTGCTGGCGGGCGCGCTCCAGCGGGCGCAGCGAGCGGGTGACGGTGATGCGCTGCAGCACCAGCACGATGATCAGCGCCACCAGGCCCATGCCCAGGCCAATCTGCTGCAGGCGGCGAAAGCCCTCGCGCACCGGTGAGTAGTCCTGCGCCACGCTGATCGAGATGTCCTGGCCCAGGCGCCGGTAGTCGGCACGCAGGGCCAGCAGCTGCTGGCCTTCGGGCCCCAGCTCATGGCTGTCGGACAACCCCGGCGCCGACGGTTTGGGCATGTCCAGGTCCCACAGCGAACGGGAACGCCAGGTGCCCTGGTCGAAATCGATGCGGAAGTAATAGCCCGAGAACGGCCGTTGGTAGGCTGCGGAAACGCGCCGCTCATCCAGCTGCAAGCCCGATGGGCCGCGCACCAGGGCCACCAACAGGTTCTCGCTTTCCTTGCGCAGGCCGTTTTCCAGGTAACGCTGCAGGCCTGCCTCGAACAGCCACAAGGTCAGCTGTGCGAGCACCACGCCCACCACCACCAGCACGGCGATCAGGCCCAGGCTCAGGCGTGCCTGGATCGACTTCACCCGGCACTCCCGGCGTACAGGTAGCCCTGGCCGCGGCGTGTTTCGATGACGCTGCGGCCAAGCTTGCGGCGCAGGTGATTGACGTGCACTTCCAGCACGTTGGAATCGCGCTCGGTTTCACCGTCGTACAGGTGCTCGGCCAGGTGGCTCTTGGACAGGATTTGTTGCGGGTGCAGCATGAAGTAACGCAGCAGGCGGAATTCGGCGGCGGTAAGCTGGATGTCCAGGCCATCGCGGTTCACGCACTGGCGGCTTTCATCCAGGTGCAGGCCGGCTGCCTCCAGGGTCGGCTGGTTGGCCAGGCCCCGGGCGCGGCGCAACAGGGCCTGGATGCGCAGTTGCAGCTCCTCGGGGTGGAACGGCTTGCTCAGGTAATCGTCGGCACCGGCCTTCAGCCCTTCGATACGTTCAGCCCATGACCCGCGTGCGGTGAGGATCAGCACCGGCGTCACCAGCCCGCTGGCACGCCACTGCGCCAGCACCTCAAGCCCCGGCAAACCGGGCAGGCCAAGGTCGAGGATAATCAGGTCATAGGGCTCGCTCTGGCCTTGGTACACGGCATCGCGGCCATCGGCCAGCCAGTCCACGGCGTACCCCTGGCGCTGCAGGCCGGTGGTCAGTTCATCGGCCAGGGGCACGTTGTCTTCGACAAGCAACAGGCGCATGTCAGTCGTCTTCCTCGTCTTTGAGCAGGGCACCGCTGCTGGCATCGAGCTTGATCTCGCGCACCACGCCGTCCGTGGTCAGCAGCTCGACCTCGTATTCGTAGCGGTCATCGTCCTCTTCCAGCTCGGCCTCCAGCAGGCGCGCCCCGGGGTAACGCCCCAGGGCGGCTTCCAGCAGTTGCTCAAGCGGCAGGATGATGCCCTTCTGGCGCAGCTTCAGGGCTTCGTCCTGGTCCAGGTCACGGGCCGCAGCCAGGGAGCAGACGGCCAGCAGCGACAACGCCAGGTAGCGCGCTGGCCGGGGCAGGTGGATCATCAGTTGTCCCGTTCGTCCTTGAGCACTTCACCGGTCTTGGCATCGAGGTCGACATCCCACTCGACGTTCTGGGTGTCGCGCAGCTCGACCTTGTAGATGTAGCGGCCGTATTCGTTTTCAAGTTCGGAGTCTTTGACGGTAGCCCCTGGGTGCTTGGCCACGGCGGTGGCCTTGAGCTCGTCCAGCGACTTGATGGTTTTGGCGTTCACCAGCTTGACCACTTCGTCAGGCTGGACGTCCTTGGCCAGTGCAGCATTGGCGCCCAGGGCGAGAACAGTGGCGGTGAACAGGGCAGTCAAGGTTTTCATGTGAGCTCTCCAGCAAGCGTCGTTCAAGTTGTCTACAGGTTCGAGATTAACCAGCGGTCCTTAATTCAACCTGAAAACAACTGGCCGCATGATAGCGCAGGTCAATGAGCATCAGCGCCAAGGGCTCGCCGCGCCCGCCCCTGTAGGAGCGGGCTTGCCCCGCGAACACCGGCGCAGCCGGTGCCATACACCGCGCCGCCTGCTTCGCGGGGCAAGCCCGCTCACATGCCACCGGGCGGCTGCACGAACGCCTGCAAGCCTTGTAACGGCCATGCTGGTAGACTGCAGCAATTACTGATTGACGCAGAGTTATGACCGCGTGGAAATTTTCAAAGAGTTCACATTCGAATCGGCGCACCGCCTGCCCAACGTTCCGGCCGGCCACAAGTGCGGCCGCCTGCACGGCCACTCGTTCAAGGTGGGCCTGCACCTGACCGGCCCGCTGGACCCACACACCGGCTGGATCCGTGACTTTGCCGAAGTGAAGGCGATCTTCAAGCCGATCTACGAGCAGCTGGACCACAACTACCTGAACGACATCCCAGGCCTTGAAAACCCCACCAGCGAAGTGATCGCCAAGTGGATCTGGGAGCAGGTCAAGCCGCTGATGCCGGAACTGTCGAAGGTGCGCATCCACGAAACCTGCACCAGCGGTTGCGAATACACCGGCGACTGAACAATGCCTGTGCGCCGGCCCATCGCCTTCAGGAGCGCTGGGCCGGCGGCGTTTGTCAGACCTCGCCGAAATGATGCGGGATGCTGAGTATTTCCATCGCCACGAACCCCTCCTCCCCCTTGCGGCTGCTGAAAAAGCGCTCGCCGTGGCTCTCGAAGCGCTTGAGCGCGTAGCCACTGGGCGTTATCAGGCGCAGGTTGCATGGCCGGTCGCCGCGGCTCAGCGGCCTGCCCAGGCCATCGATGGTCCATAGCCGTGCGCTTTGCGGCTTGCGCAGAACCCCTTGCGCTTCTTCGGTTTCCCAGATGCCCACATTGCCCGACAGGGCGTCCAGGCTGGAATCCAGTACCCAGCGATACACACTGCCCACCCGGTCTGCCGGCCTGATCTCGTAATAACGGCGTTTGTCGGGCGCGACACTGCCCTGGGTGTAGGCGCCGAACCAGAATAGCTCGTAGTAGCGCTGCTCGGGTGACACATAGATGTCCGGGGTCAGGTGCTTTTCCAGCACGCCGTTTTTTTCCGATTGCAGGTAACGGTCCCAGTGGCCACGGGCTTTGCGGCTGCCGGTTTCGACCCAGATGGCGGCCAGATGGGGTTGCGCCTCGGCCCAGGCCGCCGCCTCGATGCGTGCGCCCGCACCTTGCCACCAGCAGCGCGCCAGAAAGGTATCACGGGGGGAAAACAGGTACTCGCTCATGCTGACGCTCCTCGCCAGGCCAAAGAAGCGCGTACCTTAGGAAGCCCAGGCTGCCTAGCGCAGCAGGAAGCAGCTCACCCTATCCCTTGCTGAAGGAACGCCGGGGCGATGTAGCGCTGGTAATGCGCCTCGGACAACAGGAAGAACTCGCGATCGATGGCGTCGCGCAGCTGCGGCAGCTCCCAGTCGCGAAACTCCGGCAGCAGGGCCATGCCGTAGGCTTCGAGGTCGCGGATCATGCGCGCGCCACGGGCAATCAGCTGGTAGGCCCAGCAGTATTCGGACTGCTGCTCGACGAAGCGGATCGAGCGCTGCTGCAATTGCTGGCGCAGCAGCCCTTTGTCGAACACTTCCAGCTTGGCCATCATCACCTGGGCCAGCAACTGCTCCAGGCGCAGCCACACCGCACGTTTCTGCGCCTCGTCATACCCGTTCCAGTTAATCACTTCGTGGTGGAAACGCTTGCAGCCACGGCACACCGTGTCACCGTAAACGGTGGAACAGAGGCCTACGCAAGGGGTCTTGATGGACTGGTTGGACATTGGCAAACAACGGCTTGGCGGTGGAACACGGGGTCATGTTAGCCCTTTGTCTAACCAGGGTCACCCGTTAAAGTCATGTTCAGCGCCTTACTTTCGGGCTTTTTTTGCCGTAGAATCATCCCGCCTTTTCAAAGGCAACAATGTCCGTTGGAAGCTGTTTTCAAAGCGTCACGAGCACAGTTCATCCGGTAGAACGGCGTTGGCCCGGGCCATGCATCCCTCGCATGCCCGTGCCAGCCCTCATCAGCTCCCGTTCTGCAGGCGTAAAACTTTGAAAGCAGCTTCTGTAAGGATTCTTTGCGACCCTGGCTGGGCGGCCCAAAAAGCCGTGACCGCGCATGGGTGCATCGAATGCTGGATGAGCGTCCCGGACTCCCTTTAGGGACCACTGATGAGGGTAATAACTGTGCTTGAAGCCTACCGCAAACACATCGAAGAGCGTGCCGCCCTGGGTATCGTGCCCCAGCCGCTGAACGCCGAACAAACTGCAGGCCTGGTCGAGCTGCTGAAAAACCCGCCGGCCGGCGAAGAAGCCTTCCTCGTAGACCTGATCACCAACCGCGTTCCGCCAGGGGTCGACGAAGCTGCCTACGTCAAGGCCGCTTTCCTGTCCGCCGTGGCCAAGGGCGAAGCCAAGTCGCCCCTGATCGACCGCAAGCACGCCACCGAGCTGCTGGGCACCATGCAGGGCGGCTACAACATCGAGACGCTGGTCGCGCTGCTGGACGACGCCGAACTGGGCGCCGTCGCGGCCGAACAGCTCAAGCACACCCTGCTGATGTTCGACGCCTTCCACGACGTGGCTGAAAAGGCCAAGGCCGGCAACGTTCACGCCAAGGCCGTGCTGGAATCCTGGGCGGCTGGCGAGTGGTTCACCTCGCGCCCGGCCATCGCCGAGAAGTACACCCTGACCGTGTTCAAGGTGCCTGGCGAAACCAACACCGACGACCTGTCCCCTGCCCCGGACGCCTGGTCGCGCCCTGACATCCCGCTGCACGCCCTGGCCATGCTGAAAATGGCCCGTGACGGCATCGAGCCACAGCAGCCAGGTTCGGTTGGCCCGCTGGCACAGATCGAAGCGGTCAAGGCCAAGGGCTTCCCGGTGGCCTACGTCGGTGACGTGGTCGGTACCGGTTCCTCGCGTAAATCCGCCACCAACTCGGTGCTGTGGTTCTTCGGCGACGACATCCCGAACGTGCCGAACAAGCGCGCCGGTGGCTTCTGCTTCGGCACCAAGATCGCCCCGATCTTCTACAACACCATGGAAGACGCCGGCGCCCTGCCGATCGAATTCGACTGCACCAACCTGGCCATGGGCGACGTCATCGACGTTTACCCGTTCAAAGGTGAAGTACGCCGCCACGGCAGCGACGAGCTGGTTACCAGCTTCGAGCTGAAAACCGAAGTGCTGCTGGACGAAGTTCGCGCTGGCGGCCGTATTCCGCTGATCGTTGGCCGTGGCCTGACCGAAAAAGCCCGCGCCGAGCTGGGCCAGGGCGCATCCAACCTGTTCAAGAAGCCAGAGCAGCCTGCCGACACCGGCAAGGGCTTCACCCTGGCGCAGAAGATGGTCGGCCGTGCCTGCGGCCTGCCAGAAGGCCTGGGCGTGCGCCCAGGTGCCTACTGCGAGCCGAAGATGACCACCGTCGGTTCCCAGGACACCACCGGCCCGATGACCCGCGACGAGCTGAAAGACCTGGCGTGCCTGGGCTTCTCGGCTGACCTGGTGATGCAGTCGTTCTGCCACACCGCGGCCTATCCGAAACCGATCGACGTCACCACCCACCACACCCTGCCAGACTTCATCCGCACCCGTGGCGGCGTGTCGCTGCGCCCAGGCGACGGTATCATCCACAGCTGGCTGAACCGCATGCTGATGCCAGACACCGTGGGCACCGGTGGCGACTCGCACACCCGCTTCCCGATCGGCATCTCGTTCCCGGCCGGTTCCGGCCTGGTGGCCTTCGCCGCCGCCACCGGCGTCATGCCGCTGGACATGCCAGAATCGATCCTGGTGCGCTTCAAGGGCAAACTGCAACCGGGCATCACCCTGCGTGACCTGGTCCATGCCATCCCTTACTACGCCATCCAGAAGGGCCTGCTGACCGTCGAGAAGAAAGGCAAGAAGAACGCCTTCTCGGGCCGCATCCTGGAAATCGAAGGCCTGGACGAACTGACTGTCGAGCAGGCATTCGAGCTGTCCGACGCCTCGGCCGAGCGTTCCGCTGCCGGTTGCACCATCAAGCTGCCGGAAAAGGCCATCGCCGAGTACCTGCAGTCGAACATCACCCTGCTGCGCTGGATGATCGGCGAAGGCTACGGCGATGCCCGCACCCTGGAGCGCCGCGCCCAGGCCATGGAAGCCTGGCTGGCCAAGCCTGAGCTGCTGTCGGCCGACGCCGATGCCGAATACGCCGAGATCATCGAAATCGACCTGGCCGACGTCAAGGAGCCTGTGCTCTGCGCGCCGAACGACCCGGACGATGCCCGCCTGCTGTCCTCGGTACAGGGCGAGAAGATCGACGAAGTGTTCATCGGTTCGTGCATGACCAACATCGGCCACTTCCGCGCCGCCGGCAAGCTGCTGGACAAGGTCAAGGGTGGCATCCCAACCCGCCTGTGGCTGGCCCCGCCAACCAAGATGGACGCCCACCAGCTGACCGAAGAAGGCTACTACGGCATCTACGGCAAGGCCGGTGCGCGCATGGAAATGCCAGGCTGCTCGCTGTGCATGGGTAACCAGGCACGTGTGCAGACCGGTTCGACCGTGGTTTCCACCTCGACCCGTAACTTCCCGAACCGCCTGGGCGACGCGACCAACGTGTACCTGGCTTCGGCCGAGCTGGCCGCGGTCGCTTCGATCATCGGCAAGCTGCCGACCGTCGAGGAGTACATGCAGTACGCCAAGGACATCGACAGCATGGCTGCCGACGTTTACCGCTACCTGAGCTTCGACCAGATCGCCGAGTTCCGCGAAGCGGCGGCCAACGCCAAGATCCCAGTGGTTCAGGCGTAAGCTTCAGTTGTAGGTTGTAGACAAAAGCCCCGGCAGTGATGCCGGGGCTTTTTTGTACCTGATAGATGAGCGGCGCATCGCGAGCTGCGCTCGCTCCTACCAGGCCTGCGTCAATCCTGTAGGAGCGAGCGTAGCTCGCGATTTTTCACAGCACAAACAGCTCCACAAACCTGTGCACGGGCGTCTGCTCCAGCGCCTGCTGGTTTTTGCACAAGGCGAAAATCTGCTCGCACCGCTGCCGCGCAAACCGCGTCGCCAGGTTGCCCCTGAACTTGGCCTCCAGCAACGGTATGCCCTCCCCGCGCCGCCGCCGGTGGCCTACCGGGTACTCCACCAACACCTGCTCGGTGCTGCTGCCATCCTTGAAGAACACTTGCACTGCGTTGGCGATCGAGCGCTTGTCCGCTTCCAGGTACTCGCGGCTGAAGCGCGGGTCTTCGACCACTTCCATTTTTTCGCGCAAGCGGTCAATGCTGGGGTGGTTGGCATGGAAGGCATCCTCGTAATGCTCAGCCACCAAAGCCCCGAAAATCAGCGGCACCGCCACCATGTACTGCAGGCAATGATCGCGGTCGGCGGCATTGGCCAACGGGCCGCTCTTGGAAATGATACGAATCGCCGACTCCTGGGTGGTGATGACGATACGGTCAACCTCATGCAGGCGGTTGCGCACCAGCGGGTGCAAGGCAATGGCCGCCTCGCAGGCGGTCTGGGCATGGAATTCGGCTGGGAAGCTGACCTTGAACAGCACGTTCTCCATCACATAGCTGGCCAGCGCCTGCGGCAGGCGCAGCTCGTACTGGCCGGCAGGCTTGAGCGCCAGGTCCTTGTTGGTGTGGCTGAACGACACCTCGTAAAAGCCCCACTGCGGCGCGGTCAGCACCCCCGGCACACCCATTTCGCCACGCAGGGCAATATCGGCCAGGCGTACGCCCCGGCTGGAAGCATCGCCCGCCGCCCACGACTTGCGCGAGCCGGCATTGGGCGCATGGCGGTACGTGCGCAGCGCCTGGCCATCGACGAAGGCGTGGGACAAGGCTGAGAGCATCTGCTCGCGGTTGGCGCCCATCAGCCGGGCACACACCGCCGTGGAGGCGACTTTGACCAGGATCACGTGGTCCAGGCCCACCCGGTTGAAGGCATTTTCCAGCGCCAGCACGCCCTGGATCTCGTGGGCCATGACCATGGCTTCGAGCACATCGCGCATCAGCAGCGGTGCTTCGCCGCTGCTCACGCGCTTTTGCGACAGGTGATCGGCAACGGCAAGGATGCCGCCGAGGTTGTCCGAGGGGTGCGCCCATTCGGCAGCCAGCCAGGTGTCGTTGTAGTCCAGCCAGCGCACCGTGCAGCCGATGTCCCAGGCGGCCTTGACCGGGTCCAGGCGGTAGGCGGTGCCGGGGACGCGGGCGCCGTTGGGCACCACCGTGCCTTCCACCAGGGGGCCGAGCAGCTTGGTGCATTCAGGAAAGCGCAGGGCCAGGAGGCCACAGCCAAGGGTGTCCATCAGGCAATTGCGTGCGGTGTCCAGCGCCTCGCTGGATTCGACCCGGTAGGTCAGGGCGTAGTCGGCGAGGGTTTGCAGCACCCGGTCGTAGTCCGGGCGGTCGTTCAGGTCCACATTGGCGCTCATAGCCTGCTCCTGTGAATGGAGCTGCCTTGCAACCCTTCGCAGGCAAGCCCGCACCTACAGGTGCGGTGTGTAGGAGCAGGCTTGCCTGCGAAGGGCCGCAAAGCGGCCCCCACTAACGAAAGCCGAGCGCCTGGGGTGCGTTAGAAGCTGTCGCCGGGCACGCGAACCCAGCCTTCCATCAGCACGCGAGCACTGCGGCTCATGATTGCCTTGGTCACCGTCCACTCGCCATCCACCTGCTGCGCCTCGGCGCCAACCCGCAAGGTGCCGGACGGGTGCCCGAACCGCACCGCACTGCGCTCCCCACCACCCGCGGCGAGGTTGACCAACGTGCCCGGAATGGCGGCAGCGGTGCCAATTGCCACGGCGGCGGTGCCCATCATCGCGTGGTGCAGCTTGCCCATGGACAACGCGCGCACCAGCAGGTCGATGTCGCCAGCCGCGACGGCCTTGCCACTGGAGGCAGTGTAGGCGCTCGGCGGCGCGACGAAGGCCACCTTCGGCGTGTGCTGACGCCCGGCGGCCTGGTCGATGTGTTCGATCAGGCCCATGCGCACGGCGCCGTAGGCCCGAATGGCCTCGAAGCGCTGCAATGCCTGCGGGTCGCCGTTGATCGCGTCCTGCAGCTCGGTGCCGGTGTAGCCGATGTCGGCGGCATTGACGAACACGGTGGGAATCCCGGCGTTGATCAGGGTCGCCTTGAAGGTGCCGACGCCTGGCACTGCCAGGTCATCCACCAGGTTACCGGTGGGAAACATCGCGCCGCCGTCGCCGTCTTCGTCGGCAGCCGGGTCGAGGAATTCAAGCTGCACTTCGGCGGCCGGGAAGGTGACGCCATCGAGTTCGAAGTCACCAGTTTCCTGCACTTGGCCGTCGGTGATCGGCACATGGGCGATGATGGTCTTGCCGATATTGGCCTGCCAGATGCGCACGGTGGCGATACCGTTGCGCGGGATGCGCGCCGGGTCGACCAGGCCGTTGCTGATGGCGAACGAACCGACGGCGGCGGAAAGGTTGCCGCAGTTGCCGCTCCAGTCGACGAAAGCCTTGTCGATGGCGACCTGGCCGAACAGGTAGTCGACATCGTGGCCGGCCTTGAGGCTGTGGGCCAGGATGACCGTCTTGCTGGTGCTGGAGGTGGCGCCACCCATGCCGTCGATCTGCTTGGCGTAGGGGTCGGGGCTGCCGATTACCCGCAGCAGCAGCGCGTCGCGGGCCGGGCCTGGGGCCTGGGCCGCTTCGGGCAGGTCTTGCAGGCGGAAGAACACGCCTTTGCTGGTGCCGCCGCGCATGTAGGTGGCAGGGATCTTGATTTGAGGTGCATGTGCCATGGCTGTGCTGTCCTGTATGAAAAGCGAATATCCCTGGGGCCGCTTTGCGACCCATTCGCGGGGCAAGCCCGCTCCTACAAGAGCGGGCTTGCCCCGCGAATGGGCTGCCCAGCAGCCCCCTGCAACTACGCGGTCGCTTCCAGGAAGTCCTGGGCAAAGCGCTGCAAAACGCCCCCCGCCTCGTAGATCGACACCTCTTCGGCCGTGTCCAGGCGGCAGGTCACCGGCACCTCTACGCGCTCGCCATTACGCCGGGTCACCACCAGGGTCAAGGTCGCCCGTGGCTTGCGCTTGCCAAGCACGTCATAAGTCTCGCTGCCGTCCAGGCCCAAGGTGTTGCGGTCGGTCCCGGGCTTGAACTCCAGCGGCAGCACGCCCATACCCACCAGGTTGGTGCGGTGAATGCGCTCGAAGCCTTCGGCCACGATCGCCTCCACCCCGGCCAGGCGCACGCCCTTGGCTGCCCAGTCCCGGGACGAACCCTGGCCGTAGTCGGCACCGGCCACGATAATCAGCGGCTGCTTGCGTTGCATGTAGGTTTCGATGGCCTCCCACATGCGAGTCACCTGCCCTTCCGGCTCGATGCGCGCCAGCGACCCTTGCTTCACGCCGCCATCGTCCTTGCGCACCATCTCGTTGAACAGCTTGGGGTTGGCGAAGGTGGCGCGCTGGGCGGTCAGGTGGTCGCCGCGGTGAGTGGCGTAGGAGTTGAAGTCCTCTTCCGGCAGGCCCATCTTCGCCAGGTATTCGCCAGCGGCGCTGTCGAGCAGGATAGCGTTGGACGGCGACAGGTGGTCGGTGGTGATGTTGTCCGGCAGCACCGCCAGCGGGCGCATGCCGCGCAGGGTGCGCTCGCCGGCCAGGGCGCCTTCCCAGTACGGCGGGCGGCGGATGTAGGTGCTCATCGGGCGCCAGTCATACAGTGGCGCAACTTTCGGCCCACGGTCTTCCTCGATGGCAAACATCGGGATGTACACCTTGCGGAACTGCTCCGGCTTGACCGCTGCCCGCACGACCGCGTCGATTTCCTCGTCGCTCGGCCAGATGTCCTTGAGGCGGATTTCCTTGCCATCGACGACGCCCAGCACGTCCTTTTCGATATCGAAGCGGATGGTGCCGGCAATGGCGTAGGCCACCACCAGCGGCGGCGAGGCGAGGAACGCCTGCTTGGCATAGGGGTGAATGCGCCCGTCGAAGTTGCGGTTGCCCGAGAGCACGGCGGTGGCGTACAGGTCGCGGTCGATGATTTCCTGCTGGATCACCGGGTCCAGCGCGCCAGACATGCCGTTGCAGGTGGTGCAGGCGAAAGCGACGATGCCAAAGCCGAGCTGTTCCAGCTCTTTCTCCAGGCCCGCCTCTTCCAGGTACAGCTGCACCGCCTTGGAGCCAGGTGCCAGCGACGACTTGACCCACGGCTTGCGGGCCAGCCCAAGCTTGTTGGCATTACGCGCAATCAGGCCGGCAGCAATCACGTTGCGCGGGTTGCTGGTGTTGGTGCAACTGGTGATGGCGGCAATGATCACCGCACCATCGGGCATCTGCCCCGGCACGTCATCCCAGGCACCGGCAATGCCCTTGGCCGCCAGGTCGCTGGTGGCGACGCGGGCGTGCGGGTTAGACGGGCCGGCCATGTTACGCACCACGCTCGACAGGTCGAAACTCAGGGTGCGTTCGTACTCGGCCTTGACCAGGCTGTCGGCCCACAGGCCGGCGGCCTTGGCGTAGGTCTCCACCAGCTGCACCTGCTGGTCGTCGCGGCCGGTCAGCTTGAGGTAATCAATGGTCTGCTGGTCGATGGCGAACATCGCAGCGGTGGCACCGTATTCCGGGGCCATGTTGGAGACGGTGGCACGGTCGCCCAGGGTCAGGGCGCGCGCACCTTCGCCATGGAATTCGAGGTAGGCGCCGACCACTTTCTGCTTGCGCAGGAATTCAGTCAGGGCCAGCACCAGGTCGGTGGCGGTGATGTTCGGTGCCAGCTTGCCGGTCAGCTCGACGCCGACGATTTCCGGCAGGCGCATCCACGAGGCGCGGCCGAGCATGACGTTTTCAGCTTCCAGGCCGCCGACGCCAATGGCGATCACGCCCAGGGCATCGACATGCGGGGTGTGGCTGTCGGTACCGACGCAGGTGTCGGGGTAGGCCACGCCGCGCTCGGCGTGAATCACCGGCGACATCTTCTCCAGGTTGATCTGGTGCATGATGCCGTTGCCAGGCTGGATTACATCGACGTTCTTGAAGGCCTTCTTGGTCCAGTTGATGAAGTGGAAACGGTCCTCGTTACGGCGGTCTTCGATGGCGCGGTTCTTGTCGAACGCCTGTGGGTCGAAGCCGCCGCACTCCACGGCCAGGGAATGGTCGACGATCAACTGCACCGGCACTACCGGGTTCACCTGCGCCGGGTCGCCGCCCTTGTCGGCGATGGCATCGCGCAGGCCGGCAAGGTCCACCAGCGCGGTTTGGCCTAGGATGTCGTGGCACACCACGCGGGCCGGGAACCACGGGAAGTCGAGGTCGCGCTTGCGCTCGATCAGCTGGCCCAGGGAGGCATCGAGGGTCGCCGGGTCGCAGCGGCGCACCAGGTTTTCGGCGAGCACGCGGGAGGTGTACGGCAGGCCATCGTAGGCGCCGGGCTTGATCGCCTCGACGGCGGCGCGGGCGTCGAAATAGTCCAGGGCGGTGCCTGGCAGGGGTTTGCGGTATGCGCTGTTCATATCGTTATCAGGCTCGGTCACGGTTAGGTTGCCACGTTGTAGGAGCAGGCTTGCCTGCGATGGCGCCATATCTGGCATCCGTGCAGGTGCTGCGAACGTAATCGCAGGCAAGCCTGCTCCTACACTGTCAGCGTTGCTCGATCGGCACGAACTGGCGCTGCTCTACGCCAACGTACTCGGCGCTGGGGCGGATGATGCGGTTATTGGCGCGCTGCTCAAACACGTGCGCAGCCCAGCCGGTCAGGCGCGAACAAACGAAGATCGGGGTGAACAGCTTGGTCGGGATACCCATGAAGTGGTAAGCCGAGGCATGGTAGAAATCGGCGTTGGGGAACAGGCGCTTCTGCTCCCACATGGTTTTGTCGATGGCCTCGGAAACCGGGTACAGCACGGTGTCCCCCACCTCGTCGGCCAGCTGTTTCGACCAGCCCTTGATCACCTCGTTGCGCGGGTCGGACTCTTTGTAGATGGCATGGCCAAAGCCCATGATCTTGTCCTTGCGCTCCAGCATGCGCAGCAGCTCGGCAGTGGCTTCCTGTGGGCTCTGGAAGCGCTCGATCAGTTCCATCGCCGCCTCGTTGGCGCCGCCGTGCAGCGGGCCACGCAGCGAGCCGATGGCGGCGGTGACGCAGGAGTAAAGGTCGGACAAGGTCGAGGCGCACACCCGCGCGGTGAAGGTCGAGGCGTTGAATTCGTGCTCGGCGTACAGGATCAGCGACACGTTCATCACCTTGACGTGCAGCGCGCTCGGCGGCTTGCCATGCAGCAGGTGCAGGAAGTGGCCGCCGAGGGTGTCTTCGTCGCTGGTGCAATCGATGCGCACGCCATGGTGGGTGAAGCGGTACCAGTAGCACATCACCGCCGGGAACAGCGCCAGCAGGCGGTCGGTCTTGTCGCGCTGCTGCTCGAAGGTGAGCTCTGGCTCCAGGGTGCCGAGTACCGAACAGCCGGTGCGCATCACGTCCATCGGGTGGGCATCGCGGGGAATGCGCTCAAGCACTTCCTTCAATGCCTGGGGCAGGTCGCGCAGGCCCTTGAGCTTGCGCTTGTAGTCGGCCAGTTCCGCCTTGCCCGGCAGTTCGCCGTAAAGCAGCAGGTAGGCGACTTCCTCGAATTCGGCGCCGGCGGCCAGGTCACGCACGTCGTAGCCGCGGTAGGTCAGGCCGGCACCGGCCTGGCCGACGGTGGACAGCGCGGTCTGGCCGGCCACCTGGCCGCGCAGGCCTGCGCCACTGAGTACTTTTGCTTCGGCCATGGTGTTTCTCCTTTCTTGAATTTGTTATGGAAAACGGGCTAATCGGGGTTGCCTGGGCCGGCCTCTTCGCGGGGCAAGCCCGCTCCTACAGGGAGTGCGACGCGGTCACGCTCTGTGTAGGAGCGGGCTTGCCCCGCGAAAAGGCCGGCACTGGTTCAAGCCTTTTTCTGGGCAAACAACGCATCGAGGCTCTGCTCGAAGGCGTGGTAGCCGATGGCATCGTAGAGCTCCATGCGGGTTTGCATGGTGTCGATCACGTTCTTTTGCGTACCGTCACGGCGCAGCGCGGTGTAGACATTCTCGGCCGCCTTGTTCATGGCGCGGAACGCCGACAGCGGGTACAGCACCAGCGACACGTCGACCGACGCCAACTCTTCGGTGGTGTACAGCGGCGTGGCGCCGAACTCGGTGATGTTGGCCAGAATCGGCGCCTTCACCCGGTCGGCGAAGGTCTTGTACATCGAAAGCTCGGTAATGGCTTCCGGGAAGATCATGTCGGCACCGGCCTCGATGCACGCCGCCGCACGGTCCAGGGCGGCGTTCAGGCCTTCCACCGCCAGCGCATCGGTACGCGCCATGATCACGAAGCTGTCGTCGCTGCGGGCATCCACCGCCGCCTTGATACGGTCGACCATCTCCTGCTGCGAGACGATTTCCTTGTTCGGCCGGTGGCCACAGCGCTTGGCCCCCACCTGGTCCTCGATATGGATGGCGGCCGCGCCGAACTTGCTCATCGAGCGCACCGTGCGGGCAACGTTGAACGCCGAGGCGCCAAAGCCTGTGTCGACATCCACCAGCAACGGCAGGTCGCAAACGTCGGTGATGCGGCGCACGTCGGTCAGCACGTCATCCAGGTTGCTGATGCCCAGGTCAGGCAGGCCCAGCGACCCCGCCGCCACCCCGCCACCAGACAGGTAGATGGCCTTGAAACCAGCGCGCTTGGCCAGCAGGGCGTGGTTGGCATTGATCGCGCCAACCACCTGCAGCGGGTGCTCGGCGGCAACGGCATCGCGAAAACGCTGGCCGGGTGTGCTCTTCACAGTCATTTCTCACCTCGTGGGCTGTTGTTGTTGGCGTCCAGGTAGTGACGCTCGATATTGCGCTTTGAGGCGCCGATGTGGCGGCGCATCAGGAGTTCGGCCAGCTCGCCGTCACGGGCATCGATGGCATCAAGAATGCGATGGTGCTCGGCAAATGCCTGGCGTGGGCGGTTGGGCGTGGCGGAGAACTGAATGCGGTACATGCGCACCAGCTGGTACAGCTCGCCGCAGAGCATCTTGACCAGGGTCTGGTTGCCGCTGCCCTGGATGATCCGGTAATGGAAGTCGTAATCGCCTTCCTGCTGGTAGTACCCCAACCCGGCCTGGAACGCGGCATCGCGCTCATGGGTATCGAGCACCCGGCGCAGCTCGTCGATGTCGGCCTGGCTCATGCGCTCGGCGGCCAGGCGGCAGGCCATGCCTTCCAGGGATTCGCGAATTTCATACAGCTCGATCAGCTCGGCATGGTTGAGCGACACCACCCGCGCGCCCACATGCGGCACCCGCACCAGCAGGCGCTGGCCTTCCAGGCGGTGGATGGCCTCACGCAGCGGGCCACGGCTGATGCCGTAGGTGCGCGCCAGCTCAGGCTCGGAGATCTTGCTGCCGGGGGCGATGTCGCCCCTGACGATGGCGGCCTGGATGGAACGGAAAACATGCTCGGACAAGGTTTCCGTTTCGTCTGATGCTGCTGGGCTGGGGGTGGAAAGGTCCAGCATATTGTCGACACCTTTACGATCGCTTAAGCCAAAACTAGCGAATCAAAGGATTTCAGTCAAAGACAAAATGAACATTGTCGACAATCGTCTAAGAACGAACTTACCCAACGCTGGCGTTGTCAGATCGCGACGCGCTGGCGTCAAGGCACCGCCGTGATAGAATGCCGCGCCTCCTACGGAGTATGGATAGTGTATTTGTCATCAATTCATGTTGTTGACAGATGAACGAGGAAGCTTGCGCAGCAGTTGCCAGTCGCCTTGCCCCGAACCTTGCACAGCACCGCGCCAGGACTATGAGACTTACACCCGTTTTATTGCTGTTATGCCTAACGCTGCTGCCGGCCCTTGGCCAGGCGGCGAGCAAGACCGTGTACGGTCTGAATGAATACGCCCGGCTTGGCGACCTGGACCTTGAGGTCGCCGCCAAGCTCGACACCGGCGCCAAGACTGCATCGCTCAGCGCCCGCGATATCAAGCGTTTCAAGCGCAACGGCGAAAGCTGGGTGCGCTTCTACCTGGCCATCGACGCCGCCCATTCACACCCCATCGAACGGCCCCTGGCGCGAGTGAGCAAGATCAAGCGCCGCGCCGGCGACTACGATGTGGAGTCGGGCAAGGCCTACACCGCACGCCCGGTCATCGAACTTGAAATCTGCATGGGCCAGGCCCTGCGCACCATCGAAGTCAACCTCACCGACCGCAGCGCATTCCAGTTCCCGCTGCTGATCGGCTCCGAGGCGCTCAAGCACTTCGACGCGCTGGTCGACCCAAGCCTTAAATACGCGGCCGGCAAACCTGCCTGTGCCACCGACGCTCCCAAAGCAGAGTAATCCCGATGCGCTCTCTTACCCTCCATCTGAAAGTTCTGATCACCGTGCTGGTGTTGCTCGGCGTGGCGGTCACGGCTTATCAGATCTTCGTTCTCGGCATTCCGGTGACCGAAGACGAAACCGACGACCTGTGGAACATCGACGCCAAGGTCGAGTTCGTCGCCAGCAGCAAGGACCCGGTCAAGATCCAGATGTTCGTGCCGCCGCTGAACCGTGACTACGTCAGCCTCAACGAGAGCTTCATCTCCAACAACTACGGGGTCAGCGTCAACCGCGTGGATGGCAACCGCAAGGTCACCTGGTCGGCGCGCCGGGTCAGTGGCAACCAGACCCTGTACTACCGCCTGGTGCTGACCAAGCGCTACAGCAACGAAAAATCCACCGTCAAGGGCCCAACCTTCCGTGACAGCCTGGCCATCGACGGCCCCGAGAAGATCGCCGCCGAAGCCCTGATGGCGCCGATCCGCCAGCATTCGGCCGACGTCGAAACCTTTGTCAGCGAGACGATCAAGCGGGTCAACAACCTCAACGACGACAACGCCAAGCTGCTGCTGGCCGGCGACACGTCGCCGATGAAGAAAGCCCAGGTCATCGACCTGCTGTTGTCGATTGCCCATGTGCCGATGGAAAAGGTCCACACCATTCGCCTGGTGGCCGACACCCCGCAAACCCCCGAACTGTGGCTGCGCAGCTTCAATGGCAGCGACTGGCTGTACTTCAACCCCGACACCGGCGAGCAGGGCCTGCCAGCTGACCGCCTGCTGTGGTGGACCGGTGACGACAACCTGATCACCGTCGATGGCGGCAAGAAAGCCAACGTCACCTTCAGCATGAACAACAGCGAGATGAACGCCATCCGCCTGGCCAAGCTGACCGACGAGAACACCGACGCCGACTTCCTCGAATACTCGCTGTACGGCCTGCCGCTGCAAACCCAGCAAACCTTCATGATCATGGTGATGATCCCGATCGGCGTGCTGGTAATCCTGATTCTGCGCAACCTCATCGGCATCCAGACCCTCGGCACCTTCACCCCGGTGCTGATCGCCCTGGCCTTCCGCGAAACCCAGTTGGGCTTCGGCATCGTGCTGTTCACGGTAATCACGGCGCTGGGCCTGTCGCTACGCTCGTACCTGGAACACCTGAAGCTGCAGATGCTGCCGCGCCTGTCGGTGGTGCTGACCTTCGTCGTGGTACTGATTGCCGCCATCAGCCTGTTCAGCCACAAGCTGGGCCTGGAGCGCGGCCTGTCGGTGGCGTTGTTCCCGATGGTGATTCTGACCATGACCATCGAACGCCTGTCGATCACCTGGGAAGAGCGCGGCGGCGGCCATGCCATGAAAGTGGCGATCGGCACCCTGTTCGCCGCCTCCCTGGCACACCTGCTGATGATGGTGCCGGAGCTGGTGTACTTCGTGTTCACCTTCCCGGCGGTGTTGCTGGTGCTGGTGGGCTTCATGCTGGCGATGGGCCGCTACCGCGGTTACCGCCTGACCGAGCTCGTGCGCTTCAAGGCATTCCTGAAGAAGGCTGACGCCTGATGTTTGGCCTGATCAAGACGTGGAAAGCCCTGGAGGCCCGGGGCATCATGGGGATCAACCGGCGTAACGCGGACTATGTGCTCAAGTACAACAAGCGCAGCCTGTACCCGATCGTCGACGACAAGATCATCACCAAGGAACGCGCACTGGCAGCCGGCATCCATGTGCCGGAAATGTACGGCATCATCGAAACCGAGAAGCAGATCGAAAAGCTCGACGAGATCATCGGCGGGCGCAACGACTTCGTCATCAAGCCGGCCCAGGGCGCCGGCGGTGACGGCATCCTGGTGATCGCCGACCGCTTCGAGGACCGCTACCGCACGGTGTCGGGCAAGATCATCAGCCACGAGGAAATCGAACACCAGGTGTCGAGCATCCTCACCGGCCTGTACTCCCTTGGCGGGCACCGCGACCGCGCGCTGATCGAATACCGGGTAACGCCAGACCAGATTTTCAAGAGCATCAGCTACGAAGGCGTACCCGACATCCGCATCATCGTGCTGATGGGCTACCCGGTGATGGCCATGCTGCGCCTGCCCACCCGCCAGTCCGGCGGCAAGGCCAACCTGCACCAGGGCGCCATCGGCGTGGGCGTGGACCTGGCCACCGGCGTGACCCTGCGCGGCACCTGGCTGAACAACATCATCAGCAAGCACCCGGACACCACCAACGCGGTGGACGGTGTGCAACTGCCGAACTGGGACGGCTTCATGAAGCTGGCCGCCGGCTGCTATGAGCTGTGCGGGTTGGGCTACATCGGTGTCGACATGGTGCTGGACCAGGACAAGGGGCCGTTGATTCTGGAACTCAACGCCCGTCCAGGCCTGAACATCCAGATTGCCAACGACACCGGGCTGACCCAGCGCACCCACGCCATCGAGGCGCACATCGAGGCGCTGGCCAAGGATGGTATTACCGAAGATGCCGAGCAGCGGGTGCGGGTTACCCAGAACCTGTTCGGGCACGTGCATCCGCGCTAGGCCTGCCCAGGCCCCTTCGCGGGGCAAGCCCGCTCTTGTAGGAGCGGGCTTACCCCGCGAAGCAGGCGACGCGGTAGATGACACCGGCTTCGCCGGTGTTCGCGAGTGAACCCGCTCCCACAGGGCTAGGCGCATTTCCTTCGCAGGTCTACAATCGCCCTCCTCGCTTTTACATCGCCGTCCACACTGATGCCGACCTGTACGCTTCACCCCCTGCCCTACCAGCCCGACCCCGCCGCCTATTTCGCCCGCCTGCGCCAGGCCCCCGGCGCGATCCTGCTCGACAGCGCCCGCCCCGGCGCCGCGCGCGGGCGCTTCGACCTGCTCAGCGCCTGGCCCGTGCAGCAGCTGCAAGCCGGCCCAGACGAGCAAGGCCGAGCCTTCCTCCAGCGCCTGCGCGAAGGGTTGCAGCAACTGGGTGCGGCGCAACTGCCCGCCGGCACCGACCTGCCGTTTGCCGGCGGCCTGATCGGCTACCTCAGCTACGACTTCGGCCGCCGCCTGGAACAGCTGCCAAGCCTGGCCGTCGATGACCTCGGCCTGCCCGATGCACAGCTGGGCCTGTATGCCTGGGCACTGGTCACCGACCACCTGCTTGGCACCAGCCAACTGGTGTTCCACCCAAGCCTCGGCCATGACGAACAGGCTCGCCTGATTGCCCTGTTCGAGGCTGCCGACACCGCGCCATGCGGCCCGTTCCAGCTGCTTGCGCCCATGCGCGGCGACCTGCAACCTGCGCAGTACCAGGCCGCCTTCGACCAGGTGCAGCGCTACATCCAGGCCGGCGACTGCTACCAGATCAACCTCACCCAGCGCTTTCGTGCGCCTTGCCAGGGCGACCCGTGGCACGCCTACCAGGCCCTGCGCCTGGCGTGCCCAACGCCATTCTCGGGCTTCCAGCAACTGGCCGACGGCAGCGCGCTGCTGAGCTTTTCCCCCGAGCGCTTCATTCGCGTCAGCCAGGGCCAGGTGGAAACCCGCCCGATCAAGGGCACCCGCCCACGCTCGGCAGACCCTGCCGAGGACGCGCGCAATGCCCAGGAGCTGCGCCACAGCGCCAAGGACCGTTCGGAAAACCTGATGATCGTCGACCTGCTGCGCAACGACCTGGGCCGCACCTGCGAGATCGGCTCGGTGAAGGTGCCAGAGCTGTTCAGCCTGGAAAGCTACCCCAACGTCCACCACCTGGTGAGCAGCATCACCGGCCAACTGGCCGCCGACAAAGACGCCCTGGACCTGATCGGCGACAGCTTCCCCGGCGGCTCGATCACTGGCGCGCCGAAAATTCGCGCCATGCAGATCATCGACGAGCTGGAACCCACCCGCCGCGCGTTGTACTGCGGCTCGCTGCTGTACGTGGACGTGCGTGGCGAGATGGACAGCTCCATCGCCATCCGCAGCTTGCTGGTGAAGGATGGCCAAGTCAGTTGCTGGGGCGGCGGCGCAGTGGTGGCCGACTCGAACTGGCAGGCCGAATACGAGGAATCGATTGCCAAGGTGCGGGTGCTGATGGAGACCTTGCAGGGCTTGTGATCAGCCCGTCTACCCCGCCGTTTTTTGTTACCATCACCCCATTACGAGCGCACAGCGCCACAGCCAAGATGGAAACCGCCTGATGAGCCAACCCTTCGACGTCGCCGCCCTGGCCGCGACCTACGCCAACAAGTCCCCACAGGACATCCTCAAGCTCGCCTTCGAACACTTCGGCGATGACCTGTGGATCTCCTTCAGCGGCGCCGAGGATGTGGTGCTGGTGGACATGGCCTGGAAGCTGAACAAGCAGGTCAAGGTGTTCAGCCTCGACACCGGCCGCCTGCACCCGGAAACCTACCGCTTCATCGACCAGGTGCGCGAGCAGTACAACCTGCCGATCGAGATTCTCAGCCCGGACCGGGCCAAGCTCGACCCGTTCGTCAAGGACAAGGGCCTGTTCAGCTTCTACAAGGACGGCCACGGCGAGTGCTGCGGCATTCGCAAGATCGAGCCACTGCGCCGCAAGCTGGCCACCGTCAGCGCCTGGGCCACCGGCCAGCGCCGCGACCAGAGCCCGGGCACCCGCAGCCAGGTGGCCGCACTGGAGATCGACAGCGCGTTTTCCACCCCTGAACGCACCCTGTACAAATTCAACCCGCTGGCGCAGATGAGCAGCGAGGAAGTGTGGGGTTACATCCGCATGCTGGAGCTGCCGTACAACAGCCTGCACGAACGTGGCTTCATCAGCATTGGCTGCGAGCCGTGCACCCGGCCAGTACTGCCGAACCAGCACGAGCGCGAAGGGCGTTGGTGGTGGGAAGAGTCGACCCAGAAGGAATGCGGGCTGCACGCTGGCAACCTGATCAGCAAGGCCTGATTCGGCCGCTGCCGCCATTTCCAGGCCGCCGCCGCCCCGGTAGGAGCGAGCGTAGCTCGCGATGGGGCGCGCAGCGGCCCCAGGGTTTCAGCTTCGCAAGTGATTATGCCGGGCTGCCTTGCAGCCATCGCGAGCTGCGCTCGCTCCTACAGGAGGCCGCGCAGCTCGCGGTGCTTTTAATGCACCGGCAGTTCGACGCCTTCGAACAGCTCTTCGAGCTCTTGCTTGTTATGGCACTGAATGGCCTTGGCCATCACTTCGCGGGTCAGGTGCGGGGCGAATTTCTCGATGAAATCGCACATGAAGCCGCGCAGGAACGTGCCACGACGGAAGCCGATCTTGGTGATGCTGGCTTCGAACAGCTCACTGGCATCCAGGGCCACCAGGTCGCTGTCGAGCTTGCTGTCGACCGCCATCTTGGCCACGATGCCCACGCCCAGGCCCAGGCGCACATAGGTTTTGATCACGTCGGCGTCGGCCGCGGTGAACACCACTTTCGGCGTAAGGCCGCGGTGGTTGAACGCTTCGTCGAGTTTCGAACGGCCGGTGAAACCGAACACGTAGGTCACGATCGGGTACTCGGCCACTGCTTCCAGGGTGAGCTTCGGCAGCTTGGCCAACGGGTGCCCCTGGGGCACCACCACGCAGCGGTTCCACTTGTAGCACGGCATCATGATCAGGTCGCCGAACAGCTCCAGCGCTTCGGTGGCGATGGCGAAATCGACGGTGCCGTCAGCCGCCATCTCGGCGATCTGCATGGGCGAACCCTGGTGCATGTGCAGGGCCACTTCCGGGTACTGCTTGATGAAGTTGCTGATCACCGGCGGCAGGGCATAGCGCGCCTGGGTGTGGGTGGTGGCGATGGACAGCGTGCCCTTCTTCTCGTTGGAGAACTCCTGGGCGATCTGCTTGATGCTTTCGACCTTGCGCAGGATCTCGCCAGCGGTAGTGATGATGCGCTCACCGGCTGGGGTTACGCGGGTCAGGTGCTTGCCACTGCGAGCAAAGACCTCAACACCCAGTTCATCCTCAAGCAAGCGGATCTGCTTGCTGATCCCCGGCTGCGAGGTGTACAGGCTCTGCGCCGTCGCGGAGACGTTGAGGTCATGGTGCGCTACTTCCCAGATGTAGCGCAGTTGTTGAAGCTTCATAGGTTTCCCTCGAATCGGCGGTAGGTCAGCGGCAGCAGGCAGCGACGAGATATAACTATATTAGTGGTTCTCGAAATAAAACTAGAACTATTTTGTTACACGCGCTTCCGACATTTCCTACAAACAGCCTTACGATTTCCTACGCCCGAGGTGCTGGGAGAGCGGCACCATGTACACCGGCACGGGCGCCAGCTGCAGCAGGCGCACCGCCGTGCGTCCCAGCGGCACATCCACCCCAGCCCCGGCACTGTGGCTGCCGAAGATCAACAGGTCGACGCACAGCCGCTGCGCCTGTTCGAGAATCACCTGCGCCGGGTCGCCCTGACGCACCCGCACCGCCTTTATCAGGGCCAGGTCGGCATCCTCCCCCAGCTCATCGCGAAAGTTCTCCAGTACCCGCTGCTCGATGTTGGCCATCACCGTGTTGACACCCTCGCTGTGCAGCGCGTCCAAGGTCTGCTCGTCGAGGTAACTCTGCAAAAGGGATTCGGCGAATTGCCCCATGGGCTCCACCGCGTGGATCACGTACAGCTCGGCATTGAACGTGCGAGCCAGGGTCAGGGCATGCTGCATGACGAAGGGCGCGTACACACCGAGGTCGGTGGCGTACAGCATGGAGCGGATCATTCGACCTCCTCGACTGCCGCTGCGGCAGAGCAAGCTTGAGCTTAGCAGCGCGCCGGATCCACGCTTTGCCGTCCGGCGCACTGCTGCCGCGGGCTGCAGCGGTTTCAGCCAGGCCGGTTGGCGCGGTCGATAAAGGCCAGTGCCTGGTGCAGCATGGCCATGCGCGGCAGGCTGCAACCGGCCGCCTGGGCCTGGGCCAGCGGCTCGGCATAGATCGCCTGAAGCTCCAACGGGCGCTGCTGGGCGTGGTCGTGGTACATGCTCGGCCAGTAATCGGGCATCTGCTCGGTGACCCGGAACAGGTGCTCGGCATAGCCTTCGGGCAGCACATGGCCACAGGCGGCGGCGCCCTGCACCACTTCTGCCATCAGCGCCTGGATCAGCGCGCGGCTATCGGCATCGGCCATCAGTGGCGTGGTACTGGCATTGAGCAACACCGACAAGCCGTTGTAGGGCACATTCCACACCAGCTTCTGCCAGCGCGCCTGGCCCAGGTTGGCCATGGCCTGGGAGTCGATGCCCGCGGCGCGGAAAAGCCCTGCGCCCTGCTCGACGATGGCCGCCCCGCCATCACCCGCCGGGCCACTGTGGTAACCGAGGTTGACCGCACCCAGTGCCTGGTGACGAATGACCCCAGGAGCCTGGCGGTTGACGCAGATGAAGCACAGGCCGCCGAGCAGGTGCAGGTCGCTGCGCAACCGTGGGCGCAGCTGCTGCTCGACACCCAGGCCATTTTGCAGCAGCACCACCTTGGCATCGGCCGCCGCAGCCTGGTTGACAAGCGGTGCCAGCTCGGCATTGCTGGTGGCCTTGGCGCCCACCAGCAGCCAGTCGCAGGGCGGCATGTCGGCCGCGCCGGCGTAGGCCTGAACCGGCATCTGCAGTTGCCCGTGCACGGCGCTGTCCAGCGTCAAGCCCTGCTGGCGCACCACGTCGTATTCACTGCGCAACAGAAAGTGCACATCGAACCCTGCACGCGCCAGCATCAGCCCGTAAAAGCCGCCGATGGCGCCACTGCCAATAATGCCGATACGAGGTTTGCCACGGGTCATGCGAATCTCCTTGGAATGTCGACAGGCCTTTTTACACCCTTCCACGCCCCGGGATGAACCGGCAAGTGTATCTGCGCATGCCCAAGCCCATTGTCGCGCCCCCTGTAACGCGCTAAGGTTCCGCTCCCCGCTGCGAACATTCTTGCTGCTGGGCCGCACGGGGATTGCTGGCGGCCGGCACCCGTGACCTGACGAGTAACACGATGGCTGATTTACCGATCGACGACCTAAACGTTGCCTCCAACGAGACTTTGATCACCCCCGATCAGCTCAAGAAGGAAATCCCCCTCAGCGCCAAGGCCCTGCAGACCGTAACTGCCGGCCGTGAAGTGGTGCGCAATATTCTCGATGGCAAGGACCATCGCCTGTTCGTGGTGGTCGGCCCCTGCTCCATCCACGACATCAAGGCCGCCCACGAATACGCCGAGCGCCTGAAGGTGCTGGCCGAGGAAGTGTCCGACACGCTGTACCTGGTGATGCGCGTGTACTTCGAGAAGCCACGCACCACCGTGGGTTGGAAGGGCCTGATCAACGACCCGTACCTGGATGACTCGTTCAAGATCCAGGACGGCCTGCATATCGGCCGCCAGCTGCTGCTGGACCTGGCGGAAATGGGCCTGCCGACCGCAACCGAAGCACTCGACCCGATCTCCCCGCAGTACCTGCAGGACCTGATCAGCTGGTCGGCCATCGGCGCCCGCACCACCGAATCGCAAACCCACCGCGAGATGGCCTCGGGCCTGTCCTCGGCCGTTGGCTTCAAGAACGGCACCGACGGCGGCCTGACCGTGGCCATCAACGCCCTGCAGTCGGTGTCCAAGCCGCACCGCTTCCTCGGCATCAACCAGGAAGGCGGCGTGTCGATCGTCACCACCAAGGGCAACCCTTACGGCCACGTGGTACTGCGCGGTGGCAACGGCAAGCCTAACTACGATTCGGTCAGCGTCGCCCTGTGCGAGCAAGACCTGGCCAAGGCCAAGATCAAGGCCAACATCATGGTCGACTGCAGCCACGCCAACTCCAACAAGGACCCGGCCCTGCAGCCGCTGGTGATGGAGAACGTCGCCAACCAGATCCTCGAAGGCAACCAGTCGATCATCGGCCTGATGGTGGAAAGCCACCTGAACTGGGGCTGCCAGTCGATTCCGAAGAACCTCGACGAACTGCAGTACGGCGTGTCGGTGACCGACGCCTGCATCGACTGGTCGGCTACCGAGAACACCCTGCGCAGCATGCATGCCAAGCTCAAGGATGTGCTGCCACAGCGCAAGCGCAGCTAAGGGTGCAGCCAAAGAAAACGCCGGGCATTGCCCGGCGTTTTTGTGTCTGGTGTGAGCGGGCGCCGGCTCAGGCCTTGCTTGAATGGCGCTGCTGGCGCTCCATGTAGCGCTCCACGTACGAGCAGGAAGGGATCACCGTGTAACCCATCTGTTCAGCGTACTCCAGGGCCTTTTCAGTCAACGCTGCAGCGATCCCCCGGCCACGCAGGGCGTTGGGCACGAAGGTGCGATAGATATCCAGCGTCTGCTTGCCCAGGTCCATGTACGTCAGGTAGGCACGATGACCGTCCACGTTGGTCTCGAACTGATGACCGGCCTGGTCATGGTGGATGGTCAGCGCTTCACTCATCACTACTCCTCGCAGGTCTTCTTGGCAGACCCTTACCTTAACCGATGGTGGTTGATCCGGCGGAGGAACCTCAACGCCACCTCTTGCCCCTTGGACCCCGGGCCGACGGCAAACGTTCGACCGGGCCGGGCACTCCCAAATAGTAGGCACCGCAAGCGGGATTACTCAAGCAGTCAACGCTTAAAAAGTAGCGCCAACCCGCGCCCGGCTTGATGCTGGGCAACCTGGCAAGAGCAGCCGGATGTTCTGCACCTTAAGACGCCGAAGGACAGTTAAAGTCACCGTTAGTTCAACAAAAAGTTCCCGCACTACAACCGCTTGCGAGCGTCGCACGCTTTTTTCACATTTGCCCTACAATTTCTGTCGACCACCGCTCCTTGCAACATATTTTTTTGCAGTTCTTGCGCTCCGTCAGTTTACTTACTACAAGTAATGGGTACTATGTACGCCGGCCAGTTTCTCTTTTCCGAGAGATGGCTATTTAATAGAAAGTCCTTGAAGGGGAACACGATGAACAACGTTCTGAAATTCTCTGCTCTGGCTCTGGCCGCAGTTCTGGCTACCGGTTGCAGCAGCGTATCCAAAGAAACCGAAGCTCGTCTGACTGCGACTGAAGACGCAGCAGCTCGCGCTCAAGCCCGTGCTGACGAAGCCTACCGTAAGGCTGACGACGCTCTGGCCGCTGCTCAGAAGGCTCAGCAAACTGCTGACGAAGCCAACGAGCGCGCTCTGCGTATGCTGGACAAAGCCAGCCGCAAGTAATAATCCTCCCGGATTGTTATGGAGCCGACCCACTTGTGGGTCGGCTTTTTTATTGCCTGCCGAAAAGCCCTTGCCCACACACGACGAAGCCCGCCCAGGCGGTTCGCCTGAGCGGGCTCCAGGTGTGTCGCAGAACGCCTTACTGCAGTTCGGCAGGAATGCTCGACACGGTAGTTTCGGCACCCGGATTATTGACCGGTACGGCAATTTCCACAGGCATGCCGTCTTCGGCGGCCACCACGTCACGCACCATGTCCCAGTTCATGCGCAGGTTGTTGGCGAGGTCTTCACGCTTGAGCAAGGCATTGATAACGGCAGTGTGCTTATCGACTACCGACGGGTTGCCTTGGTCGTCCAGCGGCGTATGCGCCTCCAGGTAAACCTTGCCGCCACTGATACCGAACTTGTACGGCTCGTTCATGATGCGTACCGGGGTACCGACCGGCACCAGTTTCGACAACTCCAGCACGTTGTTGTTAAGCATGCGGAAGCAACCATGGCTGGTGCGCATGCCAATGCCGAACTTCTTGTTCGACCCGTGGATGAGGTAGCCCGGCACGCCCAGGGTGAACTTGAACGGGCCCAGCGGGTTGTCGGGACCCGCGGGCACCACGGCCGGGAGGATGTCGCCATCGGCGGCGTGCTCGGCGCGAATGGAAGCCGGCGGCGTCCAGGTGGGGTTCGGCGTCTTGGCGGTGATCTTGGTGTTGGCGATGGGCGAACCCCAACCTTCACGGCCAATGCCCAGCGGGAAGGTGTACACCACGTTCTGCCCTTTCGGGTAGTAGTACAGGCGGTACTCGGCCAGGTTGATCACCACGCCTTCACGCGGCCCCGGTGGCAGGATGTAGCGGGTGGGCAGGATGATCTCGGTGCCCGCGCCCGGCAACCAGGGGTCGACGCCGGGGTTGGCGGCGATCATTTCCAGGTAGCCCAGGTCGTTGGCAGTGCCGATGTCGGCGAAGGTGTCTTCGTACTTGGCCTTGATCGTGTGAACCTGGCCGACGACGTCTTCACCAGGAGGGGGCAGCGGCAGCTCCAGCGCAACGGCGGGGCCTGCTGCCAGCATGGCGGCCAGGGTCAGGCAACGGGTGACGGCGGGAAAGCGCGGCAACATCCGGTAAATCCTTCGAAAGGTGGGACAAGAGGCACGATTGTACACCCGCCTCGCTGCCAGCGGGAGGCATTGGCGGTTTCCATGCGTTTCAGATGATGAAAGGTGAGCGTAGTTCCGCGCCAGGCGCGTTACAGCTCCGGCCAGACCGGCCGCATGCCGCGACGCTGGGCATCGAGAATCGCCCGGCACAGGTCGCACAGGCGCTCGTCGCGGTAGATGGCACGCGCAACCCCCGACCAGCGCGGCTGCGCCGGCAACAAGCCGCCACACAGGGTACGGTCGACCGGCACGCCCAATTCGAGCTGACGGGCGACCAGGTGAACGCGAATTTCCTGGCAGGCGAACAGGTCGAGCTGTTCATCGGGCTCGATCAATTGGTAGGCATGCAAGGACCAGGCAGGGCGCGGCATCGGGGGCACTCGAAACGGGGGGCGCAACCTTAGCCGAAAGCTGCCCCCGTTTAAAGCGTCACAGCAAGGGTTTTATCGCCGGCCAGGCATTTTCCAACAAGCGCTGCTGGGCACCTTGGGCTGGGTGGATGCCATCGGCCTGCATCAGCGCTGGCACACCACCTACCCCCTCAAGGAAAAACGGCACCAACGGCACCTGTTTTTCCGCTGCCAGTTGTTCATACACCTGGGCAAAGGCAGTGGTGTAGCGCACCCCATAGTTGGGCGGCAGGCGCATGCCCAGCAGCAGCACCTTGGCACCGGCGCCGCGCGCACTCTCGATCATCGACGCAAGATTTTGTTGCAATTGCGCGGGGGGCTGGCCGCGCAGCCCATCGTTGCCGCCCAGCTCCAACACCACCAGGCTCGGCTTGTGCGCTGCAAGCAGCGCCGGCAGCCGGGCCTGGCCACCTGCACTGGTGTCACCACTGATCGAGGCATTGACGACCTGATCGTCGAAACCTTCGTCCTTGAGCCGGGTCTGCAACAGTGACACCCAGCCCTGACGGCTATCCAGGCCAAAACCGGCGCTGATACTATCGCCAACAACCAGCAACGTTCCCGCCGCCGCGCTCTGGGCCAGGCAATACAGGGCCAGGCCGGCACTCAACCACCACACTCGCATCGGATTCTCCATGGGCCCCAGCATTCTCGTTGCGCAGAACCTTAGCAAAGTGGTCCCCAGCGCGGAAGGTGACCTGACCATCCTGCACGCCCTTTCCCTCGACCTGGCCCAGGGCGACAGCCTGGCCATCGTCGGCGCCTCGGGCTCGGGCAAGTCGACCCTGCTCGGCCTGCTTGCCGGCCTCGACCGGCCCAGCGCCGGCCAGGTGATCCTGGCCGGGCACGACCTCGGCCCGCTGGACGAGGACCAACGGGCGCGGGTGCGCGCCGAGCATGTGGGTTTCGTGTTCCAGTCATTCCAGCTGCTCGACAGCCTCAATGCCCTGGAAAACGTGATGCTGCCGCTGGAGCTCGATGGCCGCCGCGACGCCCGTGAGCAGGCCCGCACCCTGCTGGAGCGCGTGGGCCTGGGCAAGCGCCTGGCGCATACGCCGCGCCAGTTGTCCGGCGGCGAGCAGCAGCGGGTGGCCATTGCCCGCGCCTTTGCCGCACAACCGGCGGTGCTGTTCGCCGACGAACCCACCGGCAACCTCGACAGCCACACCGGCGAGCGCATCAGCGACCTGTTGTTCGAGCTGAACAAGGAGCGCGGCACCACCCTGGTGCTGGTCACCCATGACGAACGCCTGGCCCGGCGCTGCCGCCGGCACATCCGCCTGGACGCAGGGCGCCTGGTGGCGCCGGTGGAGGCCTGATGACCCACATGCCGCTGTCCCGCCTGTGCGGCCTGGCGCTGCGCCAGCTGCTGCGCGACATCCGCGCCAGCGAAGTGCGCGTGCTGTTCTTCGCGCTGCTGGTGGCGGTTGCCGCCAGCACCGCCATCGGCTACTTCGGCGCCCGCCTCAATGGCGCCATGCAGCTGCGCGCCAGCGAATTCCTGGGGGCCGACCTGGTACTGCAAGGTAGCGCGCCCGCCCGCGACGAGCAGGTCAGTGCGGGCCTGGCCCTGGGCTTGCGCCATGCCCAGGTGGTGGAATTCACCAGCGTGGTAGGCGGTGACAGCGGCATCCAGCTGTCGAGCATCAAGGCCGCCGACAGCGCCTACCCATTGCGCGGCCAGGTGCGCAGCGCCCCTGCCCCGTATGGGCAGGAAGCGCCCGGCGGTGGCCCGGCGCCGGGCGAAGCCTGGGTCGAGCCCCGCCTGCTGGCCGCCCTTGGCCTGAAGGTTGGCGACAACATCGACGTCGGCATGAAAACCCTGCGCATGAGCCGCGTACTGACCTACGAGCCCGACCGCGCCAACAACTTCTACAGCCTGACCCCCCGGGTGATGATGAACCTGGCCGACCTGCCCGCCACCGGTGTCATCCAGCCCGGCAGCCGGGTCAGCTACCGCGACCTGTGGCGTGGCGATGCCCAGCCGCTTACCCGCTACCGCCAGGGCCTGGAGGGCAAGCTTGCGGCCAACCAGCGCCTGCTCGACACCCGCGACGGCAACCGGCAGATCGGCGGTGCCCTGGGCAAGGCCGAGCGTTACCTGAACATGGCCAGCCTGGTGGCCGTACTGCTGGCCGGGGTGGCGGTGGCCCTGTCGGCCAGCCGTTACGCCGCGCGCCGCCTGGATGCCAGTGCCCTGCTGCGCTGCCTGGGCCTGTCACGGCACCAGGCACTGGGCCTGTACTGCCTGCAGCTGGCCATGCTCGGCGTGGTCGCCGCCGTGGCGGGCGCCCTGCTTGGCTGGTTGGCGCAACTGGGCCTGTTCCGCCTGCTGCAAGGGTTACTGCCCAGCGAAGTACCCGCCGGCGGCCTGCTCCCCGCGCTGGCCGGAATGGCCACCGGGCTGGTCGCCCTGGCCGGTTTCGCCTTGCCGCCGCTGGCCGCCTTGGGCCAGGTGCCGCCGCTGCGGGTACTGCGCCGCGACCTGCTGCCGGTGCCGCCGAGCAGTTGGCTGGTGTATGGCGCCGCCCTGTTTGCCCTAGGCCTGATCATGTGGCGCCTGAGCCTGGACCTGCTGCTGACGTTCGCCCTGCTCGGCGGCGGCCTGGTGGCTGCGCTAGTGCTCGGTGGCCTGCTGCTGCTTGGCCTGCAGAGCCTGCGCAAGGCGCTGGCCGGTGCGCCGCTCACCTGGCGCCTGGGCCTCGGCCAACTGCTGCGCCATCCCACCGCCGCCGCCGGGCAAGCCCTGGCGTTCGGCCTGATCCTGCTGGCCATGGCCCTGGTCGCCTTGCTGCGCGCAGAACTGCTCGACACCTGGCAGGCGCAGTTGCCCAAGGACGCGCCCAACCACTTCGCCCTGAACATCCTGCCCGATGACCGCGAACCCTTCGCCCAGCACCTGCGCGAGGTGAATGCCAGTTCGGCGCCGCTGTATCCCGTTACACCCGGCCGGCTGACGCAGATCAACGGCGAACCCGTGCAGCAGTTGGTGAGCAAGGATTCGGCAGGCGAGCGTGCGGTGCAGCGCGACCTCAGCCTGACCTGGGCCGCCGACCTGCCCGAGGGCAACCGCATCACTGCCGGCAGCTGGTGGCAGGCACTGCCGGGGGCCGAGGACATTCCCGGCGTTTCGGTGGAGGCGCAACTGGCCGACAGCCTGAAACTGCAACTGGGCGACCTGCTGACCTTCGACATCGGTGGCGAGCAGCGCCAGGCCAAGGTCAGCAGCCTGCGCAGCGTGCACTGGGACAGCTTCCAGCCGAATTTCTACATGATCTTCCAGCCCGGCACCCTGCAGGGGTTGCCGACCACCTACCTGACCAGTTTCTACCTGGCGCCGGGCCATGACCTTGATGTGGTGGCGCTGTCCAGGGCGTTCCCGGCCGTGACCATCCTGCAGGTGGATGCCCTGCTCGACCAACTGCGCAGCATCCTCGCCCAGGTCACCCTGGCGGTGGAGTACGTGCTGCTGTTCGTGTTGGCAGCGGGGCTTGCGGTGTTGTTTGCCGGCTTGCAGGCAACGCTGGATGAACGCATTCGCCAAGGCGCCCTGTTGCGCGCCTTGGGCGCGGCGCGGCCCTTGCTGGTGCGGGCGCGGCGGATCGAGTTCGGCTTGCTGGGAGCTGCCAGTGGCGCGTTGGCGGCACTGGGCTGCGAGCTGATTACCCTGGTGTTGTACCGCTATGGCTTCGACCTGCAGTGGAGCCCGCACCCGTGGTTGCTGGTATTGCCGCTGGTGGGTGCGCTGCTGGTGGGCGGGGCTGGGGTGCTGGGCACCCGGCGAGCGTTGAATGCCAGCCCGTTGGCGGTGTTGCGCGAAAGTTGAGGGTTTGCGCCGACCTGGTAGGCGCGAGCGTAGCTCGCGATGGGGCGCGCAGCGGCCCAGGCTTTCAGCTTCGCGGCTCATCACGCCGGGGCTGCTTTACAGCCCATCGCGAGCTGCGCTCGCTCCTACCGGGCTCACCGTCAACGGTGGGAACGCGATTTCCTGTGGGCATAGTGTCGCCAAGAGGCCCGGAGTTGAGGTTACCGACATAGGCCGCGCCGACCTGGTAGGAGCGAGCGTAGCTCGCGATGGGGCGCGCAGCGGCCCCAGGTATTCAGCTCACCGTCAACGGCGGGAACGCAATTTCCTGTAGGCCTAGTATCGCGAAGAGGCCGGCACTGGCAACACACACTCACTGGCCATAATGAATGCTGTTCACGTACCAGGTCGCTTCCCCGGTCGGTGTGCGCACCAGCACCTCGTCGCCCTCTTCTTTCTTGAGCAAGGCCCGCGCCATGGGCGAGTCGATCGAGATGTAGTCGTTACGCCCGTAGATCTCGTCATACCCGACGATGCGAAACTTCAACGTCTCGCCCTCGTCATTCTCGATCTCGACCCAGGCCCCGAAAAACACCTTGCCTTCCTGCTGCGGCGAATAGGCCACCACCTTCACGTCCTCAAGGCGCTTGCGCAGGTAGCGGACCCGGCGGTCGATCTCGCGCAGCAACTTCTTGTTGTACTGGTAGTCGGCGTTCTCACTGCGGTCGCCCAGCGACGCGGCCCAGGTGACCTTCTGGGTAATTTCCGGGCGGTACACCCGCCACAGGTGGTCCAGCTCCTTCTTCAGGGCTTCGTGGCCTTCCTGGGTGATGATGTTGGTGCTCAACGGCGCGCTCCTCAGCGTCGGGTAATCAGGCCCTGGCGTGCGATGCGGGTCAGCTGGCCAATCACTCGCGCCGCATCTTCCCGCGCGGGCGCCTGGATGACGGCCAGGTCGAAACGGTCATTGGCGTAGGGTTCAAGGTGGCAGCCGGCTTCGGCGAACTGGATCAGAAAGGCGCGGGCCTGGCCCTTGCGGCGCGACAAGCCTTCAAGATGGCGCAGGAGCGTGGGCTGATGCTGGCCACCGAGCAGGATGCGCGGTGTGCGGGAGGCCTGGCTGGCAGGCAATGGGCTCAAGCAGACACTGGTACGTGGGCAACTCATGGAGGTTTTCTCCGCCTCGCGAATCCCGCTGGGCAGCGGTGGGAGGCGTCACCGAACCAGCGCTTTAGCGGTATTTCGGAGGGCACACGATCGGAGCCTTCCCGCGCCCCGCAAGTAGCTGTTTAAATCGGCGCAGGCGGTATGCTAGAGCGACACGCCGCAAGCTGCAAGCCCCAAGCTGAAAGTGATCGGCTTGAGGCTTGCAGTTTGCGACGTGCAGCGTGTTGCTGCTCAGCGAGCGATCAAGCGGTCGAGGGAGAAGCGCCCGGCGCCTTCGATCATCACCGCGACGGTGCCCGCCAGCAGGGCCAGGGCGAACTCATAGCCATTGTTGGACATGAACAGGCCGTTATGGATGTGCACCGAGAAGATCGCCACCACCAGCGTCACGCTCAATGCCAGGGCCGCCGGGCGGGCCAGCAGGCCGATCACCAGGGCCAGGCCGCCGAAGAACTCGGCGCTGCCGGACAACAGCGCCATCAGGTAGCCCGGTGCCAGGCCGATGCTTTCCATCCACTGGCCGGTGCCTTCCAGGCCGTAGCCGCCGAACAGGCCAAAGAGCTTCTGGGCACCGTGGGCCATGAAGATCACGCCCACCAGGATACGGATCACGCTGAGGCCGCTGCCGGCGCGGGTGGAAAGGATGTTGGAGATTGCGTTGTTCATGGGGAAGCGTCCTTGAAGCTGAGAAGTTGTGTTGGGATGGGCGTCATCATAATCAATCTGATAGATATGAAAATCGCAAAAAACCCAACATAACAATCGACAAAATCGATTTGTCAGCGTTTGGCCACACGCTCCAGTGCCGTGCGTTCACGGTTGAACGCCAAAAAGTACTTGTTGACGCTGTTGACGAAATTGACCGGCCCCATGCCGACCTGCTCCATGGCCACCCGCTCGGTCTGGAAGAACCACTGGTTGCCGTTGAGGCCGCGCTTGCGAGCCTCGGCGCGCATGGCCTGCACTCGCTCCGGGCCAAGGTTGTAGGCGGCCAGCACGAACGCCATGCGTTCACGCTCGTTGATCTGCGGGCTGGAGAAGAACTTGCGGCGAATCAGCGCCAAGTAACGTGCGCTGGCCTGGACATTGCCCTCGACCGTGGCGGTGTTGCTCACCCCAACCCGCTGCGCCGCCGACGGGGTGATCTGCATCAGGCCGTGGGCGCCGCCACTGCCGCGCGCTGCAGGGTCCAGGGTGGACTCCTTGAACGCCAGCGCCGCCAGGTTGAGCCAGTCGATCTGCTGCGCCGCGCCATGCTTTTGCAGCACCGGGCGCAGCGAACTCAGGCGCTGGCGGTCCTTGTGCGCCAATGGGTTGTGCACGCGGTACTGGCGCCGGTAGATACGCTCGAAGGCGGCATCCTGGTTCTCCGGGGCCCGGTAGCCCTGCAGGAAACGGTCGACCGTGGCCAGCAGCATCGTCGCATCACGCCGCACATACCAGCGCATGGCCTGCGGCTGGCCCAGTTGCAGGCGGGTGTCCAGGCGCAGCTTGGGCATCACCCGGGCCCAGCGCTGGGCAATCGGCCGCTCCACCACGGTCAGTGGGTAGATGCCGGCCTGCACCATCTCCAGCACATCCTCCACCGCCAGGGTGGCATCGACCCACTCGATCTTGATGGGCGGGCGCTTGCGCAAGGCCAGTTGCTGGTTGATCTGTTGGATCACCGCGCCCGCAGCACTGGCGCTGGTCAAGGCGATGGTGCGCCCAGACAGCTGCTCGACCCGGGTATAGCTGCGCCCGCCCTTTTGCCCCACCAGCAGCAACGGCACGTGGTCCAGCACCGGCGCGCTGCTGCTGACCGCACCCACCACGGCCGGGTCGAGCAATTCGCCGGGCGCGGCCAGGTCGCCTTCCCCACGCTGCAGGGCACCAAGCAACTGTTCCTTGGCCCGTGGAATGATCTTCAGGCGGATCTGCTGGCCGTCACCGGCGCGGGCGTTGAGGTAGTGTTCGAGGCCACGCAGGCGGTAGTACTCGATGCCCACCGGCTCCCCCTTGATCTCCCCGGAGCTGTTGCGGCTCTGGTTGACCAGCACCCGCAGCACCTTGTTGCTGCGGATCTGCTCCAGGTCACGGGCCTTGCTCGCCGGCATGGCCTGTTGCGGCCCTGGCAGGCGTGCAAAGGCCGGACCGACGGTCATCAGCCCAAGCATCAGCAGCAGGGTCGCCAGGTATCGCAGCATGCGGATTCGTGTCCGTGGTCGGTGGGCGGCAGCCATGGTGGGACGTGCATTTTCTCGAAAAGACCGTAAATGACCTCGGCAACCGGCTGAAGTTCTTGGTTTTTCCGATTATCACGCTTTTTGCTATGCTGGCCGCCCCGCGGCACGAGGTAGCACCATGCAACTGATCGATATCGGCGTCAACCTGACCAACAGCAGTTTTCACGACCAACAGGCGGCCATCGTCGAGCGCGCCATCGAGGCTGGCGTGACGCAGATGGTGCTCACCGGCACCAGCCTTGCGGTCAGTGAACAGGCCCTTGAGTTATGCCAACAACTCGACGGCGACGGCCAGCACCTGTTCACCACCGCCGGGGTGCACCCCCACGATGCCACGTCCTGGGATGGCAATAGCGAGCGGCAATTGCGCCAGCTGCTGGCTGAAACCCGGGTACGCGCCGTGGGCGAATGCGGCCTGGACTTCAACCGCGACTTCTCCCCTCGCCCACTGCAGGAAAAAGCCCTGGAAGCGCAATTGGCCCTGGCCGCCGAACTGCGCCTGCCGGTGTTCCTGCACGAACGCGACGCCAGCCAGCGGCTGCTGGCCATCCTCAAGGAATACCGCGACCACCTGCCCGCCGCCGTAGTGCACTGCTTCACGGGCGAGCGCAAGGCGCTGTTCGCCTACCTGGACATGGACCTGCACATCGGCATCACCGGCTGGATCTGCGACGAGCGCCGCGGCACGCACCTGCACCCGCTGGTGGGCAACATCGCCGAAGGCCGGCTGATGCTGGAAAGCGATGCCCCCTACCTGCTGCCACGCAGCCTGCGGCCAAAACCGAAAAATGGTCGCAACGAGCCGGCGTTTCTCGGTGAAGTGCTGCGCGAAGTGGCCCTGCACCGTGGTGAAAGCCTGGAGCATTGCGCCGCCCATACCACCGCCACGGCAAAGGCCTTCTTCCAGTTAACTTGACCCATGTCATGACGGCTTCTCAAAGCAGCGGGCACAATGATGGCACCTTGCCAATACTGTTTCCGCTCAACTCAGAGAAGACCTACCCATGGGTGCCTGGCTTAGCAATATTTCCCTCAAGTACAAATTCTGGGCCGTCAATGCGGTGGCCTTCGTCACCACCCTGCTGCTGGTGCTGTATGCCGTGCACCTGGAGCAACGCGCCCGCATCGAAGCCGCCCAGGCCCAGGCGCGAGCCCAGGCCGAGCTGCTGGCGGCCTGGCCCGCCGGGCAAGCCCTGCCGCGCCAGGCCAACGTGATTGCCTGGCAACCCGGCCAGACGCCGACCTTTGCCGGCGAGCGCCTGGATGCACTGGGCAACGCCCAGGGCTGGGTCGAACTGCCCGCCAGCACCCTGCTCGGCGACAACCCGTTGCACGGTGCCCAGGTGCTGCGCCACGGCGACCAGCAGGTGGCGGTACTGGCCCAGGCCCCGAGCCTGCGCCAAGTGTTCCTCGAACGCTTCGGCAACTATGCGGTGTGCGTGCTGATCCTGATGCTGGCCATGCTCGGCGCCTCGCAACTGCTGATCCGCTTCCTGCTCAGCCAGCTCAATACCCTCAAGGATGTGATGCTGCACGTGGAGAAAACCGGCGACCTGTCGGCCCGCGTGCCCCTGGCCTGCGGCGACGAAGTCGGCCAGATGGCCGGCGCCTTCAACGCCATGCAGACCACCTACCACCGCGTGGTCAGCACGGTCGCCCACACCGCCGCGCAGCTCGACTCGGGCGCCGCGCGCCTGGCAGCCAGCATGAACGACGTGCGCCACGGCATGCTCGGCCAGCAAAGCGAAACCGACCAGGCCGCCACGGCCATCAACGAGATGACCGCCACGGTGCACCATATCGCCCAGCACGCCGGCGCCACCCGCGACCTGTCGCAGACAGCCGACACCCTGGCCGGCAGCGGCCAGCACGTGGTCAGCCGCGTGCAGGACTCGATCGCCGGGCTGTCCAGCGGCGTGCAGCAAACCGCCGAAATGATTCGCCAGCTGGCCGAGGACAGCCAGAAGATCAACGGTGTGGTGGGGGTCATCCACAGCATCGCCGAGCAAACCAACCTGCTGGCCCTCAACGCCGCCATCGAGGCGGCCCGTGCCGGCGACCTGGGCCGTGGCTTCGCCGTGGTGGCCGACGAGGTGCGTAACCTGGCCAAGCGCGTGCAAACCTCCACGGATGAAATCACCCACATGGTCGCCGACCTGCAGGCCGGCACCCGCGATGCCGTGGAGTTCATGCAGGAGAGCTCGTACAAGGCCGACGATTGTGTCAAGCAGGCCCAGGAAGCGGGCGCCGCCCTGGCCGAGATCACCGATGCGGTGGCGCAGATGCGCGAGAGCAACACCCAGATCGCCGTGGCCGCCGAGCAGCAAAGCCAGGTGGCCGAGGAAATGAACCGCGCAGTGGTGAGCATCCGCGACGTCACCGAAGACACCGTGCAGCAAACCGTCGGCTCGGCCACCACCAGCAGCGAGCTGGCGACCTTGGCCGGCGAGCTGAACAAGGTGATAGGCCAGCTGAAGCTATAGTCACCATAGCCAGCCTCGATTGGCCCCATCCCCGGGGCCGCACTAAGCTTTGGGCATGACCGCGAGGAATTGCCCATGAGCAAACGTCTGCCCAACCTGCACGCCTGGCAATGGCGTGGCTACCATCACAACCATCGTCACCCGACCAACCTGGTGCTGCACCTGATTGCCGTGCCGCTGTTCATCCTCGGCGCGCTGTTGGTGTTGTCGGGCCTGTTCGGCCTGGACCTGGGGCAGTTCGCGGTGGGCGTCATTGCCCTGATCGCCGGGCTCGGCCTGCAGCGCCATGGGCACCGCCTGGAGGCTGAACAGCCGGAACCGTTCGCCAACCGCAAGGATGCCGTGCAGCGGCTTTTGACCGAACAGTTCATCACCTTTCCGCGCTTCTTGTTGAGCGGGTCGTGGTGGAAGGCCTGGCGGGAACGGCACAGGCATCGTCACTGAACGCTGGAGATGCTTAGGCGGAAAAATCACCACTGGCTGATTTAAAAATCCCTGTAGGAGCGGGCTTGACCCGCGAAGCAGGCAGCGCAGTGCATGGCACCGGCTTCGCCGGTGTTCGCGGGGCAAGCCCGCTCCTACACAGCTAGGCAAACACCGTCACAGTCTGCCGGCTCAGCGCCAGCAATTCCCCCTCCGCCGTCCACAGCGAAGCCGCAGCATGGCCATAGCCATCACGGGCATGCTCGGTTTCCACGCAATACCGGCACCAGTCCACCGTCGTCAGCGGCGCCACCGGCTGGATGAACTCGATGGTCCAGGTCAGGGTACTGCCTGCAGCGGGCTGTTTGAGAAACGGCATCAGGCTCGGCGGCCAGGCATCGACCAAGGCCAGCAGGTGCGCCTCGTTGACCTGCACCTGGGCCACATCCCGCAAGCGCACCCAACCGCCCATCCGGCGCGATGCATTGCCACTGAACGGCAACCCGCCCACCGCCCAGCGCAACGCCACATGGCGCATGAATTCGGGGGTGACGCCGGGAATATGAGGCAACTCAGGGGCGGCGTCTTCAAGCGCCTTCATTTCCATGGCCGGCAAGGCTGGCACCTGCACCACCGAAGGCCGGCCCGCCCCGAAGTTGCCCTGCACCAGGGTCACCACCTGGCCATCCTGCACGGCACGCCCGAGCAGCGTGCTCACCGCCTTGCCCTCGCGCAGCACCTCGACCTCGAAGCGGGTCGGCACATCGGCGGCGGCCGGGGCGACGAAGCTGATGGCCAGGGAGCGCACCGGGCGGTCGTCAGTGAGTTTGAGGCGCATGGCCTCCAAGACCATGGCAGCCATCAGGCCACCAAAGGCCGCACGCCCCTGGGCCCAATCTGGCGGAATGCTGACTGCCTCGGGGTGGGCCCGCACGGCGTCGAGCAGTTGATCGAAATTCATGGGCCAGCTCCTGCGGGCAGCGATGGGTGTTTGCCCATACTAGCCAGCAAAGCAACATCGATCAGCCCGCATATCGGTCATTTGCCGGGCTGGCGATGCGCCAGCGCCGCCTGTAACGCCTCCAACGTGGCGTCGGACTGGCGCTCAGCCTCATGCAGCTCCTGCTCCCAGTCGACCTTGCAGGGCGCAAGGTCGGCATGATCGCGTGCCTGCAGCAGCCATTGCAGGCGGTCGTGCCAATGGCCCAGGTCAGCCTGGGCCGCCTTCAGCAGGCGCCGCAACGGCTTGCCGGCATGGTCGAGCTGCGGGTACTCCTCGTCGCCATAGCGCGCCCGCTTGATCAGCAGGCGCAAGCGGTGGCGGTCATGCGCGGGGTCCTTGAGGGCTTCACCCAGCTTGGCCCACTGCTTGACCAGGCGCTTGTCGATGCGTTTCTCCAGCGACCTGGCCAACCCTTCGCGATCTGCCGCACGCAGAAACAACGGAAAGGCATCGACGATCGCCAGCACCCGGGTCAGTTGCGGGCTGGCAGCTACACTGGCGAAGGTGCCCGCACGCCCCTGCAGGCGACGCTGCCCGGCCTCTGCCTGGCCACGAGCAAGCAACTCCGCCGCCAGCACCTCGCGGTCGCGCAGCGGCGTGGTCAGGGTGCCCAGCGACTGGGCGGCATGCTCCAGTTGCTCCACCCCCGGCAAGCCACGCAAAGGCCGCAACAGGCTGCGCAAACGCCGCAGGCTGATGCGCAGGTCATGCAGCGCCTCACTGTCGGTATCGGCCGCCAAACGTTCGCGACAGGCCAACAGGCGCACCTGCAGGGTCAGCAACTGGGCAACCACATGATCGAGCATGGCAGACATAGGGTGCCCTCTGGTCAACGGCCTGCGCGGGATTCACGAATGTAGAAACGGGCCTTCTCAGACTTGCGGGTGCAACCCTCGTAGCCTTCGAACTGCTGCTGGGTCTTGGCCCCGGTCAGCAGCGACAGCGCCTTGGAATAGCTGACGGTGCCGGCGAAGCCTTCGGCCTTGGCCAGGTCCAGCTCCTTCCAGGCAGCGTCCAGCTGAGAGGCGCAGCTGTCACGGTAGGCCGTCTTGCCCGCGCAGCCAGCCAGCGCCAGGGCAATCAGAGGAAGGCAGATCCAGGCTTTCATGGGTGTTACCTCAAAAGAGTGAAGAGTGGCTGTTCGACGCATTGGCGAAGCAAAAGTGCCGCGCCTGAAAAGCTTTGCGCAGATGCTCTCAGCTTAGTTCAGCGCGGTCTACATTGAAGCACAGGCGGCCATGGGTGCATTGTAGGAAGAGGGTTACATCAGCCGGGGGAACATTCATGAGCAAACGCGTGGCACTGGTGTTGGGATCGGGGGGCGCGCGCGGCTATGCCCACATCGGCGTGATCGAGGAAATCGAGCGGCGCGGGTATGACATAGCCTGCGTGGCGGGCTGCTCGATGGGGGCGGTGATTGGCGGGATCTACGCCGCGGGTAAGCTCGCCGACTACCGCAACTGGATCGAGAGCCTGGACTACCTGGACGTGTTGCGCCTGGTCGATGTGAGCTTTCGCCTCGGCGCCATTCGCGGCGACAAGGTGTTCGGGCAAATTCGCAAGATCGTTGGCGACATGAACATCGAGCAACTGCGTATCCCCTACACGGCGGTGGCAACGGACCTGACCAACCAACAGGAAATCTGGTTCCAGGAAGGCTGCCTGCACCAGGCCATGCGTGCCTCAGCGGCCATTCCCAGCCTGTTCACCCCGGTGATGCAGAGCAACAGGATGCTGGTCGACGGCGGTATTCTCAACCCGTTGCCGATCGTGCCGGTGGTGTCGAGCCACTGCGACCTGATTATCGCGGTCAACCTCAACGCCACCAACCAGAAGCAATACCAGTTGCCGGTGATCGAGCGCCCGGCAGCCTTCAAGATGCGCTTCGATGCCCTGCTCAGCTCGCTGGGCTCGCGCCTGCCGTTTCGCCGCAAGCCCGCCGAGGAGCTGGTGCGTATCGAACAGGAAATCGTCGCCGAGGCCCTGGCGCCGCCCAACCCGTGGCTGGCCGACGCGGCCAGCCCCGAGAGCCAGCAACCGGCTGCAGCGCCGGAACGTGAAGGGGCACCGAAGTCGGCCACCGGCTCGTTCATCATCGACAACGTGGGGCCGGCGTCGCTGCTGGACCTGATCAACCAGAGCTTCGAGGTGATGCAGACGTCGTTGGCGCAGTACAAGATCGCCGGGTATCCGCCGGATGTGCTGATCAACGTGCCGAAGCGGGTGTGCCGGTTCTTCGAGTTCTACAAGGCGCCGGAGTTGATCGCCTTGGGGCGGGAAATTGCGCGGGATACGCTGGACAACTATGAGGGCGTGAAGCGCTAGCCTGGGTGGGCCTATTCGCGGGCAAGCCCGCCCTCATGGAACAAAACATAACTATCTGATTTAACCGACAATCCTGTAGGAGCGAGCGCAGCTCGCGATGGGCTGCAAAGCAGCCCCAGCACTATGAGCCGCGAGGCTGAAACCCTGGGGCCGCTGCGCGCGCCATCGCGAGCTGCGCTCGCTCCTACCGGGGGCGGCGCTGGCCTGGAGATGGGCGCTTGATCGGCAGCCCAGGGTTGTGGTGTAGGTCAAGCGCCGGTGTTCGCGTGTCGCATTTTCGGGCACCCTGCGCGACAGCGCAGCCCGCGAGGGCTGGGTTATCTCCTGCAACACAAATGAAACAGGCCGCACGAGGCGGCCTGTTTTGTCATGCACCCATCACTCAGTAGCGGGTGATGTCGGCACTGCCTTCGAGCTGCTTGCGGTACGCCGCAAAGTCCTGCTGGCCGGCACGCGAGGCGAGGTAGCGGCGGATCTGCTGCTTCTCTTCGTCGCTGGCCGCGGCACCTTCGTTCACGCCCTTGAGCTGCAGCACAACCAGGCTGCCATCGGCCAGGACCACGCTGCCGTATACCGGCTTGTCCTTGGCTTGCGGCTTGGCCAGGCGGAACAGCGCCTGCAGTTCGGCCGGGTCGATACCGTCCTGGCCACGGGTAGCCGCTTCGTGCGCCTGCCAGGTTTGCCCGTCGTGGGCACCGGCGGCGGCAATCGAACCGTCACGCAGGCCAGCGATCAGCTTGTCCGCCTTGGCCTTGAGTTCGGCTGTCGCCTTCTCCTTGGCCAGGTGTTCGCTGATGTTCTTGGCCACGGTTTCCAGCGGCATCTGCTCAGGCTTGCGGTGTTCCTTGACGCGCAGCACCACGGTGGTTTCCGGGTCCAGCTCGATGGCGGTGCTGTTGGCACCTTCATCCAGCACTTCCTCGGAGAACGCCGCCTGGATCACGCCGCGGTTGGCGGTGATGCCCTCGCCGCCTTCACGGCCGAACGGCTTGGAGGTCTGTACCTTGAGGTTCAGGTCCTGGGCCGGTTGGGCCAGGTCGGAAGCCTCGTAGGCAGCGTCCTGCAGCTGTTTGGCGGCGTCGACGTAACGCTGCTCGACCAACGGGGTCTTCAGGTCACGGGTCAGCTTGTCTTTCAGGCTGGCGAAGCTCGGCACTTCCGGCGCCTGCTTGCCCAACAGCTTGATCAGGTGGTAGCCGAACTCGGTACGCACCGGTGCCGACACCTGGCCATCGTTGAGCTTGTACAGGGCGCTTTCGAAGGCCGGGTCGTACACGCCCGGGCCTGCGAAGCCGAGGTCGCCGCCATTGCTGGCCGAACCTGGGTCCTGGGAGAACTCCTTGGCCAGCTTGGCGAAGTCTTCGCCCTTGGCCAGGCGTTGCTCGATCTCTTCGGCACGGGCCTTGGCCTGGGCGTCGGTGACCTTGTCGTTGACCTCGATGAGGATGTGCGCGGCGCGGCGCTGCTCGGCGAGGTTGGCGATGTCTTTCTCGTACTGCGCCTTGAGCTCGTCGTCGGTGACCTTGACCTGGTCGAAGAACGCCGATTTCTTCAGCTCGATGTAGTCGATCACCACCTGGTCAGGGGTCATGAACTCCTTGGCGTGCTGGTCGTAGTGAGCCTTCACCTCATCATCGCTGATCTTGACCGCGGCCGGGTTGGCCTTGAAGGTCAGGGAAGCGAAGTCGCGGGTCTGGTTCTCCAGGCGTGCGAAGGCGTCCACCTGCTTGTCAGTGACGAAGCTGCTGCCGGCAATGCCGGTGCGCAGTTGGCCGATCAGCATTTCCTCGGCGAGCATGTCGCGGAACTGCATCCGGCCATAGCCCATCTGGCGAATGACCTGGTCGAAACGGTCAGCGCTGAACTTGCCATCCACCTGGAATTCCGGGGTTTGCAGGATCACTTGATCCAGCGCAGCCTCGGAGAAGGCGAACTTGGCGTCCTGGGCACCTTCAAGCAGCAGCTTGCGATCGATAAGGCCCTTGAGGGCAGCATCGCGCAGCAGCTTTTCGTCCAGCAGCGCCGGGTCGAAGTCCTTGCCCAGCTGTTGCATGAGCTGGCGGCGCTGCATGTCGGCGGCCTGGCCCAGCTCGTTCTGGCTGATGGTCTGGCCGTTCACCTTGGCCGCGTCCTGGCTATGGGTGGCAGCTTTGAAAATGGCATCGAAGCCGGTCAACGCCATCAACACGACGATAAGGCCGATGATGGTCTTGGCAATCCAACCTTGTGAATTGTCCCTGATATTTTGCAGCATGCGTCCCCCAGAAACGGTTGTACCACTGCGTCGACAACCGCGGAGCGTGGGTAGAATCCTGATAAAAGAAAGGCGCATCCGAGGATGCGCCTTTGCTTAGCAAACGTGTCAGGCGGGAACGTTTGCGCCCCGCCGTCACCGTGCTCGGACCAGGCCTGGCCGGGTCCGGCTGAAAGACGACTTAGTTGACGGCGTCTTTCAGGCCTTTGCCTGCCTTGAAACCTGGAACCTTGGCAGCAGCGATCTTGATCGCCTTGCCGGTTTGCGGGTTACGGCCAGTGCGCTCGGCGCGGTCTTTGACCGAGAAGGTGCCAAAGCCAACCAGAACGACGTCGTCGCCTGCTTTCAGGGCGCCAGTTACGGAGTCGATCACAGCGTCCAGAGCTTTGCCGGCGGCAGCCTTGGAAATGTCAGCCGATACAGCGATAGCGTCAATCAGTTCCGACTTGTTCACTCTAAGTCCCCTTATATCTCTATTGAGTTTGTTTCTAAGTATGTAATGAAAAGCTTATGAAACGTGCGCTGGGTGGCCTGTTGACAATCGCGTGCCGCTTTATAGCAAGGCCCCGAAAAAACTGTCAAGGAAAGCCCCCCAACCAAAAACTACTAATGCGTGCTGATTCTTTCCTTAGCATCGCCGTCGCGCTTTTCATCTTTCGCGACAATCTCAGGAGCCACATCTGGCAAGGGCTCCGGGGCGTATTGCAGCGCAATTTGCAGGACTTCGTCAATCCATTTGACCGGTTTGATCTGCAGATCCTGTTTAATATTTTCCGGAATTTCCTTCAGATCGCGAACATTCTCCTCCGGAATGATCACGGTCTTGATCCCGCCACGGTGTGCCGCCAGCAGTTTTTCCTTCAGCCCACCAATGGCCAATACCTGGCCACGCAGGGTGATTTCGCCGGTCATGGCCACATCGGCACGTACCGGAATCTGCGTCAGCGCCGACACCAGCGCGGTGCACATGCCAATACCGGCACTCGGGCCGTCCTTGGGCGTAGCGCCTTCGGGCATGTGGATGTGCACGTCGTGCTTCTCGTGGAAGTCGGCAGCAATGCCCAGGCTGCGGGCGCGGCTGCGTACCACGGTTTGCGCGGCGGTGATCGACTCGACCATGACATCGCCCAGGGAGCCCGTCTTGATCAGCTGGCCCTTGCCGGGGATGACAACCGACTCGATGGTCAGCAGTTCGCCGCCCACCTGGGTCCAGGCAAGGCCGGTGACCTGGCCGATCTGGTCCTGCTGCTCGGCCAGGCCATAACGGAACTTGCGCACGCCGAGCAGGTGCTCGAGCTGTTCGCCAGTGACCTTGACCTTGACCTGCTTGTGCCCGGTATGTTCCTTGACCACCTTGCGGCACACCTTGGCGATCTGCCGCTCCAGGCCACGCACGCCGGCTTCACGGGTGTAGTAACGGATGATGTCGCGAATCGCCGAGACGTCGATCTCCAGCTCTTCCTTCTTCAAACCGTTGGCCTTGACCTGCTTGGGCGTCAGGTACTTGACCGCGATGTTGATCTTCTCGTCCTCGGTGTAGCCCGGCAGGCGGATGACTTCCATGCGGTCGAGCAGCGCCGGCGGAATGTTCATCGAGTTCGAGGTGCACAGGAACATCACGTCCGAGAGGTCGTAGTCAACCTCCAGGTAGTGGTCGTTGAAGTTGTGGTTCTGCTCGGGGTCGAGCACTTCCAGCAGCGCCGACGCCGGGTCGCCGCGCATGTCGCTGCCCATTTTGTCGATTTCATCGAGCAGGAACAGCGGGTTGCGAACGCCCACCTTGGTCATTTTCTGGATCAGGCGGCCAGGCATGGAACCGATGTAGGTCCGGCGGTGGCCACGAATCTCGGCCTCGTCACGCACGCCGCCCAGGGCCATACGCACGAACTTGCGGTTGGTGGCGGCAGCGATCGACTCGGCCAGCGAGGTTTTACCCACACCAGGCGGGCCAACCAGGCATAGCACCGGGCCGCGGATCTTCTTCACCCGCTTCTGCACGGCGAGGTATTCAAGGATGCGTTCCTTGACCTCTTCCAGGCCGTAGTGGTCGGCATCGAGGATTTCCTCGGCCTTGGCCAGGTCCAGGCGCACCTTGCTCTGGGCCTTCCACGGCACCTGCACGAGCCAGTCGAGGTACGAGCGAACCACGGTGGCCTCGGCCGACATCGGCGACATCTGCTTGAGCTTGTTCAGCTCGGCCTGGGCCTTGGCCAGGGCATCTTTGGGCAGGCCAGCGGCTTCGATGCGCTTTTTCAGCTCTTCGACTTCGTTGTGGCCTTCGTCGCCATCGCCGAGCTCCTTCTGAATGGCCTTCATCTGCTCATTCAGGTAGTACTCGCGCTGGCTGCGCTCCATCTGTTTCTTGACCCGGCCACGGATACGCTTCTCGACCTGCAGCAGGTCGATTTCCGCATCCAGCAGCGCCAGCACGTGTTCGACGCGGGCGGTGAGGTCGACGATCTCGAGGATTTCCTGCTTCTGCTCGATCTTCAGCGCCATGTGCGCGGCCATGGTATCGACCAGGCGACCGGGCTCTTCGATGCTGTTGAGCGACGACAGCACTTCGGCCGGGACTTTCTTGCCCAGCTGCACGTACTGCTCGAACTGCGACAGCAGCGTGCGCACGAAGACTTCCGACTCGCGCTCGGCGCTGTCGGTTTCGTCGATCAGGGAAACTTCGGCACGGATGTGCCCTGCAACTTCGGTGAAACGCTCCACAGCGCCCCGCTGCTCGCCCTCGACCAGCACCTTGACGGTGCCATCAGGCAGCTTCAGCAGTTGCAGCACGGTGGCGACGGTGCCCACGCGATACAGGGCGTCTTCGCCTGGATCATCGTCGGCGGGGTTCTTCTGGGCCAGCAGAAGGATCTGCTTCTCGCCCGTCATCGCAGCCTCAAGGGCCTCGATGGACTTTTCACGCCCCACGAACAGCGGGATGACCATGTGCGGATAAACGACGACATCGCGCAATGGCAAAAGAGGCAAGTCGAGGGTGGTCTTCATGATTTCGCCTCTACAGCGGCCTTATGGCCGGAAACCGGTGGAAATGTTGCCTGGACCTAATGTGGGGGCACGCTTGGCAAATTACAAGCGCTTGTGCAGGAAAAGCAGAAAGGGGCCCGTAGGCCCCTTACTGACTTGCTGCCATTGCCCGGCAACCGCCTGGATCAGGCGTCGGGTGCGGCTTTGGCGTGCGGCTCGCTGTTTTCGTAGATCATCAGCGGCTGCGAGGTGCCCTCGATAACGCTCTCGTCGATCACCACCTTGCTGACATCCTTCTGCGAAGGAATCTCGTACATGGTGTCGAGCAGCACGCCTTCAAGGATCGAACGCAGGCCACGGGCGCCGGTTTTGCGCTCCAGGGCCTTGCGTGCAACGGCCTTGAGGGCGTCGCTGCGGAACTCAAGGTCCACGCTTTCCATTTCGAACAGCTTGGCGTACTGCTTGGTCAAGGCGTTCTTCGGCTCGGTGAGGATCTGCATCAGTGCAGCCTCGTCCAGCTCGTCGAGGGTTGCCAGAACCGGCAGACGGCCAACGAACTCGGGGATCAGGCCAAATTTCACCAGATCGTCCGGCTCCACTTCGCGCAGCGATTCACCGACCTTCTTGCCCTCTTCCTTGCTGCGTACTTCGGCGCCAAAGCCGATGCCACCTTTGGTGGAGCGGTTCTGGATGACCTTTTCCAGGCCGGAGAAGGCGCCACCGCAAATGAACAGAATGTTGCGGGTATCGACCTGCAGGAATTCCTGTTGCGGGTGCTTGCGGCCACCTTGCGGCGGAACCGAAGCCACGGTGCCTTCGATCAGCTTCAACAGCGCCTGCTGCACGCCTTCACCCGAAACGTCGCGGGTGATGGACGGGTTGTCCGACTTGCGCGAAATCTTGTCGATTTCGTCGATGTAGACAATGCCCATCTGGGCCTTTTCCACGTCGTAGTCGCACTTCTGCAGCAGTTTCTGAATGATGTTCTCGACGTCCTCACCCACGTAACCGGCTTCGGTCAGGGTGGTGGCGTCAGCAATGGTGAACGGTACGTTCAGCAGGCGTGCCAGGGTTTCGGCGAGCAGGGTCTTGCCCGAGCCGGTTGGCCCGATCAGCAGGATGTTGCTCTTGCCGAGTTCAACCTCGTCGCCCTTCTTGTCACGCTGGTTCAGGCGCTTGTAGTGGTTGTACACCGCTACCGCCAGGACCTTCTTAGCGCGCTCCTGACCAATGACGTACTGGTCCAGGATGCCGCTGATTTCTTTCGGCGAAGGCAATTTGTGCGCGCTGCTCTCGGCCTGGGCTTCCTGCACCTCCTCACGGATGATGTCGTTGCACAGGTCGACGCACTCGTCGCAGATAAATACCGAGGGCCCGGCAATCAGTTTGCGCACTTCGTGCTGGCTTTTGCCGCAGAAGGAGCAATAAAGCAATTTGCCGCTGTCCTCGCCGTTACGGGTGTCAGTCATTCGATCGATCCAATCCGGTAGGCTTGCAACACAAGATGAAGGCAATTGCGGGCTTTTTCAAGTCCGCAGGTAGGCGCGCTGCGCGCCTACCTGCTCCGGCACCCTGGTTCAGGAGGCCAGTTGCCGCTTGTCGTAGACCGAGTCGATCAGGCCGTACTCGGCCGCGCGCGAGGCGCTCATGAAGTTGTCACGCTCGGTGTCGCGCTTGATGGTCTCGAGGTCCTGGCCGGTGTGATAGGCCAGCAGCTCGTTCAGGCGCGCCTTGATGTTGAGGATTTCCTGGGCGTGGATCTCGATATCGGTCGCCTGGCCCTGGAAACCGCCCAGTGGCTGGTGAATCATCACCCGCGAGTTCGGCAGGCAGTGACGCTTGCCCTTGGCACCGGCGGCCAACAGGAAGGCGCCCATGCTGCAGGCCTGGCCGATGCAGATGGTCGAGACGTCTGGCTTGATGAACTGCATGGTGTCGTAGATCGACATGCCAGCCGTTACCGAGCCGCCCGGGGAGTTGATGTACAGATGGATATCCTTGTCCGGGTTTTCCGCTTCAAGGAACAGCAGCTGCGCCACCACCAGGTTGGCCATGTAGTCCTCTACCGGGCCAACCAGGAAGATCACACGCTCCTTCAACAGGCGCGAGTAGATGTCATAGGCGCGTTCGCCACGGGCGGACTGCTCGATAACCATCGGGACCAAGCCGCCTGCGGCCTGGATGTCAGAGCTCTGCTGAATATAAGAATTGCGGGACATGTCCTGCGCTCACTCCCAAATAGTCATGGCTTGAATACGCACAAGCCAGCTCGAAGGCTGGCTTGTGGGGGTTTCCTACGAGAGTAGCCTGTTACTCAGCGTCGGCAGGTGCCTGTGCTGGCTTAACGGCGTCTTCGTACGAGACCGACTTGTCGGTCACAGTCGCTTTCTGCAGAACAGTATCTACAACTTGTTCTTCCAGCACAACCGAACGCACTTCGTTCAGTTGCTGGTCGTTCTTGTAGTACCAGGCGATGACCTGCTCAGGCTCTTGGTAGGCCGACGCCATTTCTTCGATCATCTCGCGAACCTTGCCTTCGTCTGGCTTCAGTTCGAACTGCTTGACCACTTCGGCGACGATCAGGCCCAGCACAACGCGGCGCTTGGCTTGCTCTTCGAACAGCTCGGCCGGCAGTTGCTCAGGCTTGATGTTGCCACCGAACTGCTGAACGGCCTGGACGCGCAGGCGGTTGACTTCGTTTTCCAGCAGGGCTTTCGGCACTTCGATCGGGTTGGCGGCCAGCAGACCGTCCATGACCTGGTTCTTCACCTTGGTCTTGATGGCTTGGCGCAGTTCACGCTCCATGTTCTTGCGAACTTCGGCGCGGAAGCCTTCCAGGGTCGATTCCTTGATGCCGAACTGGGCGAAGAACTCTTCGTTCAGTTCTGGCAGCTGTGGGGCCGAAACGCTGTTGACGGTGATGGTGAACTCGGCGGCTTTGCCGGCCAGGTCCAGGTTCTGGTAGTCCTCAGGGAAGGTCACGTTGACAACGCGCTCTTCGCCCGCCTTGGCGCCTACCAGGCCGTCTTCGAAGCCTGGGATCATGCGGCCGGAGCCCAGTACCAGCTGGGTGCCCTTGGCCGAACCACCGGCGAACACTTCACCGTCGACCTTGCCAACGAAGTCGATGTTGACCTGGTCGTCGTTCTGCGCAGCGCGCTCGACGGCCTCGAAACGGGTGTTCTGCTTGCGCAGCACTTCCAGCATGTTGTCCAGGTCGGCATCGGCCACTTCGGCGCTCAGGCGCTCGACGTTGATCGAGTCGAAACCGGCAACGGTGAACTCAGGGAACACTTCGAAGATGGCGACGAATTCCAGGTCCTTGCCTTTTTCGAAGGACTTTGGCTCAACGGCCGGGGCACCTGCTGGGTTCAGCTTCTGCTCGACGATGGCTTCGTAGAAGGAAGCCTGAACCAGGTCACCGAAGGCTTCTTGACGGGCATCAGCCTCGAAACGCTGACGGATCACGCTCATTGGCACCTTGCCTGGGCGGAAGCCCGCGACTTTGGCGCGCTTGGCAGTCTGTTGCAGACGCTTGTTGACTTCGTTCTCGACGCGCTCGGCCGGAACGGCGATGGTCATGCGGCGCTCAAGAGCGGAAGTGTTTTCAACAGAAACTTGCATGGATATTCCTCGTTGCACAGACGTTAGCCGGCGATAGCCCGACTCCAGAATCAAGGGCAAACATTCTAGTGAGTCACGCACCAGAAGTCACCCCACCCGGGACGACGGGAAACCACGCCGGTCGATTAGTTTCCAAGGCCCGTCGGGCCTCTATATAAAGAAGGCCGCGCAATGCCCGAGGCAGCACGCAACCGAAATACCTTGTCAAACAACTACCCGCCCAAAAGCGACACCGGCTTACTCCGGGTCGATCTCGTTGAACTGGCAATACTCATCCCACTCAAGGCCCAGCGCCTCAGCCACTTCGCGGTGGGTTTCCAAGCGCATGGCCTTGAGCTGTTCGGGGCTTTCAGCGATCAACTGCAGCGCCAGCTCCCAGGGCTGCAGGCCCTGCTCGTCGGCAGCATCTTCGAAGGCCCACTCAATCTGCTGGGCCTGCTCCCGCGCGTCGAGCTCGCGAATTTCTTCGAGCAACTGCGGATTGGCTTCGGCGAAGCGCTGCAACGCCAGGGCCTGGCGGGCTTCTTTTGCGATCATTGGGGTGTTCCTCTGCCAGCCAACGGGGCCGGTGTTTCAACCGGCTGAAATCTAACAGCTTTTATTGGGGTGGTACCAGAGGATTACAAGGGGGGGGCGAGCCAATTGATGCTTGTGAGAACGAGCGCCGCATGCGCGGCGCATCGCGAGCTGCGCTCGCTCCTACCAGGCCCTGAAAAACCTGTCGGAACGAGCACAGCTCGCGATGCACCGAGGCAGACTTCAATCAGACAAAACTGATGTTGGGCCGCTGAGCCCCATGCACTACGCGAGCAGCAGTGACCAATTGATGCGGCAGCTCGACATAAGGCACATCGGAATTGCTCAATGCCATATCGATAAGCTTCACCATGACCGAATCACGGCGCACAAGAATCACGTCAGACCAATCGGTATTGGTCATGGCCACCGGAATGAAATCCGAGCGCTTCATGAAACTACCCAGCGCCTCAAGCACCCCAAGGTTCTGCCGGGTACCCATCTGGCTGTGGCAGCAGTCATTGAGCATCATGACGCCATCCGGCCCCAGCAGTTCCTGGTAGTACATCATGTCGCGCAGGATGTACTCGTACTGGTGATTGGCATCCACGTACACCAGGTCGAATTGCTCGATACCCGTCTGCTCACGAATTTTCTCGATTGCACTGATGCTGTCAGCGCGAATCACGGCCACTTCAGGCATGTCGACGAACTTAGCCAGGCATTCCTGGTACAAACGCTCCCACGTGGCGTCATCGTGCAGCGACCCGCCGTAGTAATACTCGTAATCGTCCACCGGCGACACCCACGGCGGCAGCTGGTCGAACGGGCTGTAGGCCTTGTTGGCATCCTTGCTCCAGCTATCGGCCAACACCATGCGCGAAGGCGACAGCGCCGCATGCAACTTGAGCGCATTCTCCCCGCGCAGAACACCTACCTCAGCCACCACGGGGCGCTTGTCCAGCGCGCCATAGACTGCACCCAACACGTGGTACAGGTTTACTCGATGCGTACAACAGACTTTCATGGGACATCCTTTTTCATGGGAAGGTGGCACGCAGGCTTGCGCCACACGCGACACGACAGCGCGTAGCAAGCAAGAAACCGACCACCTGGCCGAAAAGGCATCAAAACGCCAGCTGGCGGCGCTTTCAGCTCACGCACCACACCGCCGGTGCGCCAACCAAATGACCATCAAGAACACAAAGCGCACACCCACTCGCGCGCCTGCAGCGACGCAGCCAAAAAACCGCCGGACGCAAAAACGACAAAAGCGCCCGGTCTCACGACCAAGGCGCCTTTGAAAAATATGGGGTGGACGATGGGAATCGAACCCACGACAACTGGAATCACAATCCAGCGCTCTACCAACTGAGCTACGCCCACCATAATGCGGTGTTACGCTACAACCTTACAGAAGCATGGTGCGGACGAAGAGACTCGAACTCTTACAGCTTGCGCCGCTGGAACCTAAATCCAGTGTGTCTACCAATTTCACCACGTCCGCGTAACGCTTAAAACAAAGGCGCCAGATGACTATCAAGGCGCCTTCGTTGAATATGGGGTGGACGATGGGAATCGAACCCACGACAACTGGAATCACAATCCAGCGCTCTACCAACTGAGCTACGCCCACCATATTGCATTACAGCCTTACTTGCTTGCCCAAGCTGCCTAAATGGCGCACCCGGCAGGACTCGAACCTGCGACCATCCGCTTAGAAGGCGGATGCTCTATCCAGCTGAGCTACGGGCGCTTAAGCTACAAAGCCTAACCGAACAAGACGTTAACAGATAACTGCTAAACCACTCATTCTGCCCGACTTAGCCAACCAGTGCTAGGCTGTGCCCGACAAGTGCGGCGAATCTTATAGGCGAGCCTGAAAGTCGTCAACACCTTTTTCAAAAAAATTTAAATTATTTAAGGGCTTAGGGAATTTGCCCGACCACCCGCCTTTGCCCTTGGGCCGTGTCGTGCGAGAATGCGCCCTCTTTATTGTTCCTTTCTCGATGGTTAATCACCCGTCTATGACTGCACACCTAATCGATGGCAAGGCGATCGCCGCCAACCTGCGCAAGCAGATCGCTCAACGTGTCGAGGAGCGTCGCCAGCAAGGCCTGCGCACGCCTGGCCTGGCGGTGATCCTGGTCGGCACCGACCCCGCCTCCCAAGTCTATGTCTCGCACAAGCGCAAGGACTGCGAAGAGGTCGGTTTCATTTCCCAGGCTTTCGACCTGCCCAGCGATACCACGCAGCAAGCCCTGACCGAGCTGATCGACCGCCTCAACGACGACCCAGCCGTCGACGGCATCCTGCTGCAACTGCCGCTGCCGGCACACCTTGACGCCTCCCTGCTGCTTGAGCGCATTCGCCCGGACAAGGACGTCGACGGCTTCCACCCCTACAACATCGGCCGCCTGGCCCAGCGTATCCCGCTGCTGCGCCCCTGCACGCCCAAAGGCATCATGACCCTGCTGGAAAGCACCGGCCAGGACCTGTACGGCATGAACGCGGTGATCGTCGGCGCCTCCAACATCGTTGGCCGGCCGATGGCCATGGAGCTGCTGCTGGCGGGCTGCACCGTGACCGTGTGCCACCGCTTCACCAAGGACCTGGCCGGCCATGTCGGGCGTGCCGACCTGGTGGTGGTGGCCGCCGGCAAGCCGGGCCTGGTCAAGGGTGAGTGGGTCAAGGAAGGCGCCATCGTCATCGACGTCGGCATCAACCGCCAGGAAGACGGCAAGCTGGTCGGCGATGTGGTCTACGAGACGGCCCTGCCCCGCGCCGGCTGGATCACGCCGGTGCCGGGCGGCGTCGGGCCAATGACCCGTGCCTGCCTGCTGGAGAACACGCTGTATGCTGCTGAAGAGCTGCACAAGTAACAGCGCTTGATGTGAAAAAAACGGCACCTTTGGCAGGTGCCGTTTTTTTTTGCTGGCATACAAGGGCGCCGCGGGGCGGCGCATCGCGAGCTTTGCTCGCTCCTACGGGGGCTCGGGACGGTAGGTGACAACTGGTCAGACCGGTAAGGCCAAAATCTCTTGCATTGCAGGATGTTTCGGGGTTTTATGGGCCTGCGCTGAACAAACCGGTAAGACCACAATAATATAAGTCCTGCGCTCTTTCGCCCCGTGCGGCTACCGAAGCAAGGACACCGATCAAGAGATCTCTCCCATGCTCAAGTGGTGCTCGCGTTCGATCTTCCTGCAAGTCGTGCTGGGCCTGGCCCTCGGTATAGCCTGCGGCCTCAGCTTCCCCGACCTTTCCCTGCAGCTCAAGCCGCTTGGCGACGGCTTCATCAAGTTGATCAAGATGTTGATCGGCCTGATCGTCTTCTGCGTGGTGGTCAGCGGTATTTCCGGTGCTGGCGACCTGAAGAAGGTCGGGCGCATCGGCCTCAAGTCGGTCATCTACTTCGAAGTGCTGACCACCATCGCCCTGGTCATCGGCCTGGTGTTCGCCTTCAGCAGCGGCATCGGCAACGGCGCCAACATCCACCTCGACCAACTGTCCAGCGCCGACGCCAGCAGCCTGGCCGAGCGCGGCCAGCACATCCACGGTGCCACCGCCTTCTTCATGGACCTGATCCCGACCTCGGTGATCGGCGCCTTCGCCGACAACAACATCCTCCAGGTGTTGCTGTTCTCGGTGCTGTTCGGCAGCGCCCTGAACCTGGTGGGTGATTCGGCTGCCGGTATTTCGCGGCTGATCAACGAACTGAGCCACGTGGTGTTCCGCATCATGGGCATGATCGTGCGCCTGGCGCCCATCGGCGTGTTTGGCGCCATCGCCTTCACCACCAGCAAGTACGGCCTGGAATCGCTGCAGCACCTGGGCGGCCTGGTCGCGCTGTTCTACCTGACCTGCGCCGGCTTCGTGCTGATCGTGCTGGGCACGGTGATGCGCGTGTCGGGGCTCAAGCTGCTGCCGTTCATCAAGTACCTGCGCGAAGAGCTGACCATCGTGCTGGGCACCGCCTCGTCCGATGCCGTGCTGCCGCAGGTCATGCGCAAGCTCGAACACCTGGGCATCGGCACGTCCACCGTGGGCCTGGTGATTCCCACCGGCTACTCGTTCAACCTCGATGGCTTCTCGATCTACCTGACCCTGGCCATCGTGTTCATCGCCAACGCCACCGGCACCCCGCTGGAAATGACCGACCTGCTGACCATCTTGCTGGTGTCGCTGGTGACTTCCAAGGGCGCTCATGGCATCCCAGGCTCGGCGCTGGTGATCCTCGCCGCCACCCTGACTGCCGTGCCGGCGATCCCGGTGGTGGGCCTGGTACTGGTCTTGGCGGTGGACTGGTTCATGGGAATCGGCCGCGCCCTGACCAACCTCATCGGCAACTGCGTGGCCACCGTGGCCATCGCCCGCTGGGAAAAGGACATCGACCTGGAACGCGCGCAGAACGTGCTCGATGGCAAGCCTGGCTTTGCCCCGCTGCCGCGCAAACAGGCCAGCGCTCATCAACAGGAATTCTGAAGCCCATGTGGCCGGCGCACACGCCGGCCCTTTCAGGAGCAAACCGTGATCAGCTCATCGACCGTCGTCAACGCCGTGGTGGACAAACTGCGCAAAGCCCTGGCCCGCGGCCAGTGGCGCAGCGGCGACATGTTGCCGGGCCAGCGCGAGCTGGCCGAACAGCTGGGCATCAGCCGCCCGAGCCTGCGCGAAGCGGTCACCGTGCTGGAAACCCTCGGCCTGGTGCGCGCGCTGCCTGGCAAGGGCGTGCTGGTGCTGGACGCCGAGGCGGCGGCCCAGGAGCCGGCAGCCGACAGCGCCGCACCGGCCAGCCTGGCTGACGTGCTGGAACTGCGCTACACCCTCGAACCGTTCATCGTCGGGCTGGTGGCGCAATCGGCCAACAGCCAGGACATCGGCCAGCTGCGCCTCACCCTGATGGACATGCGCGAAGCCCAGGAGGCCGGCGACAACGACGCCGGTGCCAAGGCCTACATCGCCTTCCACGAAGCGCTGTTCGCCCTCACCACCAACCCGATTTTTCAGAGCGTGGTGCAGCAGACCGGCAATGCCCTCAAGCAAAGCGCCGGCATGCTGCGTAACTCGCCCGAGCACCTGGCCGCACGGCTGAAGGAAAACGAAGCCGTGGTCCGCGCCATTCGTGACCGCAACAGCGCCCAGGCCAGCGCCCAAATGCGTCAGCACATCCTTGCCGAAGGCCAGCGCATGGGCATTCACCTCAACGTACCGGACGAACATCCCGGCCCATGACCCCAGGAACGCGACCATGACCGCCTCCCGCCTGCCTGCCCTGCTCGCCACCGGGGAAACTCGGCTGTCTGCCGAGCAGATTTACCCACGGCTGTTCGACGCCATTCTTGAGCAACGCCTGCCGCCTGGCAGCCCGCTGCCCGAGCAGGCGCTGGGCACCGCCTTCGGTGTCAGCCGCACGGTGATCCGCCGGGTACTGGGGCGCCTGTCCGACCAGCAGGTAGTGGTACAGCGCCCCAGCCACACCGCGCACCTGGCCGCGCCCGACCCGCAGCAGGCGCGCCAGGTGCTCAGCGCCCGGCGCCTGGCCGAAACCACGCTGATCAGCCTGGCCGCGCAGCGGGCGCGGCCCACCCAGATTCGCCAGTTGCGCCAGCTGGTGGAACGCGAGCGCCAGCACCATGAGCGGGGCGAACGCTGCGCGGCGATCCGCCTGGGCGGCGAGTTTCACCTCAAGCTGGCCCAAGTGGCGGCCAATGCACCGCTGGCGCGCTTTCTCAATGGCCTGGTGCCGATGACCTCGCTGATCATCGCCCGCTACGAGTCGCCCTGTTGCGAGCACTGCGCCTGGGAAGAGCACGCGGCGATCATCGATGCGGTGGAAGCCGGCGATGCGCAGGCGGCGCTGGCGTTGATGCATGAACACCTCGACCGCCTTGAGGACAAGCTCGACCTGGGCTGAACCACGCGGCAGCCCCGCCAGGGCCGCCCTATACTCGGGTAAGCCCAGCCTCTATGTTGAGGAGGCACCGAGTGCGCCCGCGATCCTTGATACTGCCCTGCCTGCTGCTGGCACTCGCCGGCTGCGCAGGCTCTCGTACGCCTGCCTCGCCGCCGCCCGCGGTGCTCACCGCTGCCGATTGGCAGGGCATCGACCAGGCGCTGATCGAAGCATCCACCGGCGCCGCCGGCGCTGCCAACGATTACGCCCGGCGCTCGATGCGGGTGTGGAAAGAGCAGGTGCAACAGCGCACCGAAAGCGACTTCATCCCCTGGTTCACCGGCTACTGGACCCAGCAATGGCTGACCATGAAGGTAGCCTGGTACAAGCTCAACAGCGGCGAAGGCCATGAGCCTGCCGAAAAGCGCCTGGCCCTGTACCTGCAGGAGCAGTATCACCAACGGGTAATCGAGCCGGTGGCAGAGCAGATCGACCCCGAAGGTATCCGCGACCGCGCCAGCGAAATCTACCTGCAGCTGCTTGGCCAGCAGTTGCCAGGCATCATCCAGCGCTTCAACGCACCGCCAGAGCAGGTCAGCCAGCGCCTGAACCGCATTCCCGCGATCCACCTCGGGCCACCGCCCACCCGTGATGCCACGCTGTACCAGTTGTTGCGTGCCAAGCCACTGGCGCAACAGCCGGCCTGGCTGGCCTTGCGTGAGCACCTGCACCAGCAGGCCGGCCAAGGGCCGGGCAGAACTGACCTGGGGCTGTCCTCGGTCGCCTCCGATGCCAGCGAGAAACTGGCTGCCACCCTCGCCCCACGGGGTGTCGCCAGTGCAGTGGCGAGCGCGGTGGGCAAAGTGGCCGGGGCAATGATCTCGGTGGTGGCGGCCGGTTACGGGATGATCAGCCACAACCAGGAACAGCCACAGAAGGTCGAACAGTTGCGGGTGATTCTTAATGTGGCGCTGAACCAGGAATGGCAGGAATTGATGGACAACCGCCAGAGCGGGGCCATGGCCGGGGTGTATTACCTGTCGGGGCAGGTGGAAGACAGCTTGCTCGGTACAGCGCCGCAGGTACAGCCCCAGTCGCAGTCGCAGTCGCAGTCGCAGTCGCAGTCGCAGGAATCGTTGTTGATTCGCCTGCCGCCTTGACTTGCACCGGCCCTTTCGCGGGGCAAGCCCGCTCCTACAGGGACATCACAAGGCCCGAAGGCAATGATTTCCCTGTGGGAGCGGGCTTGCCCGCGAAGGGGCCAGGCCTGCCGAACTCAGGCGCTCGCCATGGCCGACGTCGGCAACCCGAAAATCCGGTCGAACGCCCAGTTATAGGCAAAGGTGTAGCACGGCACCAGCACAATAAAGGCCAGGTCCACCAGGAACGCCTCTACCAGGCTCATCCCCAGCCACCAGGCAATCAGCGGAATCAGGTACACCACCAGGGTCAGCTGAAACCCCACGGCATGCACCACCCGCCGCCCCACACTGCGCCCGCGCGTAGCCTGGCGGCGCTCCCAACACTCGAACAGGCTGTTGTAGGCCAGGTTCCAGAGCATCGCGATGGTGGTGATCATCACCGCCAGCGGCCCAGTGTGGGACGCCTGGGTATCCGACAGGTAGGCCAGCCCCAAGGTCGACATGCACAGGCCGATCAATTCATAGAAGGTCACATAGACCAGTTTGCGTTTAATGCCTTGCACCGGGTTTCCTCATGTGTCGAATCGCACGATGCCAGGAGGATGATTCAACACGCTTGACAGGAAAAGTCAGCAGCTTTCAGATTGGCTGACAGGAGGCTACCATGAACTTTTCCAGCGACAATATTCAGCTGTTTCTCGCCGTACTTGACCGCGGCTCATTTTCTGCCGCTGCGCGCGCCCTGAATCGGGTGCCTTCTGCCGTCAGCATGGCCATCGGCAACCTGGAGGCCGAGCTGGGCTATGCCCTGTTCGAACGGGGTTCGCGGGAAGTGCGTGCCACGGCCCAGGCATTGGCATTGGAACCCCATGCGCGGTTGATCGCCGAGCAACTGGGGCTGTTGCAGGTGCATGCGCTGGAACTGTCCCAGGGCCTGGAAAGCAGCCTGACCGTGGCCGTGGTGCCAGACATCGACCATCGCCCGCTGCTGGCTGCCATCGCCGTGCTTGGCGAGCGTTACCCACTGCTCGATATCCAGCTGCTCAACGCCCCTCAGGAGCACGCCCTGCAACTGCTCGACAGCGGCCGCGCCGACTTGTGCGTGGCGTTCGCCGGCCTTCAGGTCGATGCCCTGCGCGGCTTCCAGCACATTGGCAGCGAGTTGCTGGTAGCTACCCTGTCACCGGCCCACCCGGCGCTACGTGCCGGGCGCATCCATAACCTGGAAGACCTGGTCAACGTGCGCCAGATCCTGGTCTGCAGCCGCGACCTGCCGATCAGCGACCCACGCCCGTTGATCGGCGCCAGCCACTGGTCCACCGACAGTTTCGACCTGGCCCTGCAAATGGTTGAAGCCGGGCTCGGCTGGGGTGACCTGCCACTGGCCCGGGTCGCGCCGCTGATCGCCCAGGGGCGCTTGGTGCGCCTGAATTTCGGCAACACCCGCAACGCACTGGAGCTGCCGCTTCACGTCCTTTGGCGCAAGCAGCAACCGGTGCGCCAGGCCGCCCGCCTGCTAATAGAAAAGCTGGCGTCACCGTCCGTCGAAATGGCCTCAGGTGAGTGATGCAAGTGCTTCAATTTTTTACCCCTTGAGCCGATATCCCAGGGGACAGGCCACCCTCGCGCCACAAGCACGCGGCGGCCTCCCCTCCCTGGCTCAAGGTCTCGAAACATGAACCTGAAATTTCGCCACAAGATTCTCCTCAGCGCCTGCGGTGTCGTGGTGCTGGCGTTTGCCCTGTTCACGCTCTACAACGACTACCTGCAACGCAACACCCTGCGCCAGAACATCGAATCGTCCATGCAACAATCCGGCGCGCTGACAGCCAGCAGCGTGTCGAACTGGATGAGCGGGCGCATCCTGGTGCTGGAAAACCTGGCCCAGGACATCGCCAAGCAAGGTGCAGGCGACACCCTGGCCGGGCTGATCGAGCAGCCTTCCTACACGCGAAATTTCCTCTTCACCTACCTGGGCCAGGCCAACGGCGTGTTCACCCAGCGCCCCGACGCGCAGATGCCCGCCGGCTACGACCCACGCCAACGCCCCTGGTACGGCACCGCCGCCAGCGCAGGCCAGACCGTGCTCACCGCGCCTTACCAAGGCGCCGTCGGCGGCCTGATGGTAACCATCGCCACACCGGTGAAAAACCAAGCCAGCGGCGAGTTGATCGGCGTGGTCGGTGGTGACCTGACCCTCGACACCCTGGTCGAGATCATCAACTCGGTGGACTTCGGCGGCCTGGGCCACGCCTTCCTCGCCGACAGCAACGGCCAGGTCATCGTCAGCCCCGACAAGACCCAGGCGATGAAAAACCTCAAGGACATCTACCCCGGCAGCAACCTGCGGGTGGCCACCGGCATGCAGGACGTTACCCTCGACGGCGAGGAACGGTTGATTTCGTTCGCCCCCGTCAACGGCCTGCCGTCGGCGCAGTGGTACATCGGCCTGTCGATCGACAAGGACAAAGCCTACGCCGCGCTTAGCCAATTCCGTACCTCGGCGATCATCGCCATGGTCATTGCCGTGGCCGCCATCGCCGGCTTGCTGGGGCTGCTGATCCCGCTGCTGATGCGCCCGCTGACCACCATGGGCCGCGCCATGCGTGACATCGCCGAGGGCGAAGGCGACCTCACCCGCCGCCTGGACGTGCAGCACAAGGACGAATTCGGTGAACTGGCCGGCTCGTTCAACCGCTTCGTCGAACGTATCCACACCTCGATCAGCGAAGTGTCCTCGGCCACCCGCCTGGTCCACGACCTGTCGGAGAAAGTGGTCAACGCCTCCAACGCCTCGATCCTCGGCTCGGAAGAGCAAAGCATGCGCACCAACAGCGTGGCGGCCGCCATCAACCAGCTGGGCGCCGCTACCCAGGAAATTGCCCGTAACGCTGCCGACGCCTCGCAACACGCCAGCGGTGCCAGCGAACAGGCCCATGGCGGGCGCGAAGTGGTCGAGCAGGCGATCAGTGCCATGACGGCCCTGTCGCAACGCATCAGCGAGTCGTGCGAGCAGATCGAAACCCTCAATGCCAGCACCGACGAGATCGGCAAGATTCTCGACGTGATCAAGGGCATTTCCCAGCAAACCAACCTGCTGGCGCTGAACGCGGCCATCGAAGCGGCACGTGCTGGCGAGGCTGGGCGGGGCTTTGCCGTGGTGGCCGACGAAGTGCGCAACCTGGCACACCGCACCCAGGAGTCGGCGGAGGAAATCCACCGCATGATTACCAGCCTGCAGGTGGGCTCACGCGAGGCGGTGCACACCATGAACACCAGCCAGGTGTCCAGCGAGCAGACCGTGCAGGTGGCCAACCAGGCCGGTGAGCGCCTGGCCAGCGTGACCCAGCGTATCGGTGAAATCGACGGCATGAACCAATCGGTGGCCACCGCCACCGAAGAGCAGACCGCCGTGGTCGAGAGCCTGAACCTGGACATCACCCAGATCAACGCGCTCAACCAGCAAGGGGTGCAGAACCTCAACCAGACGCTGCAGCATTGCGACGCCCTGGCCCAGCAGGCCGGGCGCTTGAAGCAGCTGGTGGGCAGTTTCAGGATTTGACGCCACGGCCTGGGTGTAGGAGTTGAGGTGTTTGTTGGGGCGTAGATCGAGCGCCGCCCGCGCGGCGCATCGCAGGCAAGCCTGCTCCTACATTTCCAGCGAGAACCAACAAGGCGGTCGCGCGCGATGGCGCAGGCGATACTGGCCCGAAACAGATGTAGGAGCAGGCTTGCCTGCGATGCGCCGCGCGGGCGGCGCTCGATCTCACAGGCACCACCACCCCCCGATCCCTACCCGCAGCAACAACCCCGGTTATAACCTAATAACGAACAAGTCTATTTGGCTATAAAAAAATCTATATGCTGGCTCCATCCGATAACGGGCAAAGCTGGGCAGTCGAGTAGCGTATGGATGTAGGTTCTTTCGGTTTCACCATTGCCGGACTGGTTGTGGGTTTCATCGTCGGCATGACCGGCGTCGGTGGCGGCTCGCTGATGACGCCAATCCTCTTGTGGTTCGGTATCAACCCGGCCACTGCCGTGGGCACCGACCTGCTCTACGCCGCCATCACCAAGGGCAGTGGCGTGTGGGTACATGCCCGCAACAAGAACATCGACTGGAAAATCACCGGCATGCTCAGCCTCGGCAGTGTGCCGGCCGCTGCCCTGACCCTGTGGTTCCTCAGCACCTTGCACACCGACACCACGGCGCTTAACGGCATCATCAAGCAAGGCCTGGCCGTGGTGCTGATCCTTACCGCCCTGGCGATCCTGTTCAAATCCCGGCTGCAGGCGTTTGCCAACCGCCATGCCGGTGACCACTACCACCTCAGCGACCGCAGCCTGAACACCCTGACCGTGCTCACCGGCGTAGTGCTGGGGGTGATGGTGACCCTGACGTCCATCGGCGCCGGCGCCCTGGGCACCGTGGCGCTGTTCCTGCTTTACCCGTTCCTGGCCACCCGCCGCCTGGTCGGCACCGAAATCGCCCACGCCGTGCCGCTGACCCTGGTGGCCGGTATTGGCCACGCCGGCATGGGCAACATGGACTGGTCGCTGCTGGGTTACCTGCTGCTGGGCTCGCTGCCGGGCATCTACCTGGGCAGCCACCTCACCGGGCGCATTTCCGACCGCGTGCTGCGCCCGTGCCTGGCCGGCATGCTGCTGCTGATCGGCTACAAGCTGGCGTTCTGACCCCCAGCGTGGCGCCCGTCAGCCCAGACGCAAGCGCCACTGCCCGGTAAAACTCAGCTCCACCCGCGCCAACGGCAACACATCGATGCACCGCGCCCCGGCCAACGAACACCCCAGCACCTGCCCCAACACGGCACGCATCACCCACGGGTGGGTCACCGCCAGCCAATCGCCGGGCCTGTCGAAGCCCTTCAGCCAGGCACCGGCCCGCTCATTCAGCGTAACGAACGATTCCCCACCATGGGGCGCGCTGTGCGGATCTTCCAGCCATTGCGCCAGCGCCTGCGGCTGCTCGGCCTGCAGTTGCTTGAGCGGCATGCCCTGCCAACGCCCCAGGTCGCAATCAGCCAATGCCCGTTCGACCTGCACCTGGGCAGACAACCAGGCCGCCGTTTCCCCGGCTCGCCGCTCCGGTGCGGCCAACACGCGCACGCTCGGTTCAAGGGCCGGAGGCGGCCCGCTGAGCGGCAGGATGCCATCGTCAGGGTGTGCCAGGCAGCCCGTTTTCTGGGCATGGGTTAGGGCGTGGCAGATCAGGGTCAGGCGAATGGCTTTCACCGGCAGGCTCATGGTTGCGAAACGAAGTCACCGGTTTACCACGCCGGCTGCACTTTTACTGCAACAAAAGTCACGCCAAGGGGCAGTGCCGGGTTAGCATCGGCAAGCCAACCCAGGCAAATAGCCAGCAGAGCCCGACCGATGCCCACCCGCACCACCACCCCCAGCCCCCTGCTGCTCGCCCTGCGCGAAGGCACCCGCGATTGCCACAAGGCGCTGGAGGCACGCCTGCCGTTCTTCAGCCCAGGCTTCGACCCCGCAGCCTACCGCTGCCTGCTGCAGGCGTACTATGGCTTCCACGCACCGTTGGAGGCACGCCTGGCCAGCTACCAGGAACCGGGCCGCGTCAAACTGCCCGCCCTGAGCCTGGACCTGCAAGCCCTGAACCTCAGCCCTGCCGATATCGACGCCCTGCCCCTGTGCCAGGCCCTGCCGAGCGTGCACGACGAAGCCAGCGCCCTGGGGGTGATGTACGTGCTGGAGGGCTCGACCCTGGGTGGCCAGGTGCTGAAGAAGGCCATGGCCGAACGCTTCGGGATTGGCGCAGACAACGGCGCCGGCTTCCTCGATGTCTACGGCGAGCGCACCGCCAGCTACTGGCGCAGCTTCCTCGACCGCCTGGGCCAGGCGCCGGCCAGCGCTGCGGCACAGGCTGCAAGCGTGCAGGCAGCAGTGGCCACGTTCCAGCTGTTCGAAGCCTGGCTCGGCCAGCGCAACGTGCTGATCTAGCGCACTCGCCAGGCAAATCGGGCGTTTTGCCATCATTAATCGGCGGCGTTGCCCCTCGTCCCTTGCTGTATCCCATGACAACAAGGAAGCCGCTCCATGACCGATTTGACACGTCGCTCGTTGGTGGGCCTGGGCGTTGCCCTGCCCCTGCTCGGCCCGTTCAGCTGGGCCAACGCCGCCACCCCTGCGCCACCTTCGCGCAGCAGCCCCGTGCGCATCAACTACAACGAAAGCCCCTGGGGCCCCAGCCCTGGCGCGCGCGAGGCGATGCGCCAAGGCATCGGCCAGTGCGGGCGCTACCCCTATGATGCCCAATACGAACTGATCGACGTGTTCACCGCCCAGCACGGCCTGGAGGCCGGGCAGGTACAGGTGTTCTGTGGCTCCAAGCTGGCCCTGCAGCATGCGGTGGTGGCGTTCACCGGGCCACGCAGCCTGGTGCTGGCAGAACCTTCCTACGAAGCGGCCGCAGAGGCGGCCCAGGCCCGCGGCGTGCCAGTGCACAACATTGCCCTGGATGCCCGCCATGCCCATGACGTAGACGCGATGCTGGCGGCCGACCATGCCCCTGGGCTGATCTACCTGTGCAACCCCAACAACCCCACCGGCACCCTGACCCCGCGCAGCGACATCGAGCGTTTGCTCAAGCACAAACCCGCAGGCACTGTTGTGCTGGTGGATGAGGCCTACATCCATTTCAGTGATGCCCAGAGCTGCATCGGCCTGGTCAAGGAACACCCGGAGCTGCTGGTTTTGCAAACCTTCTCCAAGCTCTACGGCATGGCAGGCGCACGCCTGGGACTGGCCATTGGCCAAGCCGCGTTGCTGCAACGCCTGGAAGTGTACGACGGGGAAAACGTGGCCGCTGCACCAACCCTGCTGGCGGCACTGGCCAGCGTGCGCGATCGGCAATTGGTGCCGCAGCGCAAGGCCGACACCGCGCAGCTGCGCGAACAGACCATCGCCTGGCTGGGTGAACGGGGCTTCCGGTGCACGGCCTCGCAAACCAACTGCTTCATGATCGACCTGCGCGGGCCGGCGCAACCGGTGGTGGAACGGCTGGCCAAGCGCGGGGTGCTGGTGGGGCGGGTGTGGCCTAGCTGGCCAAATTGGGTGCGCGTGAGCGTGGGCGATGAGCAGGACATGGCGCGGTTCCGCGAAGCCTTTGCCGCCGTGACTGCAGGTTGAGCCAGGCGGCCACGCCTTGCCGGGCGCAGGCGTGGCAGCTGCCGAAAGGTAGTGCCGTTTCACGCTGCACAGGCCTATACTTCATTTGACGAAAAATCCAAGTCAATTGACGGAGGCGTGATGAGCACTTCAATCGCCCAACGTAACAAAGAAGACCTGCGCAGCGTGAGCGTCCAGGAATTCTGGGCATTCAGCGCCGGCCGCTATGCCCTGAACGAGTCCGAGCGGCTGCTGCAGATCAAGCAAGGCTTCGCGGCGCACCTGTTCCGTGCGGTCCGCTACACCTTCAACCTTGAAGACCTGACCCTGGCACTGCTGCTCAATGCGTCGATCTCTACCCTGGAGCGCCGGGTGCGCGAACAGGAAGCCCTCGACACCGTTGCCTCCGAACGCCTGGACCGCATTGCCGTGGTTTCCCACCTGGCCGAGGAAGTCTTTGAAAACCGCGAGGCAGCGGCGCAGTGGTTGTCCCGGCCGAACAAGGCCCTGGGCAATGTCGCCCCCATTCTGTTGTGCGAAACCGAAATCGGCGCCAAGCAGGTTCGCCGGGTGCTGCACGCGCTGGACTGGGGCGGGGTTGCCTGATGCGGGCATGGCGAATCGCAAAGGCCAAGCGCGCCACCGACCTCACCGGCAGGGGCGCCGCCATCGAAGGGGGACGCTGGAATGACCAGGACCTGCCAGCCGTGTACATGGGCCTGACGCCGGCCATCTGCTGCCTGGAAACCTTCGTGCATGCCGACGGCGAGCCGACCTACCCGTTGAAGATTACCTGTTTCGAGCTGCCCGCGGAGGCTGCCCTGTACCTTGAAGTCGACGCATCCGGGCTGCCTGAAGGCTGGGCCAGCCTGCCTGCCGACCGCCCCAGCATGGCCTTCGGCAGCGCCTGGCTGAAAGCCAACAGCCACCTGGGCCTGATCGTCCCTTCGGCCATCTTGCCGCTGGAACGCAACATCGTCATCAACCCTGCGCACCCGGCGGTGAGCCGTATCCAGGTGGTGGAGGTCTACGACTTCATGTATGACCCACGCATGTTCCAAGTCGCCGCCCGCATTCATTAAGCCGGGCAACCCCGCCCCCAAGAGCCTTGCCCATGCTCCCAGCCGCGTCGATCTTCCTGCTTACCCTGGCCCTGGTCATCTGGCAGCCCAAAGGCCTCGGCGTTGGCTGGAGCGCCTGCCTGGGTGCGCTGCTGGCGCTGGTGTTCGGCGTGGTTTCGCTGCACGACATACCCACCGTGTGGGCGATCATCTGGAACGCCACCGCCACCTTCATCGCCCTGATCGTCATCAGCCTGCTGCTGGATGAGGCCGGGTTCTTCGAGTGGGCGGCGCTGCATGTGGCGCGCTGGGCACGGGGTGACGGGCGCCGGCTGTTCGCCTTCATGGTGCTGCTGGGCGCGGCGGTATCGGCGCTGTTCGCCAACGATGGCGCGGCGCTGATCCTCACCCCGATCGTGATGTCGATGTTGCTGGCGTTGCGCTTCTCCGCCGCCGCGACCCTGGCCTTCGTCATGGGCGCAGGCTTTATCGCCGACACCGCCAGCTTGCCGTTGGTGGTGTCGAACCTGGTGAACATCGTTTCGGCCGACTACTTCGGCCTGGGCTTCAATGCCTATGCGGCGGTGATGGTGCCGGTGAACCTGGTGGCGGTGGCGGCCACCTTACTGGTGCTGTGGCTGTATTTTCGCCGCGACATTCCGGCCCGCTATGCCAGCGACGGCCTCAAGCAACCCGCCTTGGCCATCCGTGACCGCGCGACGTTCCGCGTGGGCTGGGTGGTGCTGGTGGGGCTGCTGGCCGGGTTGTTCGTGCTGGAGCCGCTGGGCATTCCGGTGAGCGCGGTGTCCGCCGCCGGGGCACTGGTGCTGTTCGCCGTGGCGGCGCGGGGGCACGTGATTAGCACCCGCCGCGTGCTGCGCGAGGCGCCTTGGCATATCGTGGTGTTTTCCCTGGGGATGTACCTGGTGGTGTATGGCCTGCGCAATGCCGGCCTCACCGACTCGCTGACCCACCTGCTCAATGGCCTGGCCGGTCATGGCGTGTGGGCGGCTTCGCTGGGCACCGGGCTGATTGCAGCGTTGTTGTCGTCGGTGATGAACAACCTGCCCAGCGTGTTGATCGGGGCGCTGTCGATCCATGCCAGCGACGCCCAGGGCGTGGTACGCGAGGCGATGATCTACGCCAACGTGATCGGCTGCGACCTGGGCCCGAAGATCACCCCGATCGGCAGCCTGGCGACCTTGCTGTGGTTGCATGTGCTGGCGCGCAAGGGCGTGCAGATTGGCTGGGGGTATTATTTCAAGGTCGGGGTACTGCTGACCGTGCCGGTGCTGCTGGTGACCTTGGCGGCCCTGGCGCTGCGGTTGAGTATGTGAAGGCCTGGCACCGGCGCTGCCGGTGATCGCGAGCTGCGCTCGCTCCTACCGGGCGGGGTTGTGCAAGGCCTGGTAGGAGCGAGCGCAGCTCGCGATGGGCTGCAACGCAGCCCCAGCGCTCGACCGTTTGGCAACTTGCGCACGTTTCAGAAGATTTTTTGTACACGAACCTATCGCTAAAGTTTTATATTCCGCCCGCCGAAATAAATAGATAGCACGTAGCCATCACTCTGGCTGCGGCGGTCTTCACTCTCACGGATGGGCGTCACTGATGAAAATAAAAAACAAGCTGGTTCTTGCGTTCGTATTGGTGGCATTCATCCCGGTGAGCCTGGTTGGCGTAATCTCGGTGGTGAACATCCGCAGCGATGCGGTCGACCAATTCATCGACGGCAGCACCCGGGAAATTCGCCAAATCGACGGCAACATGCGCCAGTTCTTCGATGGCACGCTGCAGAATGTCGACCAAATGGCCGCCGACCCTGTATACACCTCGGTGGAAAGCCTGAAGGACTACACCGGCCCGGACGCCGCCAGCCAACCCCTGCCCCCAGCGGCGGCCCAGGTAATCCAGGCCTTCGCCCGCTACGGCACCACCCACCCGGCGGCGGCGATTCTGTCCATCGGCCTGGAAGACGGCAGCTACGCCAAATGGCCCGATGACCCGAAACTGGCCAGCTACGACCCGCGCACCCGCCCCTGGTACAAAGCCGCCATGGCCGAGCCGGGCAAGACCGTGCGCACCCCCGCCTACTACTACGACAAAGACGACGTCGCCCTGGTGGGCACTGCGCGGGCACTGCGCGACCCGGCCGGCAAGGCCAAGGGCGTGTTCGTGGTCAGTGTGTCGCTGAAGAACCTCACCGAACTGGTCAAGAGCATCAAGCTGGGCAACAGCGGCTACGTGATGCTGATCGAGGACGGCACCGTGCTGGTCGACCCGCGCGACGCCAGCCACAGCTTCAAGCCCCTCAAGGACCTGGGCGCCCCTTACGCGCACCTGGCCGCCACCGCGCAAGGCCCCACCGAAGTGGTGATCGGCGGCGTGCGCTACATGGCCAACGTATGGACCTCGCCCGGCCTGGGCTGGCGCTTCATCGGCCTGATCGAGTATGACGAAGTGATGGCCACCGCCACCCGCATGACCTACCTCACCGCCGGTATCGTGGTGCTGCTGGCGATCTTCTTCGCCCTGGTGGCAGCGGGCTTCTCGCGGGTGATCGTCAAGCCCATTGGCCAGGTCAGCAGCGGCCTGCAGTCGATCGCCGAGGGTGAAGGCGACCTGCGCCACGACCTCAAGGTCCACGGCAAGGACGAAACCGCCGAGCTGGCCGGCTGGTTCAACAAGTTCCTCGCCGCGATTCGCCAGTTGATCCAGCGTATCGGCGCAGCCTCCGGCAACCTGCAGGACGCCTCGCGCAGCAACAGCGAACTGGCCGGCAACATGAACGAAGCCGCCGGGCGCCAACGCGAGGCGGTGGAGCTGGTGTCCACCGCGTTCAACGAGATGGTGGCCACCGCCAACGAAGTGGCGCGTTCCTGCAGCAGCGCCGCCGACGCCGCCGAACATGGCCACCGCCGGGTGGCCGAAGGCAAGCAGCAGATCGAGGTGACCACCGAGAACGTCAACCGCCTGGGCAGCCGCCTGGTGGAATCGTCCCAGGCCATGGTCGAGCTGGAGGAAGGCAGCCGCAACATCAACCAGATCCTTGGCACCATCCGCGCCATCGCCGAGCAAACCAACCTGCTGGCCCTGAACGCCGCCATCGAGGCCGCCCGTGCCGGTGACCAGGGCCGCGGCTTTGCCGTGGTCGCCGACGAGGTGCGGGCGCTGGCCAAGCGTACAGCCGACTCCACGGGCGAGATCGACCAACTGCTCAACACCCTGGGCGGCAAGACCCAGGAGGTGTCGCAGAAGATGGAAAGTTGCCTGGACCTGTCACGGGCCAGCGTGTCGTCGATTGAAAACGCCCGCGACAGTTTCGAAGGTATTCAGCTGTCGGTGAACGAAATCCGAGACCAGAACCTGCAGATTTCGGCGGCGGCGGAGGAGCAGCACAGCGTGGCTGAAGAGATCAACCGGCATATCCAGCAGATCTACGACGAGGCGCGGCTGGTGGAAAGCCTGGCCGGGTCGGCCCAGGAAGATTCCGGGCGGCTGGCGCGGTTGTCGGATGAGCTTGATGGGTTAGTGGGGCGGTTCAAGTCCTGATTGATCACGTCCTTCGCGGGGCAAGCCCGCTCCTACAGGGCATTGCGCATTGCCTGTAGGAGCGGGCTTGCCCCGCGAAGAGGCCAGCCCTGCTGGTGCTCAAGCCAACACCTGCTGCTCCAGCAGCGCCCAGCCGCCCTGCCCGTCGACTTCCAGCCGATGGGTATGGAAATCACCCAGGGTACTGCGATGCCCCACGCTCACCAGCAGGGTATCGGCCATCTCCCGGCGCAACAGCGCATACATCGCATGCTCCAGCCCCTCATCCATCGCCGAGGTGGACTCATCGAGGAATACCACCTGCGGCCGGTTGAACAGCACCCGGGCAAACGCCAGGCGCTGCTGCTCGCCCACCGACAGGATATTGGCCCAATCGCCGCTCACCGCCAGCCGCTCGGCCAGGTGCGCCAGGTTGACCTGGCGCAGCACCTGCTGCATCCGCGCCTCGTCCTCAGGCTTGCCATCGGCCGGGTAGGCAATGGCCGTGCGCAGGTCGCCCAGGGGCAGGTAAGGCCGCTGGGAAAGGAACAGCGCGTGGGTGCCCAAGGGCCGCTGCACCTCACCTTCGGCATAGGGCCAAAGGCCGGCCAAGGCCCGCAGCAAGGTGGTTTTGCCGCTGCCTGATGGCCCTTTGATCAACAGCGCCTGGCCACCGTGCAGGCGCAGGTCGAGGTTGGCGATCAGCGCGTGGCCATCCGGGCGCAGCACCTGCAGGCCGCTGATGTCCAGGGCATGGGCCTGCTGCCGGGTGGCCACCTGGGGCAGGCTGCTGGCCTGGGCGTTGGCATCGAGGAAACCGGTCAAACGGTCGAGGGTGGCGCGGTACTGGGCAAAGGTGTCGTAGGACTCGCGGAAGAACGACAGCGAATCCTGCACCTGGCCAAACGCCTGGGAGGTCTGCATCACATCGCCCAGCTTGATCGCCCCGCTGAAAAAGCGCGGCGCCTGCAGGATGAACGGGAACACCACCGCCACCTGGCTGACGCCCAGGTTGAAGCCGCTGAACTTCAGGTTCCGGAACACCAGCGCCCAGACGTTGACGATCAACGCGCCGAAGCGCCCGAGCAAGGTGCCGCGCTCCACCTGGGAACCCTGGTAGAAGGCGATGTTCTCGGCGTTCTCGCGCAGACGCATCAAGGCGTAACGGAAGTTCGCCGTGAGCTTTTCGTTGAGGAAGTTCAAGCGGATCAGCGGCTGGCCGAGGCGGAAGGCAATCCACGTAGCGATCAGCACGTACACGTACACCGCGAACACCATGGCCCGGGGAATTTCGTACCCCGCTACCGCCAACGGCGCCGACAGGCCCCAGAGGATGCCGGTGAAGGCCACCAGCGACACCACCGCGCTTACTGCACCCAGGGCCAGCGACACCGAGTTGCTGACGAACGCACTCACGTCCAGCTCGATACGCTGGTCCGGGTTGTCGACCGGTTCCGCCAGGAAGCGCCCGCGGTAATAGGCATCGCCTTGCATCCAGTCGTGGGTCAGGCGCTCGGTCAGCCACACCCGCCAGCGAATGCTGAACGCCTGGGTGACATAGAAGGTAAGCAGCGCGCGCAATACATGAATGGTGGCCAGCACCGCGAACACACCGAGCAGGTACCAGAAGGTCGTCTGATCAAGGGCCTGCAGGGCACTGTAGAAGCCGTTGTACCAGAACGAGAAGAGCACGTTCATACGTACCGAGAACAGCGTCAGCACCAGCAACAGGCCGAACATCAGCAACGGCCGCCAACTGCGGCGCCAGGTGAAGTACGGCCCGGCCACCTGCCAGAACTGCCGGCCCCAGCGCGTGTAGCGCACGGCCAGCAAGGCAGCGGCGGTGAAGCCGATGAGCGTGATGAACGAGGCGATTGCAAGCCAGCTCAGGCTCTCTTGCAAGGCCTGGTGCCAGTTCATGTCCATAGGAAGTATCCGTGACGAGTGTTTCCGCGAGCGTAGCACCGCGGTGGGGATCGTCCTGCATACATGACGGACATTTCATTTTTCCTGTACCGGCCCTTTCGCGGGGCAAGCCCGCTCCTACAGGCCCGAGGGCTGCGCAACCCGTGTAGGAGCGGGCTTGCCCCGCGAAAGGGCCGGGACAGGCCAGCGCTAGGCCAAGGCCTCCACCACCTTGGCATCCAGCCCTTCCTGACCATGGTCGGCAATCCACTCGCCCAACTGCCGGCGCATGGCCGGCGTCCAGAAGTTGGTCAAATGGTGCCGCACCCCCTGCACCGCCAGCGCCCGGTCTGGCTCGCTGTCGAAGTAGTGGGCGATCTGGTTGGCCATCTTCACCAGGTTGTCGCTGCTCATCGGCGCACCTCGGCTTTCTCCGTTTTACGGCGTTCCTTGAGCAGGCGCCGTTGCTGGTCACTGAAGTCCTGGTAGCGTTTCTGCCACTCCGAGGGGTGGAACACCTTCACCACCTCCACCGCCGTCACCTTGTATTCCGGGCAGTTGGTGGCCCAGTCGGAGTTGTCGGTGGTAATCACGTTGGCGCCGGACTCGGGGAAGTGGAACGTGGTGTACACCACCCCCGGCGCCACCCGTGGGCTGACCTTGGCCCGCAACACGGTCTGCCCGGCACGGCTGCCAATGCCCACCCAGTCGCCTTCGCCGATACCCCGGCTTTCGGCGTCGCTGGGGTGGATTTCCAGGCGGTCGGCGTCGTGCCAGGCGGTGTTGCCGGTGCGCCGGGTTTGCGCGCCGACGTTGTACTGGCTGAGGATGCGCCCGGTGGTCAGCAGCAGCGGGTAGCGGCTGTTGACCTTCTCGTCAGTGGGTACATAGCCAGTGAGCATGAAACGCCCCTTGCCGCGCACGAACTGCTCGATGTGCATGGTCGGCGTGCCGTCGGGGGCGGCGTCGTTGCACGGCCACTGCAAGCTGCCATGGCGGTCGATTTCGGCATAGCTCACTCGCCGGAAGCTCGGCGTCAGGCGGGCGATTTCGTCCATGATCTCGCTGGGGTGGCGGTAGTTCATCGGGTAACCCAGGGCGTTGGCCAGGGCAACGGTGGCTTCCCAGTCGGCCTTGCCGGCCAGCGGCTCCATCACCTTGCGAACCCGCGAAATGCGCCGCTCGGCGTTGGTGAACGTGCCGTCCTTTTCCAGGAACGAGCTGCCCGGCAGGAACACATGGGCGAACTTGGCCGTTTCGTTGAGGAAGATGTCCTGCACCACCACGCACTCCATGGCGCGCAAGGCGGCGGTCACGTGCTGGGTGTTGGGGTCGCTCTGGGCGATGTCCTCGCCCTGGCAGTACAACGCCTTGAAACTGCCGTCCAGCGCCGCCTCGAACATGTTGGGAATGCGCAGGCCCGGGTCTGGCTGCAGGGTCACGCCCCAGGCCTGCTCGAACTCGGCGCGCACGCCTTCGTTGGAGATATGCCGGTAACCGGGCAACTCGTGGGGGAACGAGCCCATGTCGCACGAGCCCTGCACGTTGTTCTGCCCACGCAGCGGGTTCACCCCTACCCCTTCGCGGCCGATGTTGCCGGTGGCCATGGCCAGGTTGGCAATGCCCATCACCGCCGTGCTGCCCTGGCTGTGCTCGGTCACGCCCAGGCCGTAGTAAATGGCCGCATTGCCGCCGGTGGCGTACAGCCTTGCCGCCGCGCGGATTTGCTCGGCGGGCACCCCACACACCGGGCCCAGTACCTCGGGGGCGTTTTCCGCCAGGCTGACGAAATCGCGCCAGCGGGCGAAGGCCTCGGTTTCGCAGCGGGCGTCGATAAAGGGCTGGGCCAGCAGGCCTTCGCTGACGATCACATGGGCCAGGGCGTTGAGCATGGCCACGTTGGTGCCGGGGCGCAGTTGCAGGTGCAGCTCGGCGCGGGCGTGGGGCGAATCGACCAGGTCGATGCGCCGTGGGTCGATGACAATCAGCCGGGCGCCCTGGCGCAGGCGGCGCTTGAGCTGCGAGCCGAACACCGGGTGAGCATCGGTAGGGTTGGCGCCGATCACCAGCACCACGTCGGCCTGCATCACCGAGTCAAAGCTTTGGGTGCCGGCCGACTCGCCCAGCGTCTGCTTCAGGCCATAGCCCGTGGGCGAATGGCACACCCGCGCGCAGGTGTCGACGTTGTTGTTGCCGAACGCCGTGCGCACCAGCTTTTGCACCAGGTAGGCTTCTTCATTGGTGCAGCGGCTGGAGGTGATGCCGCCGATGGCGTCGCGCCCATAGGTGAGCTGGATGCGCCGGAACTCGCTGGCGGCATACGCCACCGCCTCGTCCCAGCTGACCTCCTGCCACGGGTCTTGCAGGCGCTTGCGGATCATCGGCTTGGTGATGCGGTCGGGGTGGGTGGCATAGCCCCAGGCGAAACGCCCCTTGACGCAGGCATGGCCGTGGTTGGCGCCGCCGTTCTTGTCCGGCACCATGCGCACCAGCTGGTCGCCCTTCATTTCGGCGCGGAACGAGCAACCGACGCCGCAGTAGGCACAGGTGGTGATGACGGCGCGCTCGGGCTGGCCGAGCTGCACCAGGTTTTTCTCGGTCAGGGTCGCGGTCGGGCAGGCCTGCACGCAAGCGCCGCACGACACGCATTCGGAGGCCAGGAAATTGTCGCCGCCGGCCGCCGCCACCCGCGAATCGAAGCCGCGCCCGGTGATGGTCAGGGCGAACGTACCCTGGATGTCTTCGCAGGCACGCACGCAGCGGCTGCAGACGATGCACTTGCTGGGCTCGTAGTCGAAGTACGGGTTGGAGGTGTCTTTCTGGTCGGCCAGGTGGTTGGCGCCGTCATAGCCATAACGCACTTCGCGCAGGCCGACCTGGCCGGCCACGGTTTGCAACTCGCAGTTGCCATTGGCCGAGCAGGTCAGGCAGTCCAGCGGGTGGTCGGATATGTACAGCTCCATCACGTTGCGGCGCAGGCCAGCCAGGCGCGGGGTTTGCGTGCGCACCACCATACCCTCGGTGACCGGCGTGGTGCACGCGGCCGGGTAGCCGCGCATGCCGTCGATCTCGACCATGCACAGGCGGCACGAGCCGAAGGCTTCCAGGCTGTCGGTGGCGCAGAGTTTGGGGATGCTGGTGCCCAGCAGCGCAGCGGCGCGCATCACCGAAGTACCGGCGGGCACGCTGATGGCGCGGCCGTCGATGTTGAGGCTGACCTGCACGTCGCTTTCACGGGCGGGCGTGCCCAGGTCAGTTTCCGGATCGAAGTAATTGATCACTGTGCGGCCTCCGTGGTGGTCAGCCCGAAATCGACGGGGAAGTACTTGAGGGCACTGGCCACCGGGTAGGCGGTCATGCCGCCCATGGCGCACAGCGAGCCGTATTGCATCGTGTCGCACAGGTCGCGCAGCAGCAGGGCCTGGTCGTGGCGTTCGCTGAAGTCGCGGGCTGCGATCAGCCGGTCGACCACCTCCATGCCGCGGGTCGAGCCAATTCGGCACGGGGTGCATTTGCCGCAGGACTCTTCGGCGCAGAACTGCAGGGCGAAACGCGCCATGCTGGCCATGTTCAAGGTGTCGTCGGCCACCACCACACCGCCGTGGCCGAGCATCGCGCCCATAGCGGCGAAGGCCTCGTAGTCCAATGGCGTGTCGAAGTGGCTGGGCGGCACCCACGCACCCAGCGGGCCGCCCACCTGCGCGGCCTTGAGCGGGCGACCACTGGCGGTGCCACCGCCATACACCTCCACCAACTCGCGCAGGGTGAGGCCAAATGCCCGCTCGACCAAACCACCATGGCGGATATTACCCGCCAACTGGAACGCCATGGTGCCCAGCGAGCGGCCCATGCCGAAGTCGCGGTAGAACGCAGCGCCACGGGCCAGGATGGTCGGCACCGAGGCCAGGGTCAGCACGTTGTGCACCAACGTCGGCCGGCCGAACAAGCCTTGCACCGCCGGGATCGGCGGCTTGGCGCGAACCAGGCCGCGCTTGCCTTCGATGGATTCGAGCAGCGCGGTTTCCTCACCGCAGATATAGGCCCCCGCGCCCACCCGCAGCTCCAGGTCGAAGGCCTGGCCGCTGCCGGCCGCATCGCGGCCCAGGTAGCCGGCGCCACGGGCGATGGCGCAGGCCTGGCCGAGCACGCGGATGGCGTCGGGGTATTCCGAGCGCACATAGAGGTAGCCCTTGTCGGCGCCCACGGCGAGCCCGGCGATAATCATGCCTTCAATCAGCAGGAAGGGGTCGCCCTCCATCAGCATGCGGTCGGCAAAGGTGCCGGAATCGCCTTCGTCGGCGTTGCACACCACGTATTTCTGCCCGGCCACGGCATCGCGCACGGTGCGCCACTTGATGCCCGCCGGAAACGCAGCGCCGCCGCGCCCGCGCAGGCCGGAATCAAGCACGGCGGCCACCACCTCAGCGCCGCCCTGCGCCACCGCGTTTTCCAGGCCCTGGAAACCGCCGTGGGCACGGTAATCGTCCAGCGACAGCGGCCGGGTGATACCGGCGCGGGCGAACAACAGGCGCTGTTGGGTCTTCAGGTACGGGATTTGCTCCACCGCGCCCAGCGCCAGCGAGTGGCCACCGGGTTCGCCGGCCAGGGCGTCGAGCAGTGAGGGCACGTCTTGCGCGGTGACCGGGCCAAAGCCCTGGCGGCCCTGGGCGCTTTCGCACTCCACCAGCGGTTCCAGCCAATAGAGGCCGCGCGAGCTGGTGCGCTGGATGTCGACGGGCAGCTGACGGCGCTCGGCTTCCTGCTGCAGGGCAGTGGCCACCTGGTCCGCCCCCACTGCGCGGGCCACTGAGTCGGCGGGGATGAACAAGGTCAGCATGGCTGATCCTCCAGGCAACCGTTCACCAGCGCCCGCAGGCGCTCGGGGGTGAGGCGCGCGTGCACCTGGCCGTCCAGTTGCAGGGCCGGCGAGCAGGCGCAGGCGCCCAGGCAATACACCGGGCGCAGGCTGATGGCGCCGTCGGCACTGGTGCCGTGGTCGTCCAGCGCCAGCTGTTCGCGCAGTTGCGCGGCCAACGCCTCGCTGCCGCGGCTCTGGCACGACTCGGCGCGGCACAGGCGCAGGGTGTGGCGCGCCGGGGGCGTGGTGCGAAAGTCATGGTAGAAACTGATGACCCCGCGCACCTCGGCAAGGCTGAGGTTCAGGGCATGGGCAATTTCGTCGACGGCCGCCTCGGGGATGAAGCCAAGGGCATCCTGCAGGGCGTGCAGGATCGGCAACAGGGCGCCGGGGGTGGCTTTCTCGCGGGCGAGGATGCTCTGGATAACGGGCAGGTGCAGCAGTTCATCAGGCATACAGCGGACCTCGGCATCACGGTCCCTGCCCTGATTATTGTACTGGCAGGTAACCGGCGTGTTCTGCTGTGGCGCACCGGCCACGTCACGGCTGGCGTGGGCGCGGCGGCCTCCGTGCCGATGGCCGTGCATCTGCGCGCACTGGGCTCATGGGCATCCTCTAAGCATGGCACTTGTGCCGGCAAAAGAAAGGGCGCGAGCGACCGCCTTATTCTGAAACCGACCAGTGCCATCAAGCACGCCGTAACACCCTGTGAACAAAATCATAACTATCTGCATTATGTAGGAGCGAGCGCAGCTCGCGATGGGCTGCAACGCAGCCCCGGCTTTATAAGCTGCGAAGCTCAAGCCCTGGGGCCGCTGCGCGCCTCATCGCGAGCTGCGCTCGCTCCTACCGAGGCGGGGAAGGCCTGAAGATGGGTGCATTGTCAGCAGGCCTAAGGGCTGGGCAACTGTTCTCAGCCTCGGCGCTGGGCGGTAATCAGCCACAGCAAGTAGCAGCCCCCCAACGCGCCCGTCACCAAGCCCACCGGCAACTGCGCCGTCGCGGCCAGGCGCTGGCTGAGCCAATCGGCCACCAGCAGCAGCCCGGCGCCCATCCAGGCGGCGCAGAACAGCGGCACGGCTGCCGAGCGCGTCAAGCGCCGCGCCAATTGCGGCGCCGCCAGGGCAACGAAGGCAATCGGCCCCGCCGCCGCCGTGGCAATCGCCGTCAGCGCAACGGCGCAAAGCACCAGCAACAAGCGCGCACGGGGCACTGCCACGCCCAGCTGGCTGGCGCAGTCATCGCCCATTTCCAGCATGGCCAGCTCGCGGCGGTACGCCAGCGCCAGCGGCAAGACCAACGCCAGGCCCAGGGCCGCAGGCCACACATGGCTCCAGGTGCGGGTATTGAGCGAGCCTGCCAGCCACAGCTGGGCAAACAGCGCCTGGTCCAGGTCGCCGGTCACCAGCAGCAACTGGTTAAGGCCCGTGAGGGTGGCGCCCACGCCAATGCCCACCAGCACCAATTGGTAGCCCGCGCCTGCCGCAGTGCGGCGGGTCAGCAGCACCACCAGCAAGGCGGTGAGCAGCCCGGCCAGCACCGCCGCCAGGGCAGTGGCCAGCGGCCCTGCGTCGAACAGGATGATCTGCACGATCGCGCCGCTCGCCGCGCCCGTGGTGAAGCCAATGACGTCCGGCGAGCCCAGCGGGTTGCGCGCCACCGACTGGAAGATCGCCCCTGCCATGCCCAGCGCCGCCCCCACCAGCAACGCGGTCAACACCCGTGGCAGGCGTACCCGGGTAACGATGCGCCGCACCATCTCGCTGTCACCCTGGCCGAGCAGGCTGGCGAGCACCTGCCCAGGCCTTATGGGCAGGCTGCCGGTACCCAGCAACAGCACCGCCAGCCCCAGCACCAGCAGCACCAGGGCGCTGCCAACCAGCAACGCCCGGGGGCTGAATCGCACGCTGCAAGGGCCACAGCGCAGAACATGCAGAGGGGTTACAGGTGGCATAGGCGGTACCGACGAATCAACAGGATGAAGGCCGGCCCGCCCAGCAGCAGGGCCAGGGTTCCCGCTGCCAGCTCTGCCGGCTGGGCCAGCACGCGCCCCAGCAGGTCGGCGCCCAACAGCAGCAGCGCAGCAAACAGCGCGGCATACGGCAACATGCGGCGGTAATCAGGGCCAACCAGCAGGCGCGCCAGGTGCGGCGCCACCAGGCCGACAAAGCCAATCGGCCCGGCGATGGCGGTGGCACTGCCGGCCAGCAGCATCAGCGCCACGCAGGCCAGCGCCCAGGTCAGGCGCAGGTTCACCCCCAGCGCACGGCCCAGGTCGCGGCCCAGTGCCAGGGCATTGAGCCGTGGCATCAACCCGGCCGCCAGGCCCAGCCCCACGGCAATGGCCAAGGCCGGCAGCGGCAACGCGGCCAGGCTGCTGCCCGCCAGCGAACCGGCCGCCCAGTGGCGGAAGTGGTCGTACACCTGCGGTGGGGTGTTGAGCACCAGCATGCCGGTCAGCGCCGCCAGCAGCATGCTCAGCCCTGCCCCGGCCAGCACCAGGCGCACCGGGTGGCTATCACCGGCACCGGCCTGGCCGAGCAGCATCACCAGCCCCCCCGCCCCACCGGCGCCCATGAAGGCCAGCAACATCAACTGCCCCGGCTGGCTCGTCCCCAGCACGGCCACGCCAAGAATCACCGCCAATGCCGCACCGCCGTTGACCCCCAGCAGCCCAGGTTCGGCAAGCGGGTTGCGCGTCAGCGCCTGCATCAGCGTGCCGGCGGCGCCCAGCGCCAGGCCGGCGAGCAACGCCACCACGGTGCGCGGAACGCGCAGTTCCCGCACGATCAAGTGCGCGTCGTTGTGCGGGTCGGGGTGCAGCAACGCATCGAGCACCACCGCTGGTGCCACGTGCTGCGAGCCCACCAGCAGGCTGGCCAGTACCGCCAGCAGCAACAGCAGCAGCGCCAGCAACAACCCACGGGCAGCGGGGCGGCGAACAGGCATCAGCGCCAGTGCAGGCAGGCGGCTGCTCATGGCTTGGCGAAGTAACCGGCCACAGTGTCGAGCATCTGCCGCCCGGAGTAGTAGTCGATGCGGAACGAACTGGGCCCCAGCGGATACACCCGCTGGTTGCGCACGGCCGCCAGGTTGGCCAGCACCGGGTCGTCACGGAAGGCCTGGGCGTCGTGGGCATCGGCACTGAGCAGGAACACATCGGCATCACCAATGGCCGCCGCCAGGTTTTCCCGGGAGATGAACTGGAACTCGGTGGCGCGGATCACCTGCCCCGCCATCGCCTCGGGCAACTCGTGGACCTGGAAGCCCAAAGCCGTGAGCAGCCGCGCCTGGGGGCTGATGGTGCGGCCAATGGAATAGCTGCCACCGATGTTGTACCCCACCAGCACCGCCGGGCGCGGCGAAGGCTGCAGGCGCGCAGCGGTGGCCTGGGTGTAGTCGTCAAAACGCTGGATCACGGCCTTGGCCTGCTGCTGAAGGCCGGTACGCTCGCCCAGTTCGGTGGCCAGCGCCTGCCACGACTGGTTGGAGTAGTTGACCACCACCGTGTCGATGCCTTGGGCCTTGAGCTCGGCCAGGTGCGGCGCGGCGCTGTCGGCACCGGTGGCCGACACCACCAGCAGGTCAGGCGCGCTGGCCACCACTGCCTCGATATCGAACTGCAGGTTGCGGTACAGCACCTGCACGTCGCGCTGGTCGGCAACTGCCGCCCACTGCGAGAAAAAGCCCTTGTCGTCGGTAAGGCGGCTGGGCGCGGCGGCGGCACTGGCCACCAGCGGCGCGTCCATCGCCAGCAGGATGCCGGTGACGCTGGGCGTGGTGGAGACGATGCGCGGCGCGGCGCTCACCAGTTGCGCTGCAACCAGCAACACAGTGGCCGCAGCCAGGGCTGCGCAAGATCGGTAGGGCTTCATCGGCAACATCTCTTGGGAAGGCGAAGGTGCGCATGATAATACTTCTCATGCAAACAATTCCATCATGTAGAATGCATTCCGAAAATCTTGCCCCGCCAAGGACCCACCATGACCGCTCGCCTGCACGCCCACGCCCTGACCCTGCGCCGCGACCAGCGCACGCTTTCCCAGGACCTGTCGCTGGACATCGAAGACGGCGCCTTCACCGTGATTATCGGCCCCAACGCCTGCGGCAAATCCACCTTGCTGGCAGCGCTGGCACGCCTGCTCGTGCCCAGTGCCGGGCACGTGCTGCTCGACGGCCAGGACATCCAGCAGCGCCCGGCCAAGGATGTAGCCCGGCGCCTGGCGCTGCTGCCGCAAAGCGCCAGCGCCCCCGATGGCATCAGCGTGGGCGAGCTGGTGGCGCGGGGCCGCTACCCGCACCAGAGCCTGTGGCGGCAGTGGTCGGCCGACGACGAGCAGGCGGTGCAACGGGCCATGCACGCCACCGGCATCGAGGCCTTGGCCGAACGCCCGGTGCAGGCGCTGTCCGGCGGCCAGCGCCAGCGGGTGTGGATTGCCATGGCCCTGGCCCAGGACACGCCGATTCTGCTGCTGGACGAACCGACCACCTACCTGGACATCGCCCACCAGTTCGAGCTGCTGGAACTGCTGCGTGAACTCAACCGGCAAGGCCGCACCATCGTCGCCGTGCTGCACGACCTGAACCAGGCCTGCCGCTACGCCAGCCACCTGGTGGCGATGCGCGATGGCGCGATCATCGCCCAGGGTAAGCCTGCGCAGATCTTCACCGAAGCGCTGGTGCAGCAGGTGTTCGGCCTTTCGGCCCTGATCGTCCCCGACCCCATCACCGGCACGCCGATGCTGGTGCCGCGCGGGCAACCGGCCAGCGCCTGAGCCGCCCTAGGCCGGCAACACCGGCGCCGGGGCCCCCAGCATGCGGCCACCGGTGGCCTGGTTGACCTGGGCGGCCTGGTGGAACAGCGCCTGGCGGTCCTCGGCGCTGCGCAGTTGGCCAAGGTCGGTGACGGTGGTCATCACGCAGACAATTTCCTGCTGGGCATCGAACACCGGCGCCGCCTGGCCGGTGACGTTCGACAGCAGGTGGCTGGTGAGCTCAGCCCAGCAATGCTCACGAATCTGCTCCAGCACCTGGGCAGCCGGTGGCGTGCCGCGAAAATGCGCCGGCTGCAGCTTGCGCGCGGCATCGATGGTGGCCTTGGGCAGGAAGGCCTGGAACACCAGGCCACAGGCGGTGTTGTCGATCGGCAGGATATCGCCCAGGGCCAAGGGGTTGATCGAGAAGTAGGCGCTGCGGTACCAGCGCACCAGGGTCGGGCCTCGGTCGGTCCAGATCGCCACGCCACCGCTGGCCGCATGCTGCTGGGAAAGCGCCTTCATGTGGCGGGCGGCAATCTCCACCGCATCCACCCGCTTCAACGCGCCAATGCCAATGCTCAGCGCTGCCGGGCCCAGGTCGTACAGCCCGGTGGCCGGGTCCTGCTGGGCCAACCCTTCCTTGACCAGGCTCTGCAGGTAGCGGTGCGCCGTGGAGCCGCCGGTTGCGGTGCGGCGCGCCACCTCGCCCAGGCTCAGCTCACTTTGCGCATTGGCCAGCACATTGAGGAAGCGGGCGGCAATCGACACCGACTGAATGGTGCCGGAACGCTTTTCGCCCGGGCTCTCCGGCGCCTCGTCGGCGGGGGACTGCAAAGTGTTCAACGGGCTATCTCCTCAGTTCTGATTGTTCGGCCGGGCGGCGGGCGCGGCGCACCCATCATACCGCCAGCACCCATCGCCTGGCGCGCCACGCGGTTCAATTCGAACAGATATACCACAATGAGGAACATATTCTTTATTGTGGAATGCGATATCACCGTGATACCTTGCGCCGCAAACGAGGATCGTTCTCATTTGGAGGTTGTCTTGAAGTACCCTGCGCAACGCTCGTTAGGCCACGGATTCGGAGTTCTGACCCTGTCCACCCTGCTCGCCAGCCCCACCGCCCTGGCCGACCAGGCAGCTGCTGCCGGCAGCCAGCAATACGTGCTGGACGCCGTGGTCGTGACCGGTGAAAAAGTGCAACGCGACCTCAGGAACACCGCCTCGTCGGTGTCGGTGAAGAACGCCAACGAGATCGACCGCCTCAAAACCGGCGACGCCTCGGTGCACGAAGTGCTCAACGATGTGCCCAACGTGCTCTACACCGACACGGTCGGCGCGCCGATCATCCGTGGCCAGGACACCCAGGGCCCGAACAACGGTGCCAACGTGTTCTGGGGCGGCACGGTGCCCCGCGCCACCATCAACCTCGACGGCCACTACCTGAACTACAACGAGATGTACTTCGGCGCACCCTCGGTGTGGGATGTCGACAGCATCGAGGTGTACCGCGGCCCGCAAACCACCAGCCAGGGTGCCAACGCCATTGCCGGGGCCATCGTGGTCAAGACCAAGGACCCGACCTTCACCCCCGAGGCGGCCTACCAGGCAGAGCTTGGCAGTTACCATTCGCGCCGCAGTTCGTTGGCCGTGTCCGGGCCGCTGAGCGAGGATGTGGCCGGCCGCCTGGCGCTGGACTACTCGGCGCGCGACACCTTCATCGACTACACCAACCGCTCGTTCGCCAGCCACAACACCGACCAGGACTTCCGCTCGCTGAACCTGCGCGGCAAGCTGCTGTGGCTGCCCAGTTCGGTCAGTGGCCTGGGCGTGAAGTACACCTTCGCCCACGGCGATTCCAACCGCCCCACCCAAGAAGCGGCCTCGCGCCCCTTCCACGACCTGGACCATACCGGCGCCACCATGCCCAGCTGGCACCAGCAGAGCAACACCCATATCGTCGATGTGGACTACGACCTGGACAACGGCATCAAGCTGTTCAACCAGACTCAGTACTCGTTGTCAAACGTGCACCGGGTGATCGGCGTGGCCAACGGCGGCGACGCCGATATCCGGCAGAAGAACTATTCCAACGAAACCCGCCTCACCTTCGGCGAACAGCAAGACACCCTCAGCGGCATGGCCGGGCTGTACCTGGCACGCACCGACTCCGACGAAATCCTCTACTACAGCGGTATTTCCGATTTCGACGACAGCAAGCGCAACCTGGGGGTGTTCGGCGAGCTGAACTACCGCCTGAACGACCGCTGGACGCTCACCACCGCCCTGCGCTTCCAGCAAGACCAGATCCGCCGCAGCGGCACCTCGCCGTTCGCCAGTGGCGGGCTGGACTACGACAAGACCTTCTCGGCCTTCCTGCCCAAGGTGTCGCTGGCCTACGCCCTGACCCCTGAATGGACCCTCGGCGGCATGGTCAGCCGTGGCTACAACCCAGGCGGGGTGTCGCTGAACCTGAGCAGCAAGCGTTTCGAAACCTTCGACGACGAGCGCATCTGGAACTACGAGCTGTTCGCCCGCTCCAGCCTGCTGGACGACCGCCTGCACCTGAACGGCAACCTGTTCTACATGGACATGCAAGATGCCCAGTACAACATTCCGGTGGTGCTCGCCTCGGGGCTGACCCAGTCCTACACCATCAACGCCGAAAAAGCCCATGCCTATGGCCTGGAACTGTCGGCCGACTATCGCGTGCTGGACAACCTCACCCTCAAGGCCAGCGCCGGCGCGCTGAAAACCCGTATCGACAGCATCGATGCCAACAGCAGCTACGCCCACAACGAGTTCGCCCGCTCGCCGGGCTACACCGTGAGCTTCGGCGCCAGCTGGGACATCACCGACCGCCTCAACGTCAATGCCCAGGTACGCCACATCGACGGTTACTACTCGGACGTGGCCAACACCCGCAGCTATTCGGTGGACGGCTACACCCTCACCGACGCGCGCATGAGCTACCGCTTCAGCCAGCAGGTGGAGCTGTACACCTACGTGAAGAACGTGTTCGACCAGCGTACCCCCACCTACATGCAGACCAACCGCGGCATTGGCGGCATCGAGGCCAGCATGACCGAACCGCGCATGCTGGGCGTGGGCGTGAAAGGTACGTTCTAACTGGCACCACATGGTAAAACCCTGGCCGGCACCCACCGGCCAGACTGATTTCTGGAGACCCTGATGACCCCACGAAACGGCCTGCACATCGGCATGTCACTCGCCCCCACCTGGCTCAGCGGCGAAGGCTGGCGCCGCCCCGACAGCCGGGTGGAAACCCTGTTCGGCAGCGACTTCGCCCTGGATATCGCCCGCCGCTCGGAAGCGGCGCACCTGGACTTCGTGTTCCGCCCGGATGTCAGCTGCGTGGTGGCCGACGCCCTGGAAAGCGGCTCGGGGTTCACCAGCCTCGACCCTACCCTGCTGCTGGCCGCGCTTACCCGCGAAACCTCGCGCATCGGCCTGGTGACGACCATTTCCACCACGTTCTTTCCGCCCTACCTGGTGGCGCGCCAGCTGCAGTCGCTGAACTGGCTGAGCCAAGGCCGGGTTGGCTGGAACATCGTCACGGCCTTGCAAGGGCATGAGAATTTCGGCCTGGCGGCCATGCCCAGTGCCGAGGAGCGCTACGCCCGCGCGGCGGAGTTCACCGAGGTGGTGCAACGCCTGTGGCGCAGCTTCCCGCAGCAGGCCTTGCTGATCGACCGCGCCAATGGCCGCTACGCCGACCCTGCGCAGGTGCAGGCCATTGCCCATGAGGGGGATTTCCACAAGGTGCAGGGGCCGCTCAATCTGCCTGAGCAGGGCGCACGGATTCCGCTGATTCAGGCGGGCGCGTCCGACAGCGGCCGCGACTTCGCCGCCCGGGTGGCCGACATCGTCTTCGCCCCCACCCCCGACCAGGAAGCCGCCGCGGAGCTGCGCCGCGACCTCAGCCGGCGCGCCGAGCGCCATGGCCGCAACGCCGCCGACATCCGCTTGCTGCCGGGCCTGAGCCTGTTCCTGGCCGACACCCGCGAAGAAGCCCGCGAGCTGTTCATGGCCACCCATGCGCGGGTGGATGTGGCGCGCAAGCATGCCTCGATCAAGCAGATGACCGGCCTGGACCTGGCCGCCTGGCCGAGCGACCGCCGCATTCACGCCAGCGACCTGCCGCCGCTGCAGCTGCAACCGGGCGCCAGCCGCACCCATGTGGGCCTGCTCCGGCGCCTGATCGAACGCGAGTCGCTGTTGCCCAGCGAGCTGCTGATGCGCCCGGAAGTGCTGTCGGCGGCGCACTGGCAGGTGATCGGGACGGTTGACGATGCGGTCGACGAGATTGCCGACTGGGCCGAGGCCGGAGTGATGGATGGCTTTATCGCCGCGCCCGGTGGGTCGTTTGGGTCGGTGTACCGTTTTCTGGATGAGGTGGTACCGCGGCTGGTGGAGCGGGGGCTGTTCCGCGCGCGGTACCAGGGCAGTACCTTTGCGGAGCATTTGCGGCGATATTGAGGGCTTGCCGAGGGGTGAAAAAAGGGTTTCGCCGAGCCGCTACACGACCAGCCGGGCTAAATGCTGCAGGGTATGGATGACATGCTGCGCCTCGCGGATAGCAGGCGTGGACTGAGGGGGAATAGCCACCGCAGAGTCGCACTGATCACAGACACCAACCAGAATATCCTTGGCTGCACCCTGGCCATCGCTGAACGGTACGTCTCGACGAGCATAGAGCATCTGCACCACGGCCTTGCAGTGTTCGCACAGCGCCTTGCCAGTGTCCCCTTCCAACAGGATTTTCATGATCTGGTTACTCTTTGGTGAACACTGATGAACCAGGTGACTGGCTCAATGAAATAAAACGTCATGCACGCAGTCGCGCTGCAATTACCTGTGGGGGCGGGCTTGTCGAGGCGTCGAACCGCCGCGAAGCAGGCGACGCGGTGGATGGCACCGGCGAAGCCGGTGTTCGCGGGCAAGCCCGCTCCCACATGGTTCCGTAGGAGCGAGCGCAGCTCGCGATGCGCCGCCAGGCGGCGCTCGTTGCCGCAAACGCCACCTACCTGCGTTTCAAAATCCCCATGTGCGCGTCATCCATCAGCGCTTTAGCCATCTCACACAGATAATGCGAGGCCCACACCAGCGCGGGTTCATCATCCATCACGCCAATAAACGAGGTACGCCGCGCGCAGTCCATCAACACCGAGGCTTGCTCCATGGCGTGGTTGCTGCAATTGCCGGGTTCCACCCGGAACAGGCGCTTGCCTTCGACCACACCGGGCACGCAGGTGGCCGAGCCCACGGTGAAGCCAAGCCTGCCGGTTTCTTCAGGGAGTTCCTTGTCCATCTTCAATCCTCATTCTGCCCCGCCCCTGTAGGAGCGGGCTTGCCCCGCGAATGCGATAGCCCAGGCAACCAAGCCACAAAGCCATCACCCAAACGATCATGCGCCTCAGTGCAACGAGCGCACCTGCCGGGGGTGCTTGATTTGCACCTGCGCAATCGCCGATTCCAGCAGCGTACGCACCGCCTCCAATTCATGGATCACGGCCTGGGTCATGAGGGCTGCAGGCGACTTGGGCAGCGTGGCGACGGCCTGATGGGCCACGGCCAGGCCGCAGAACACGTATTCGCAGGCCTCGACCAGGGTATCTTCGAGGTAATGCGAGGTATCGGGGGTGGAGGGTGGATCGGGGACTATTTTGAGCATGGTTAGATCTCGAGGCTTTGTGAGAGAAAACCACTGCCCATCGCTTGCAGACGAATGGGTGGCGGCTGCATACGGGCCTGCAAGACCGGGGCCTCGGGATGCCCGGCTGACCCTAGGGTCACCCGTACGCAGCCACCATTGAACACAGCCATTGGCATTGCCAACGGCTAACGGTGAGCACGATTCCTGAAGCATCCACGGGCTTGCAGACCCGGCCGTTGAATTTGCAACGGCCCCGCCAGCCTAGGGAGCTGAATCCCCCACCGCAATGCCCCAAAGGCTGATTCAGAACCGTCCTACAAACCAGCAGTAAAATCTGTTTCTGCATATGTAGAAATCGCCAAATTCGCCGCCTCTGTATAATTTGGTTAAGACTTTTTCCATGCTTCGTTAACGGTATTTTCACGTACCGCCCTCTAGCGTCACTGCCTTTCCGGCAGCCCGCCTTTTGGCTGCCGCCATGGTTCAATGAGGCACACGTGGCAAACACCGCATCCCCATCCACGCCCAAGCGCGTGGACTGGGCCGGCCTGGGCTGGCTCCTGCTGTTCTTCTGGTACTTCTCCGGCGTCACCCAGGCGCTTTTGCTGTTCAGCGGCACCACCGGTTTCGCCGGTTTCCGTGACGCCTTCTTCCTCAGCACCCTGTGGCTGGTGCCGGTACTGCTGCTGCCGCGCTTCACCCGTACCACCGCTGCGGTCATCGGCCTGGTGCTGTGGGCTGCCTCGTTGGTAGGCCTGAGCTACTTCGGCATTTACCGCCAGGAGTTCTCGCAAAGCGTCATCTTCGTGATGTTCGAGTCGAACACCGCCGAAGCCGGTGAATATTTCAGCCAGTATTTCAGCGTCGGCCTGATGCTCGGCCTGCTGGCCTATACGGCCGTCGCCGTGCTGCTGTGGACGCGCATCCGCCCGGTCACCCTGCGCCTGCGCAGCCGCATCCCGGTTGCCGTGTTGCTGCTGGCCCTGAACCTGGTGCTGCCGTTCTACAAGCAAATGGTCACCCAGGAACGCAACTTCGCCGATGCGGCGGAAAAAGTGCAGCAACGCATGGAGCCTGCCGTGCCGTGGCAACTGGTGGTGGGCTACCGCCAGTACCGCCAGCAACTGGACAACATGCAGAACCTGCTGGCCCAGAACGCCGCCCTGCCGCCGCTGCAAAACCTTCAGGACAGCAGCGGCCAGGCCCCGCGCACCCTGGTGCTGGTGCTCGGTGAATCGACCACCCGCGAGCACATGCACCTGTACGGCTACAATCGCGACACCACGCCAAACCTTGACGCCCTGGCCGCCGACAAGAACCTGACCGTGTTCCAGAACGTGGTTACCCCGCGCCCCTACACCATCGAGGTGATGCAGCAGATTCTCACCTTCGGCGACGAGGAGCACCCCGACCGCTTCCTCACCGAGCCGTCGCTGATGAACCTGATGAAACAGGCCGGCTACAAGACCTTCTGGATCACCAACCAGCAGACCATGACCAAGCGCAACACCATGCTCACCACGTTCTCGCAGCAGACCGACGAGCAGGTGTACCTGAACAACCAGCGCAACCAGAACGCCAGCCAATACGACGAAGTGGTGCTGCCACCGTTCGAGAAGGCCCTGCAGGACCCTGCGCCGAAGAAGTTCATCATCGTCCACCTGCTGGGCACGCACATGGACTACCGCTACCGCTACCCGGACACCTACCAGCACTTCACCGACCGCCAGGGCGCGCCAGCGGCACTGTCCGACGACCAGGTTGAAACCTACAACTTCTACGACAACGCCGTGCGCTACAACGACTTCGTGGTGTCGAGCCTGATCAAGCGGTATTCCGCGACCACCCCCAACGGCTTCCTGCTGTACCTGTCCGACCATGGCGAGGACGTGTACAGCTCCGGCAACCACGACCGCCTGGGCCGCAACGAAGGCGCCCCGACCCGACCGATGTACACCGTGCCCTTCCTGCTGTGGACCTCGCCAAGCTGGCAGGCCGCGCATCCACGCGACCTGCAGGCCATGGCCAAGCGCCCCTACAGCAGCGCCCACCTGATCCACACCCTGTCGGACCTGGCCGGCTTGAGCTACGCCCAGTACGAACCGGCCAAGAGCCTGGTCAACGCCCAGTTCACCGAGGCCACCCGGTGGATTGGCGACCCGTACCGCAAAGACGGCCTGCATGCCTTCGACCTGCTGCCGCAGGACACCCCAGCGCCGGCGCCGCAGCAGGTTGCCAGCAGCCAGCAGTAGCCGCCGCACAGGCGCCCCAAAAGGCCGACAGGGCAAGGTCCAAGACCCTGCCCTCGGCCTTTTTTCATTCGCCTGATGCCCAAGTGCCACACACCTCAAGCAAGCAGCTTTAATGAAACCTGTAACCGCCTTTGAAATGACCGAGGGGTAACACGCCATGGGCGAACTCGAAGCACTCAACCGTACCCTCTACTTGCTGATCAATGGCAACGCGGACACCCCGCACGGCCTGGTGCAGTTCGCCATCGCCATCGGTGCGGGCCTGATGTACCTGCTCCCGGTGTTGCTGCTGGGCCTGTGGCTATGGGGCAGCCATGGGCAGCGCAGCCTGGTGCTGAAAGCGGCCCTGGTCACGTTGATCGCGCTGTTTGCCAACCTGGCCATCGGCACAATCTGGCCTCATCCAAGGCCGTTCATGCTGGGCCTGGGGCACGCTTGGATGGCCCACGCCGCCAACGCCTCGTTCCCAAGCGACCACATGACCATTTTCACTTGCATCGGCTTGACCCTCCTGCTGGGCGGCGTCGCGGGCTGGGGCGTGGTCGTGTTGCTGGCTGGGCTGGGGGTTGCCTGGGCACGGGTGTTTCTTGGCGTGCACTTTCCACTCGATATGCTGGGGGCGGTGGTGGTTTCGCTGCTGGTGTATGCGGCGTTTACGCCGGTTTGGAGACGGATTGGCCTGCCGGTGACCGGGGTGGTGGAGCGGCTTTACCGTAGCCTGATGGCGAAGCCGATCAAGGCGGGTTGGTTGCGGGGTTGAGCGGCTGATCGTCTGTTCTGAACAGCCGGTTCTACTAGAGTGAAGATAAGCGCGACGTAGCTCGCTTTTACAATTTCGTCGCGCACCATCAATTGACTCTCGCCCCACGGGGTCGATAATCGCCTTCCAAATGCAGCCTATACGCAGGGCAATGGAGGTAATCATGGCAGTCAAGGCAGCAGCACCGGCGCTTATCGTCGCCGCGCTCGCGTTGATCGGTGACTACTCCACCCTGTCACGCCAGGCGGGCGCCAGCGAAGTTCACGAAACAGCTTCTGCCACACCGGGGCTTACCAACCTCAGCAGCTTGATTGCCGCGGTTACTCAGGGCTGGCTGGAACTGGACGCGATCTACGCGACAACCGTTGCGGCACTGGTGGATGCGGATTCATTCGATGAAGCCAGCTACCGGAACAATGTCGAATTGCTAAAGGCCGTGAGGCAGCTGGAACATGACCTGAAAGGTGTCAGCGTGCCTTCTGTGCTGGCGGGCGAACATACGGCCCTGCGCCGAGCTGTGGCCAAGGTGCGCAACCGATTGGCTGTGATTCATGCGGTTTATCAGCAGTTTTCGGCGCCCGCTGAAGGGTTCCAGAGTGAGTTGAGTGGCGACGGGCTTCGAGATCTGGCGGATCACACCACGTGCAAACTCGGCCACCTGGGCTAAGGTTGCGGATAACGGATGGCCATTGAGGTTGCCTTTCATCCCGAAACCTTTGCAGCCTTTTTCGCGCCGATCGATGCGAAAACACCGCAACCCATGATTACCCAAGGACAATCCAAGCGTACGCGCTCGTACTCTCGATAGTGGTGCGAGCTGACGTCTCCGCATCGGCGCCGCCAACCATCACCGTTTCAGACGGCAGCTGCATCAAATTGATAGACTACGCAGATTCCGAATCCCCATCCGCTCCGCCCCGCCGAGCCTGGTACCCTACACGTGTCTCAAATGCCCCAAGCCTCCGCTACACCTCCAGCCTTGCAGCGCCCTGATCCCTCACGGCGTTTTTCCGTTGCCCCCATGATGGATTGGACAGATAGGCATTGCAGATTTTTCCTACGCCTACTCTCCAAACAAACCCTGCTCTACACCGAAATGGTCACCACCGGCGCCCTGCTGCACAACGACGCCCACCGTTTCCTGCGCCACGACGTTTCCGAGCACCCGCTGGCCCTGCAGCTGGGCGGCAGCGTGCCGGCGGACCTGGCGGCCTGTGCCAAGCTGGCCGAAGAAGCGGGCTACGACGAGGTGAACCTGAACGTCGGCTGCCCGAGCGACCGGGTGCAGAACAACATGATCGGCGCCTGCCTGATGGCCCACCCGGCGTTGGTGGCCGATTGCGTGAAGGCCATGCAGGATGCGGTGTCGACGCCGGTGACGGTAAAGCACCGCATCGGCATCAATGGCCGTGACAGCTACGCCGAACTGTGCGACTTCGTCGGCCAGGTACGCGAGGCTGGGTGCCGGAGCTTTACCGTGCATGCGCGGATCGCGATTCTGGAAGGGCTGTCGCCCAAGGAGAACCGCGAGATTCCCCCGCTGCGCTATGACGTGGCGGCGCAGTTGAAAGCGGACTTCCCGGACCTTGAGATCGTGCTCAATGGCGGGATCAAGACACTGGCCGAGTGCCAGGGGCACCTTGAAACCTTCGATGGCGTGATGCTGGGGCGTGAGGCGTATCACAACCCTTACCTGTTGGCCGAGGTGGACCAGCAGCTGTTCGGCAGTGCCGCGCCGGTGGTCAGCCGTAGCGAGGCGCTGGAGCAGTTGCGACCCTATATCGTGGCGCATATGGAAAGCGGGGGCGCGATGCACCATATCACCCGGCATATCCTCGGGCTGGGGCAAGGGTTTCCGGGGGCGCGGCGGTTCCGGCAGTTGTTGTCGGCGGATATTCACAAGGCGGCGCAGCCGCTGCAGGTGTTCGACCAGGCGGCGGAGTTGATGCAGGGGCGGTGAAATCAGGCGGGTGAACACCGCGTCGCCTGCTACCACAGAGAATCGCGTTTTCACCCGTTAACGGCGGACCTGGTAGGAGCGAGCGTAGCTCGCGATGGGCTGCAAAGCAGCCCCGGCGTCATATGCCGCGAAGCTGAAAACCCGGGGCCGCTGCGCGCCCCATCGCGAGCTATGCTCGCTCCTACCCGTTCATCGGCGCAAACCCGTGGGATCGTGCAGCCCGCCTACGGGATAGCCCAAGGGAACCTCGCCCCTCGTGCTGACTCGAATCATCACCGTCGGCAACCCCTGCGCCCTCTTGAGCACCTGCCAGGCCTCGGGTAATGTCGAGTAAATGCACAGGACAGAGCACGCCATGACCTCCAAGCTGGAACAACTCAAGCAGTTCACCACCGTGGTCGCCGACACCGGGGACCTGGACGCCATCACCCGCCTGAAACCGGTCGATGCCACCACCAACCCGTCGCTGCTGCTTAAAGCTGCCGCCATGCCGGGTTACGCCGACCTGCTCAAGCAGGTCAAGGCCGATGCCAAGGGCAATGTGGACCTGGCCTGCGACACCTTCGCCGTGGCTGTGGGCGCGGGGATTCTCAAGGTCATTCCAGGGCGTATTTCCACCGAAGTGGATGCCCGACTGTCGTTCGACGAGCCAGCACTGCTGAACAAGGCCCGCCAGCTCATCGCCCTGTACGAAGCCGCCGGCATTTCCAAAGACCGCGTGCTGATCAAGCTGGCCTCCACCTGGGAAGGCATCCGCGCCGCCGAGAAGCTGGAAAAGGAAGGTATCCAGACCAACCTCACCCTGCTGTTCTCCTTCGCTCAGGCCCAGGCCTGCGCCGATGCCGGGGTGTTCCTGATTTCGCCGTTCGTGGGCCGTATCTATGACTGGTACAAGAAAAGCACCGGGCAGGAATACGTGGGTGCCGAAGACCCAGGCGTGCAGTCGGTAACGCGCATCTACAACTACTACAAGGCCAATGGCTACAACACCGTGGTCATGGGCGCCAGCTTCCGCAACCTCGGCCAGATCGAACAACTGGCCGGCTGCGACCGCCTGACCATCAGCCCCGACCTGCTGGACAAGCTGGGCAGCGACCAGGGCGAATTGCCGCGTATCCTCAAGCCGGGCAATGCCGGTGAGGCCAAGCAGGTGCTGAACGAAAGCCAGTTCCGCTGGGCAATGAACGAAGATGCCATGGGCACCGAGAAGCTGGCCGAGGGTATTCGCCAGTTTGCCCGTGACCAGGAGAAGCTTGAGAAGCTGATGGCTGAAAAGGCCTGATACATATTGGGTTTGCCAGGCGGGCGGGGAATGTTCAGCATTTTCCGCCCGTTTTGTTTTGTGCAGGTTTTGTGATGCAGTGAATTCGCGGGCCTCTTCGCGGGTAAACCCGCTCCCACAGGGTGCTGCGCAGTGTTCGGAAACGGCGCAGGCCCGCCTAGCCTTTCGAGCTGTCGATGACCGTCATCCCTCCGTTGCCCCTCGTACTCGCAGGCCCCGTCCTGCGCCGGCTGGAACCGCAAAGGCTGGCCATTTGGCTGGTTGGCAGCCAGCCCCTGCAGCCTGAATTCATCTTCAACGGCGCCGTTAAGGTCGACTGCCAGGTGGTCCCGGTGGGCAAGCACGCCTTCATCCACCTGTTGGACATCCACTTTGCCGCGCCCTTGCCAGTCAATGTCGAGCTGGCTTACGACCTGGTAATTGAGGGCCAAGGCATCGCCGGCTGGGCAGCGCACCTGCTCTACCCCGGCCAGCCGCGCCCGAACTTCGTATTGCGCGAGCGCCTGGACCAGTTGCTCCACGGCTCCTGCCGCAAGCCACACCACCCCGCCGCCGATGGCCTGCTCTGCGCCGACCGCCTGCTGCAGGCCTGCCAGCGCCCGGAGCAGCGCCCCGCCGTGCTGCTGATGACCGGCGACCAGGTGTATGCCGACGACGTCGCCGGCCCAATGCTGCGCGCCATCCATGGGTTGATCGAGCGCCTGGGGCTGTTCGACGAGGCCCTGGACGGCGCCGTGGTCGCCTGCAGCCAGTCGCTCTACCACCACCCGGCCAGCTACTACCGCCGCGCCGACCTGCTGCCCACCCACGCCGGCAACGACACCCTGCGCGAGCGCTTTTTCGCCGGCAAGCGCAAACCGATCTTCTCCTCCAGCAACGCCGACAACCACTTGGTGACCTTCGCCGAGGTCATGGCCATGTACTTGCTGGTGTGGTCGCCGGTGCCCTGGCGCCTGGTGAACCTGCACATGCCAGCCGGCCTGAGCCACCACCACCAAGCCCGCTACCGCGAAGAACTGCCGCTGATCGAGGCATTTGCCTCCAACCTTGGCCAGGTAGCGCGGGCGATGGCCCACCTGCCCTGCCTGATGATCTTTGACGACCACGATATTACCGATGACTGGAACCTCTCGGCCCAGTGGGAAGAAACGGCCTACGGCCACCCCTTCTCGCGACGCATCATCGGCAATGCGCTGCTTGGCTACCTGCTGTGCCAGGCCTGGGGCAACGACCCGGACGGTTGCAATGGCCTGGTCGAGCAGTGCCAGGCAGTGCCCCGGCAACAGGACGAACTGATCGGTGAGCTGCTGCGTTTCCAGGGCTGGCAATTCAACCTGCCCACCGAGCCGCCGCTGCTGGTACTGGACACCCGCACACGCCGCTGGCGCAGCGAAAGCGACCTAGGCAAGCCCTCCGGCCTGCTGGACTGGGAGGCGCTGTGCGAACTGCAGCAGGCGCTGCTCGACCACCCGTCAGCGGTGATCGTGTCACCGGCGCCGCTGTTTGGCGTGAAGCTGATCGAAGCGGTGCAGAAGCTGTTCAGCTGGCTGGGCTACCCGCTGCTGGTGGACGCCGAGAACTGGATGGCCCACCGCGGTGCGGCGCAGGTGATCCTGAACATCTTCCGCCACTCGCGCACACCGGGGCACTACGTGATCCTGTCGGGCGATGTGCACTACTCGTTCGTCTACGAGGTGCTGATTCGCCACCGCCAGCGCAGCCCGCATTTATGGCAGGTGACCAGCAGCGGTATCAAGAACGAATTCCCCCGGCGCTTGCTGGATGTACTGGACCGGCTCAACCGCTGGCTGTATGCCCCGCGCTCGCCACTGAACTGGTTTACCAAGCGGCGGCAGATGCAGGTAACGCCGCGCACACCCAGCCGCAGCAAGGCCGGCGAGCGGTTGTGGAACGGTGCGGGGTTGGGGCAGGTGTTCTTCGATGAGCAAGGGCGCCCGGTGCGGGTGTTTCAGCTAAGTGCCGATGGCAGCGAAGCGGCCGAGTTTGCGCGCCGCAAATGAAAAATCGGGATGACCGCCTTTAGCCTTACCGGCCTCTTCGCGGGCAAGCCCGCTCCTACAAAAGGCTCGGGGGCGGCAAAATCGATGTGGGAGCGGGCTTGCCCGCGAAGAGGCCCGTACAGGCCACCGCTCAGGTGCGCTCCAGGGCGCTCACCAGGTCGTGGAAGGCTTCACGGTTGGAGTCGTTGAGGCCCATGAGGATCTTGTGCGCTTCCAGCACCTTGGAGCGCACCACATCTTCGTTCTGGTCCTGGGACGGCAGGTCGGTCAGGCATTCGGTGCACGGCACCGGGCGGTCGACGATGTTGAATACCTGGTCGAAGCCCATGGACTGCAACAGCCGCGAGATGTCCGGGTTGGTGGTGACCACGGTCGGCAACAGGCCGACCTTCTGCCGCGACAGGATCGACAGCTTGGCCAGCAGGCCCAGCGTGGTGCTGTCGATGCTTTCGGTTTCGGTCAGGTCGATGACGATGGCCGAGAAGTTCAGCGCGGTGAAAATCTTCTCGATCGTCGCATCCAGCGCCGAACACAGGGTCAGGCGCACTTCACCGACGAATTTCAGTACGAAGGTACCGCTCTGCTCGGCGAACTGGATTCTACCGGTACTCATTGAAGGTTCCTGCTCAACACCAATAGGGCGATATCATCCGGCATCTCCCCAAGCGTAGCCAATCCAAATCGTTGGCGCAGCCCATCCAGGCTACCCCCTGCTGCTTTGACGATATCCGGCAAGGCAGCTTCTTTATCTTTGAGCGTATCCCCTGGCAAAAGGTCCAGAATGCCATCGGACATCAGGCTCAGGCTGAATTGCGGCGGCAGCTCGATCACCAGGTCCTGGTAGGTGGCTTCATCGAACAGCCCCACCGGCAGGCCACGGCCTTCAAGGTAGCGCGCCTGGCCCGGGGTATACAGCACGGGCAGCGGCAGGTGGCCGCCCACGGCGTAGGTCAACAGGCCGGTCTCCTCGTCGATCACCCCGCCAACCATGGTCACGTGCTTGCCCAGCTTGCAGTTGATCAGCCCACGGTTGATGTGGCTGAGCACTTCCGAGGGCTTGAACTCGCGCAGCTTGCTGTTGCGCTTGAATTCGAACATCAGCCGGGTGGTCATGAACTTCAGCAAAACGGTAACGAACGCCGAGGAAGCACCATGCCCGGACACGTCGGCCAGGTAGAAGGCGATGCGCCGCTCATCCACGCGGAAATAGTCGGTAAAGTCGCCCGACAGGTACAGCGAAGGGATGATCTGGTGCTCGAACGCGAATTCGCCGGCCTTCCACGGGCTTTCCGGCAGCATGTTCATCTGCACCTGGCGACCGGCGGTCTGGTCTTCCTGCAACAGGTGCAGGCTGGCCTCCAATTCACGGTTGGCCGCTTCGAGCTTGTCGCGGTAACGCTGGTTTTCCAGCACCAGGCGCGAACGGTCGAGGGCCCGGCGTACCGAGTGTTCGAGCACGGCCAGGTCTTCCAGCGGCTTGATCAGATAGTCGGCAGCGCCAAGGCGCAAGGCCTCGACCGCGTCGCTCATCACGCCGGCACCGGACACCACGATCACCGGCAACTGCGGCGCACGCTCGCTGATCTGGCGGATCAGTTCGAGGCCGCCCATCTGCGGCATGCGCAGATCGCAGATCACGAGGTCGGGCTGGTGTTCTTCGAAGACCTGGAGCCCCTGCTGGCCGTTACCGGCCTGGAGGACGCTGAAGCCACTGTCTTCCAGATAGGCGGCGAGGCTCGCACGGACCACGTCGTCATCATCGATGATCAGCAGCGTTGCACTGATTTTCTGCATGTGGGCGAACGGCGCCGATTTGGGTTGGTGCAGGGGCGTCTGCAAAGCTGACATCCGGCTGCTGGAATACTTGTAGTAACGCTCTACTTGAGTTGTAGGCCAAGAACCCGGCCCAGGCAACCGACAGAGGTACCTCGTAAGGCGCAGACGGTACTCCCATCCGCCAGGCGTTTCAAGCATACATGGGTCGAGTTCGGTGCTCTTTACAGGGCAAATCACCGGGAGTTATAAAAACGCCAACCAGTACAACCTATTGGGAAGGACGCAGCATGCCCCATACGCCCACCAGCCACAGTGAAAAACGCGATTTCATCCGCATGCGCATCGACACCGAAGTCACCCTGCTGCACGAGGGGCAGGTGATCGCGGCGGTGTGCCTGGACTTGTCCAGCGGCGGCATGCAGGTGCAGGCCCCCCAGCGTTTCCTGGTGGGCAGCCACCTGGAAGTGCGCATCGATTCCGACCACCCGGCCCTCAAGGGGCTGCATGCCAGCACCGAAGTGGTGTGGATTGCCGACCAACCCGGCGGCCAGCAAAAGCTTGGCCTGCGCATCCTGGCCATGCATTGAACTGTTACGAAAAAGGCGACCCGAAGGTCGCCTTTGCCTGCCCACGACGATCAGAAATCGTCTTCGACGTTGCCGTCCTTGACCTTGAACTCGCGGTTCTGCAGGTAGGCATTGCGGATGAAGATGTACTTGTCACCCTGAATCAACTTCTCGGCCGGCAGCAGCGCGGTGCGGGTGTCGATCACGTCCAGGGCGAAGATCGAATTGCGCGTCGGCACGTGGTCGATGTAGCGGTAGGGTTCGGTGTAGGTGTCCGGGTACTTGGCCAACCCGTCGCGCACGGTGCTTGGGCCAAGCAGCGGGATGACCACGTATGGGCCGCTGGGCACGCCCCAGTGGCCGAGGGTCTGGCCGAAGTCTTCGTCGTTGCGTTGCAGGCCCATCTTGGTGCCCACATCGAAGAAACCGCCCAGGCCGAAGGTGGTGTTGACGATCAGCCGCGCAGTGTCCACGCCCGCCGCATGGGGCTTGAGCTGGAGCACGTCGTTGGCCAGGTTGGTGACATCGCCGAGGTTGCGGAAGATGTTGTGAATGCCATCTTCGAGGAACTGCGGGGTGACCGCCTGGTAGCCCTTGGCCAATGGCTTGAGGGCATAGGTGTCGATCGTGTCGTTGAAACGGAAGATCGGGCGGTTGACCGCTTCCCAGGGATCTTCCTCAGTGGCGGCCTGGCTGGCTGCCATGGGCGCCAGCAACAAGCTGGCACAGACACAGGCCTGGGTGAATCGCTCGATCACACCGGCACCGATCCTACGCATAGATGTTTCTCCATCGGATTTTTCGGCCGCAAGCGCAACAGGTGCGCTGCTGTACGGCGGCAGTATAGAGGCTTGCGCGCTGAGAAACAGCTTCGCACATCCATGCTGAATATTTTGTGAACAAGTGTTGTGCGTCACAGGACGGTAACAATCGCCGCTTAGGCTGCGGTCTATTTGGGGACGTTGCCATGTTCGCTGCACCCGACATTACCGCTGTGCTGTTCGGCCTGCGCGGTTGCCTGGTTCAAACCGCCAACGAAGGTCCCCTGCCCGCCCCGGGCGCCCTCGACACCCTCGCCGGCTTGCGCCAGGCGCAAATCCCGTGCATCTGGCTGGACGACCTGAACAGCCTGCAAAGCCGGCGCCTGGCCAGCGTGCTGCCCGACTGGCTGCCGGGGCACTCGGTGAACGGCGCACGCTGGCCGGCGCCGAACGCCTGCTGGCAAGCCTTGATGAGCCTGGACAGCGAACGCCTGGAAGGCTGCGTGCTGGTCAGCGGTGAACCGCAACTGCTGCAGTCGGGCCTCAATGCCGGGCTGTGGACCGTTGGCCTGGCCACCTGCGGCCCGGCCTGCGACCTCAGCTCCGCGCAGTGGCAGGCCATGACCCAGCAGGAACAGGACCTTGCCCGCGGCAAGGCCACCCTGGCGTTGTTCCGCCTGGGTGTGCATTCGGTGATCGACCACCTCGAAGAGCTGGACACCTGCCTTGCAGACATCGCCCTGCGCCGCAGCAAGGGTGAAAAACCCTGACACAGCCCCATTGATGCAGAGCATGCAAAGCGACGGCGAGTGGATTACGCTTGGGGGCAGGCGAGAACCTTTGCCGCTTCGCTGAGGTCCATGCCTTGCCAAGCCATTGATGGAGTAAAGCCAATGCCTGCCCGCGAATTGCAAGAGCGCCTGAACAGCCTGCGCGAGCAACTGGACCGTAACGTGCCGCTTACCGATGACGAACTGGCCGCCCTGCACGAGGAAGCCAGGCAGATCGAGGCGCAGTTGAAGCTAGAGGAAGCCACGCCGGACAACAATGTGGTCGACGGGGTGAACCTGGCGATCGAACGCTTCGAAGCCGAGCACCCCGACCTTACCGCCACCCTGCGCAGCATTGCCAACTCGCTGCACAGCATGGGGATCTGAAGCCATTGGGGCTGCTTTGCAGCCCCAATGGCACCGACCTTACTGCCGAACCAAGCGCTGGTTCACCGGGCTGATCGCCCCAGTGCTACGGTATGGGTTGATGTCCAGCCCGCCCCGGCGCACATACCGGGCATACACCGTCAGGTGCTCAGGTTGCAGCAGGCTCTTCAGGTCCAGGTAAATCCGCTCCACGCACTGCTCGTGGAAGTCGGCATGCTGGCGAAAGCTGATCAGGTAGGTCAGCAGGCTGGCAGGGTCAAGCGCCCTGCCCTTGTATTCCACCACCACGCTGCCCCAGTCTGGCTGGCCGGTTACCGGGCAGTTGGATTTGAGCAGGTGGCTGTGCAGGGTTTCTTCCACGATGCGCTGCGGGTTGCAGCTCAGCAGCTCCGGCTGGGGCTGCGCGTAATTGTCGATCGCCACTTCCAGGTCGTCGATGCACTGCCCTGGCAGTGCCACCACACCCTGCGCCTGAACCTCTGCCAAAGTCCGCACCTGCACGCCCACCGGCTTGCCGGCCGCCGCCGACAGGTCTTTTTCCAGGCACGCCTGCAGCTCGCCAATTGAGGCGAACACGGTCTGGTTCAGGGAGTTGAGGTAAAGCTTGAACGACTTGGACTCGATGATGTTCGGCGAGTCGGCCGGGATGGCGAATTCACCAATGGCCACCACCGGTTTGCCCGATGGCAACAGCCACGACAACTCGAAGCAGTTCCAGAAGTCCACACCCTGCCACGGCAAGGTCTGGGCGGTGACCCCAAGCTCAGCCCACTTGGCCGTGCGCGGAATCGGGAACAGCAGCGAAGGCGTGTAGGTGGCGATGTATTCGCTGGATTTGCCCAGCGGGGAATGTTCGGCGGCGGGATGCATGGAAACTGACCTGAGGGTTCGAAATTGCCCCTAGTCTACCGGTTTTGCACCCCGCCTTGCAGGCCCGCCTACTCGATGGTCAGCGCCCCGACCATACCGGCCTGGTAATGCCCCGGCACGTTGCAGGCGAACTCGATGGGCGCCGACTGGCGGAAGGTCCAGGTCAGTTCGGCACGCTGGCCGGGCTGCACCAGCACGGTATTGCCAGCGTCATGGCCATGGGCGCCGTGGCCCATCTGCGAATGGTCCATGCCCTCGTGCTGCATGGCGTTGTTGAACAGCTTGCCCTGCATGGCGATCATTTCCTTCTGGTGCTCGGCGTGCATGGCCTTGTCACCCAGGTTGAACTCATGGGGCAACTTGCCTTGGTTGATGAGCACGAAGCGCACGGTTTCACCGGCCTTCACCTGCAGGCTCTTGGGCTCGAAGGCGATGTCCTTGAGCAGCACTTCGACGGTACGGGTGGCCTTGGCCGCCGGGGCGGGCTCGCCGAAGGCGAAGGTTTTCGCCTCGCCGGCCAGGGTCGGCAGGCTGACCAGGGCCAGGGCGGCGGCGATGAACAGGTGTTTCATGATGACTCCGAGGTTTGCAGCGGGATGCAGCCACTCTAGTGAGGGGCGGCTGGCGTGTGGCTTACCGGGAGATTACAACTTTGTCAGCTTGGGCGAGCGGCTGCTTCGTCACGTATCATTTCAGCACCGGCCCGTGCGACCACTGTAGGAGCGGGCTTGCCCCGCGAAGCAGGCGACGCGGTGCATGGCACCGGTTACACCGGTGTTCGCGGGGCAAGCCCGCTCCTACATAAAGGGAAAACCATCAACGCATGAAACTGCTGATCGTCGAAGACCAGGCCCGCACCGGCCAATACCTCAGCCAGGGCCTGAACGAGGCCGGCTTCACCACCGAACTGGCCTCAGACGGCGAAACCGGCCAGTACCTGGCCCTGACCGGCGACCACGACCTGCTGATTCTCGACGTGATGCTGCCAGGCCGCAACGGCTGGCAGATCCTCCAGGCCGTGCGCAACGCAGGCCTGGGCACCCCGGTGCTGTTTCTCACCGCCCGCGACGCCGTGGCGGACCGCGTGCATGGCCTGGAACTGGGCGCCGACGATTACCTGGTCAAGCCCTTCGCCTTTTCCGAGCTGCTGGCCCGGGTGCGCAGCCTGCTGCGCCGTGGCGCCAGCCCCAGCCAGGACACCACCCTGGCCCTGGCCGACCTGCGCCTGGACCTGCTGCGCCGCCGCGCCGAGCGCGCCGGCACGCGCATCGACCTGACCGCCAAGGAATTCGCCCTGCTCGAACTGCTGCTGCGCCGCCAAGGCGAGGTGCTGCCCAAGTCGCTGATCGCCTCGCAGGTGTGGGACATGAATTTCGACAGCGACACCAACGTGATCGAAGTGGCCATTCGCCGCCTGCGCCTGAAGGTCGACGACCCGCACGCCAACAAGCTGATCCACACCGTGCGCGGCATGGGCTACGTGCTCGAAGAGCGCCACGACTGATGCGCCGCATGGCCCTGGGTACGCGCCTGGCCCTGCTGTTCGCAGCCTGCACCGCAGCGGTTTCGCTAGGTGCCGGGCTGCTGTTCAGCCACGCCAGCGCGCAGCACTTCATCGAGCTGGACCAGCAGCTACTGGAATCGCGCCTGTCGCAGGTGCGCAGCCTGCTGGGCGGCCTGGACACCCCTGATGGCCTGCCTGCCCGCCTGCCCGCCCTGCACAGCGAGCTCAGCCACCAGGCCGACCTGGCGCTGCGCATCAGCAGCCACGACGGCGCCGCCTGGTTCACCAGCCGCCCGGGCCTGCCGCCCACGCCCGCCACGCCCGGCCTGTCGACACAGCATGCCAATGGCGTCGACTACCGCAGCCTTGCCGTGCAACTGAACGGCCAAGGTTCGCCCCGGCTGACCCTGTTCCTCGACATCACCCACCACCAGCACTTCCTGCAGGGCATGCAGCGGCTGATCTGGCTCACCGTCGGCCTGTCGGCCCTGGCCACTGCGCTGCTCGGTGCCTGGGCCGCGCGCCGGGGCCTGCGCCCCCTGCGCCAGATAGGCCAGGTGGCCGCCAGCGTGTCGGCGCGCTCGCTCACCACCCGCCTGCCGGTGGCGCAGATGCCCGAGGAGTTGGCGGAGCTGGCCAGCACGGTGAACGCCATGCTGCAGCGCCTGGACGATGCCTTCCAGCGCCTGTCGGCGTTCTCGGCCGATATCGCCCATGAACTGCGCACGCCGCTGTCCAACCTGCTGACCCACACCCAGGTCACCCTCACCCGTCCGCGCAGCCTGGAGGAATATCGCGAGGCCTTGCACGGCAACCTTGAGGAGCTGCAGTGGATGGCGCAAATGATCAACGACATGCTGTTCCTGGCCAAGGCCGACCATGGCCTGCTGGTGCCGGGGCAAGTGGCGCTGGCCTTGCACGAGGAGGTGGATGCGCTGCTGGAGTATTACGCACCGCTGGCCGAGGACGGCGAGGTGCAGTTGCTGCGCGAGGGCGAAGCCCTATTGCAGGGTGACCGGCCCATGTTGCGCCGGGCGCTGTCCAACCTGCTGGACAATGCCCTGCGCTTTACCCCGGCGGGCGGGCAGGTTCGGGTGACGCTGGAGCCAGGGATACGGGTGTGCGTGGCCAATACCGGCGCTGCGATCGATGCGGCGGCGCTGCCGCGCCTGTTTGACCGGTTCTACCGGGTAGACCCGGCGCGGCGCGAGGGCAGCAGTGAGCATGCGGGGCTTGGCCTGGCGATTACCCGGTCGATTGTGCAGGCCCATGGCGGAAGCATCGTTGCACACTGCGAGGGTGGCTGGACCCGGTTTGTGATCGAGCTGCCAGAAGGTGAGTGACAATGCCTCTGGTAGGAGCGAGCGCAGCTCGCGATGCGGCCCATGCAATCGAGCGCCACTTGCGCGGCGCATCGCGAGCTTTGCTCGCTCCTACGGGGGTTTAGACCGCCAGGCCTATCGCCGGCTGCACCTGCGATGCCCGGTACGCCGGGTAAATGGTCGCCAGGAAGCTCATCACCAGCCCCGCTGCACAGATCATCAGCACATCCCCTCCCTGCAGCTCCGACGGCAAGCTGCTGATGAAGTACACGTCGGAGGTAAAGATATGCTGCCCGCTCACCCGCTCCAGCCAACCAACGATCTGGCTGACGTTGAGCGCGGCAATCACCCCGAGCACGCCGCCGATCAGCGTGCCGACCACGCCAATCAAACTGCCCTGGACCATGAACGTGCCCATGATCTGCGCCGGCGTCGCGCCCAAGGTACGGAGGATGGCGATGTCCGGCCCCTTGTCGTTCACCACCATCACCAGGGTGGCGATGATGTTGAACGCCGCCACCGCAATGATCATCAGCAGCAACAGGCCGATCATGGTCTTTTCCATTTTCATCGCGCTGAACAGGCTACCCTGGGTGTGCGACCAGTCATCGGCGCGGTAACCCTCGCCCAGGCCGGCAGCAATCGCCTTGGACACCTGCGGCGCGGCATACAGGTCGTGCAGTTTCAGGCGCACGCCCTGCACCTGGCCCGGCGCCCAATGTTGCATCTCGCCGGCATCGGCCACATGCATGTAGGCCTGGGAGCCATCCAGCTCGGCACCCACCTTGAAGATGCCGACCACGGTCAGGCGCTGCATGCGTGGGGTGATACCACCCGGTTCCTTGCTGATTTCCGGCACGATCAGCGTCAGTTTGTCGCCGGTGTTCAGGCGAAAGCGCCGGGCGGTCATTTCACCGATCACCACGCCGTATTCACCCGGCTGCAGGTCTTGCAGGCGGCCCTGGACGATATGCTGGCCGACGATCGAAACCTTGTCTTCTTCAGCCGGGTCGATGCCGCTGACCTGAATCGGCTGCATCGCGCCCTTGTACGACAGCATGCCTTCCATCTCGGAAATCGGCGCCGCAGCCATTACCGCCGGGTTCTGCAACGCGGCATCGGCAACCTTGTGCCAATCATCCAGCGGCTGCACCCCCAGGATGGCGGCATGCGGCACCAGCCCCAGGATGCGCGAGCTCATTTCGCGCTGGAAGCCGTTCATCACCGACAACACCACGATCATCGCCAGCACGCCCAGCGACAGGCCGATCATCGAGGTCATCGAAATGAACGAGATGAAGTGGTTGCGGCGCTTGGCCCGGGTGTAGCGCGCGCCAATGAAGATGGGCAAGGGTCTGAACATGTAGGGAACACCCAATCAAAACGGGGAAACGGGGCGGTATCGCCACCCCGAGCGCTATCAGATCGCGACCAGGCGGCCGTCTTCAAGCTTCAGCACGCGGTCCATCTGACGCGCCAGGTTGAGGTCGTGGGTCACCACCAGGAACGCGGTACGCGAAGCGCTGGAAAGCTCCTGCATCAACTCCTGGATACCCTGTGCAGTGTGGTGGTCGAGGTTGCCGGTCGGCTCGTCGAGCATCACCAGGCCAGGGCGGTTGACCAAGGCGCGGGCGATGGCCACACGCTGGCGCTCACCGCCGGACAGCTCGGCCGGCTTATGGTGCAAGCGGTGGCCCAGGCCCACGCGCTTGAGCAGGGCTTCGGCGCGCTCACGGGCCTCGGGGATGGCAGTGCGGCCGATCAGCAGCGGCATGCACACGTTCTCCATGGCGGTGAACTCTGGCAACAGGTGGTGGAACTGGTAAACGAAGCCCAATTCGCGGTTGCGCAGCAGGCCGCGGGCCCGTTCACCCAGCGCCGACAGCTCCTCGCCGGCCAGCCAGACGCTGCCCTGGGTTGGCCGGTCGAGGCCGCCCAGCAGGTTGAGCAAGGTACTCTTGCCCGAACCCGAGCTGCCGACGATGGCCACGCGCTCACCGGCGTGCAGCTCCAGGTTCAGGCCGTGCAGCACCTGCACCGACGCCGGGCCCTCGTCGTAGGACTTGCCCAGGTTGCGGCAACTCAGAACGGCTTTATCACTCATGCGCGACTCACTCATAACGTAGCGCCTCTGCCGGCTGGGTGCGCGCTGCGCGCCAGGCCGGGTACAGGGTGGCGAAGAAACTCAGGACCAATGCCGCAGCGCAGACCATGTACACGTCCTGGGCCTGGATCTGCGACGGCAGGTAATCGATGAAGTAGACGTCGGCGTTGAGGAACTTGTGCCCGATCAGTTTCTCGATGCCGGCAATCACCGCGCTGACGTTGAGCGCGGCAATGATCCCGACCACGGCGCCGATCAGCGTGCCGATCACCCCGATCACCGTGCCCTGAACCATGAAGATCAGCATGATCTGCCCGGGCGTGGCGCCCAGGGTGCGCAGGATGGCGATGTCGCCGCGCTTGTCGTTGACCACCATCACCAGGGTGGAAATGATGTTGAACGCCGCCACCGCGACAATCAGCAGCAACAGCAGGCCGATCATGGCCTTCTCCATGCGAATCGCCTGGTACAGGTTGCCGTGGGTACGGGTCCAGTCGCGGCTGTAGAACTCCTGGTCGCCCAACTGCTGGGCGATGCTCCAGGCCACCCGTGGCGCCTGGAACAGGTCGTCGAACTTCAGGCGCAGGCCCTGTACCTGATCGGGTTTCCAGCGGTGCAGGCGGGACAGGTCGGTGATGTTGGTCAGGCCCAGGTAACCGTCGATCTCGCCGGCGCCCACGTGGAAAGTGCCCACCACGGTGAAGCGCTTCATGCGCGGGAACATGCCGGCCGGGGTCACGCTGACCTCGGGGGCGACGAAGGTCAGCTTGTCGCCCACGGCCACGCCCAGCTTGGCCGCGGCCTTGTCACCGATCATGATGCCCCACTCGCCCGGCGCCAGCTGGTCGAGGCGGCCCTGCAGAATGAAGTTGTCGATGATCGACACCTCGCGCTCGCGCGCCGGGTCGATGCCGTTGAGCAACACCTTCTGCACCTTGCCGTCGTGGGTCAGCAGGCCCTGCATCTGCGTGTACGGGGCTACCGCCAGCACCTGCGGATTCTGCTTTACTTGTTGGGCAAGGGCAGGCCAGTTACCTATCGGCTGGCCGCTCTCCAGCGTGGCGTGCGGGATCATGCCCAGCACGCGGGTACGCATCTCGTGGTCGAAACCGTTCATCACCGATAGCACCACGATCATCACCACCACGCCCAGGGCGAGGCCGATCATCGAGGTCAGGGAAATGAACGAGACGAAGTGGTTACGGCGCTTGGCACGGGTGTACCGCGTACCGATGAATGCGAAAAGAGGTCTGAACATGTCGGGGCTTGTTCGGATGAAAGGGAACGTCCTTGTGGCGAGGCGCCTACGGCGGCTTTACACTCGGACCACCGCCGCAACCATGGGTTCGCCATGACGACATTAGACGAAGAAGATCGCCGCGAATACTACCGCATCGAAGATCGGATCGCACTGGAAATCAGCCCGCTCACGGCGGCCGAAGCCCTTGAGCCAGAACTGTTGCAAGATGATTCGCCGCTGTTCAACCTGCTCAGCGAACTGCACCTGTCCGACTTCGAATCGCAGCACCTGCTGCGCCAACTGAGCGAAAAGGACCGCACCCTGGCCGCTTTCCTGCGCGCCCAGAACAAACGCCTGGACCTGCTCAGCGCCGTGGTCGCGCACACCCTGCTTGGCGAAGTCGGCCTGCCGCAGCGGGTCATCATTTCAGAAGGCGGCATCGAGTACGCACAAGCCCAGCCGGTTACCCCCGGCACCCGGGTGAAGGTGAAAATGGTATTGATGCCCCGCGCCCACGGCCTGCTGCTGCGCGGCAAGGTGACCCACTGCGACCCACGCCCTGGCGGCGATTTCGAGGTCGGCACCGAATTTACCGACATGACCGATTCGCAACGGCAACTGCTGGCCCGCTACATCCTCCAGCGCCAACAGCAGCAACGGCGCCAGCAACTGGAACAAGACGGCCCCGCCTCCTGAGCCCTTTTCTCTTTGATTTGAAGGAACGAACGTGACCCTGATCTACGGCCACCGCGGCGCCAAGGGCGAAGCCCCCGAGAATACCCTGCGAAGCTTCCAGCACTGCCTGTCCCACGGCGTGACCCGCTGCGAGCTCGACCTGCACCTGTCGGCCGACAACGAGCTGATGGTGATCCACGACCCGACCCTCAAACGCACCACCGGCCGGCGCGGCAAGGTGGTGGAACACCCTGCCGCCGAACTGGTCAAGATCGACGCGCGCAAGGGTGGCCCGGGCCATGTGCAGCCCTGCCCTATTCCAACCCTTGAAGAGCTGTTCGAGAAATGCCCGTTCGAGCACTGGCAGCTGGAGGTCAAAAGCGCCTCGCGCACCCGCGCCGCCACCACCGTGCTGGCGATTCGCGAGCTGGCCCAGCAGTACGGCTTGCTCGACAAAGTCACCATCACCTCCAGCTCACGCGAAGTGCTGGGCGCGGCGCAGGAACTGGTGCCGGACGTGAAACGCGGGCTGGTGGCCGAATACGCCTGGCTCGACCCGCTGAAGGTGGCGCAGAACTACGGCTGCGAACTGCTGGCGTTGAACTGGACGCTGTGCACCCCCGAGCGCCTGCTCAAAGCCCAGGGCCAGGGTTTGCATGTGTCGGTGTGGACGGTCAACGAACCGGCACTGATGCGCCGGCTCGCTGATTTTGGCGTGGACAGCCTGATTACAGACTTTCCCGGTTTGGCCAAGACCACCCTCGGGTAGGGCTGAAATCGGTCTCCCCGACCGGCTCAGGCCACCGGCCGGAGCCGGTCAAAAAAGCCGGTTCAGGCCGTCGTAGGCAGCTACCCGATAGGCTTCGGCCATGGTCGGGTAGTTGAACGTGGTGTTGACGAAGTACTTCAGGTTGTTCTGCTCGCCCGGCTGGTTCATCACCGCCTGGCCGATGTGAACGATTTCCGAAGCCTGGTAGCCGAAGCAGTGCACGCCAAGGATTTCCAGGGTTTCGCGGTGGAACAGAATTTTCAGCATGCCTTGCGGCTCGCCGGCGATCTGCGCACGCGCCATGCTCTTGAAGAACGCCTTGCCCACTTCGTACGGCACCTTGGCCTGGGTCAGCTCCTGCTCGTTCTTGCCGATCGAGCTGATCTCCGGGATGGTGTAGATGCCGGTTGGCACGTCGTTGACGAAGCGCCAGCTGCCATTGTCGACGATGCTGCCGGCCGCCGAACGGCCCTGGTCGTGGGCGGCGCTGGCCAGGCTCGGCCAGCCGATCACGTCACCGGCGCCGTAGATGTTCGGCACGCTGGTGCGGTAGGCCTCGTCGACCTCGATCTGGCCACGGCTGTTGACCTTGATGCCGATGTTTTCCAGGCCCAGCTTGTCGGTGTTGCCGGTACGGCCGTTGCACCACAGCAAGGCGTCGGCCTTGATTTTCTTGCCCGACTTCAGGTGCAGGATCACCCCGTTGTCCAGGCCTTCCACGCGCTCATACTCTTCGTTGTGGCGCACGGTGATGTTGTTGTTGCTGAAGTGGTAGCTCAGGGCCTGGGAAATTTCCGAGTCCAGGAAGCTCAGCAGCTGGCCGCGGTTGTCCACCAGCTCCACCAGCACACCCAGGCCGCTGAAGATCGAGGCGTATTCGCAACCGATTACCCCGGCGCCGTACACGATCAGCTTGCGTGGGGTGTGGCTGAGGCTGAGGATGGTGTCGCTGTCGTAGACGCGCGGGTGGTGGAAGTCGATATCGGCCGGGCGATAAGGACGCGAGCCGGTGGCGATGATGATGTGCTTGGCGTTGAGTTTTTCCACCACACCGTTGGGGCATACCACTTCAACGGTTTGCTCGTCGGCGAAGCTGCCGGTGCCGAAGAACACGTCGACGCGGTTACGTGCGTAGTAGCCGGTGCGCGAGGCAACCTGCTTGGCAATCACCTTCTCGGCGCTCTTGAGCACGTCAGGGAACGAGAACCAGCGCGGTTCGCCGATGGCGCGGAACATCGGGTTGGTGTTGAACTGCATGATCTGCCGCACCGAGTGACGCAGTGCCTTGGACGGGATCGTGCCCAGGTGGGTGCAGTTGCCCCCGACCTGGCGGCGGCTGTCGACCATCGCCACCTTGCGCCCCGCTTTGGCGGCGTTCATTGCCGCGCCTTCACCGGCCGGGCCGGAACCCAGCACCACTACGTCGTAGTTGTAGACAGCCATGCGTACTCCTTCAGAACTGGCCCGGGGTTACGGTTACCCACGGGGCTCGATCATGCCGCCGGGGCGCCATGAGAAAATTCGGGTGCAGTCTAATCAAGCGTGAACGCCGCGCACATTAACCCTTGGTCGCGTCGTAGGCCAATTTTGCCTGCACTACATGTCGTTCACCGGCTCCCTGGTGGCGATCATCCCTGCCTGCGCTTTCACTCGGCTTTCATTCGCCCTTCACCGCCTGCTCGAACGCAGGGGTAGCACGGGAGACGAAGCCACCGTCCGCCCGAGTCACCAACACCGCCGCCAGGCCATGGGCCACAGCAAAGTCCCAGCCGCGCTCCGGCCCCAGGATCAACAACAGGGTCGAATAGCCGTCGGCTTGCAGCGCCGAGGCATCGAGCACGGTCACCGCGGCCAGGTCGTGATCCACTGGGCGCCCCAAGCGGGCATCGAAGGTGTGCGAATAGCGCCGGCCATTCTCCTCGAAATAATGACGATAGTCACCCGAGGTCGATACGCCCAGGCCATTGACTGCAATGATCTGGCGGGCGATCTGGCGGTCCTCGCGGGGCAACTCCAGGGCGATGCGCCAGGAGCTGCCATCGGGCTTGCGGCCCACGGCCTTGAGCTCGCCGGTGGCTTCGGCGACGAAACTGGCCACGCCCATGGCCTGCAGGCGCTCGGCGATCAGGTCGACGGCGTGGCCGGCCGCGATGCTGTTGAAGTCCAACTGCACCGGGGCGTCCTTGCACAGCGCCTGGCCGTCGATGCGCAGGTGGCGGTAGCCCACGCGCTGGCGCGCCTGGGCCAGTGCCTGTGGGCCGGGCACCTGCTCGTGGCGGGCCTGGGGGCCGAAGCCCCAGAGGTCGAGCAGCGGCTCGACGGTGAGGTCGTAGGCACCGTCGCTCAGCTCGGCCAGGTGCTGGCCGAGAGCGACCAGTTCGAGCATGTCGGCCGGAAGGGCCATGCATTGGTTGGCGGGGAGTTGGTTGAACTGGCTGACGGTGGAGTCGCCACGGTAGGTCGAGTAATGCTGGTCGATGTCGTGGAGGATGGACTCGACGGCGGCCTGGACCTGGGTCGGTGCCGGGCCGCCGGGTTCGCGCACGTACTGGATGCTGTAGCTGCTGCCCATGGTCGGGCCGCCCAGGCGCTCCAGGGTCGGGCCCTGGTTGCAGGCGGTGAGGAGCATCAGCGGGATTGAAAGTAATGCGCGCACGGTTGAGATCTCGATTGCCTGGGCCGGCCTCTTCGCGGGGCAAGTCGGGTCGCCGCACCGCCGCTCCTACAGGGATATCACCGATTCCAGGGCTTGTGATATCCCTGTAGGAGCGGGCTTGCCCCGCGAATGGGCCGCACAGGCAACCCCTAAATGCCAGGCAAAAAAAACAGGAACCCGAAGGTTCCCGTTTTCTCACGCACTTACAAGCGAATCAGCGTGGAAACGCTGGCGGGTTCACACCCGACATCTCTTCCATCACGCGAACCACCTGGCAGCTGTAACCGAACTCGTTGTCGTACCAAACGTACAGTACAACGCGGTTGTCGTTGGCGATGGTTGCCTCGGCATCCACCACGCCAGCATGGCGCGAGCCTACGAAGTCGGTGGAAACCACTTCCTGGGAGCTGACGTAGTCGATCTGCTTGTGCAGTTCCGAGTGCATGGCGGTTTGGCGCAGGTACTCGTTGATTTCGTCGCGAGTGGTCGGCTTCTCAAGGTTCAGGTTGAGAATGGCCATCGACACGTTCGGCGTCGGTACGCGAATGGCGTTGCCGGTCAGCTTGCCCTTGAGCACTGGCAGTGCCTTGGCGGCAGCGGTGGCGGCGCCGGTTTCGGTGATGACCATGTTCAGCGGCGCGGCACGGCCACGGCGGCTGCCCTTGTGGAAGTTGTCGATCAGGTTCTGGTCGTTGGTGAACGAGTGAACGGTTTCGACGTGGCCGTTGACGATGCCGTACTGGTCGTTGATGGCCTTGAGCACCGGCACGATGGCGTTGGTGGTGCAGGACGCTGCCGAGATGATCTTGTCATCGGCAGTGATGTCGCCGTGGTTGATGCCGTGCACGATGTTCTTCAGCGCGCCCTTGCCAGGTGCGGTGAGGATCACGCGGGCAGCGCCCGGGCAGGCCAGGTGCTGGCCCAGGCCGTCGGCGTCACGCCATACGCCGGTGTTGTCGACGATCAGCGCGTTGTCGATGCCGTACTGGGTGTAGTCGACTTCGCTCGGGCTCTTGGCGTAGATGATCTGGATCAGGTTGCCGTTGGCAGTGATGGTGTTGTTGGCTTCATCGATGGTGATGGTGCCATCGAACGGGCCATGCACCGAGTCACGGCGCAGCAGGCTGGCACGCTTGACCAGGTCGTTCTCGGCGCCTTTGCGCACGACGATGGCGCGCAGGCGCAGGCCGTCGCCACCACCGGTTTTCTCGATCAGGATGCGCGCCAGCAGGCGGCCGATGCGGCCAAAGCCGTACAGCACCACGTCGGTGCCCTTGCGCGCCGAGGCGTTCTGCTGGCCAACCACGTCGGCCAGCTCTTCACGGACGAACTGCTCGGCAGTGCGGCCGTTGCCTTCCTGCTTGAACTTGTTGGCCAGCTTGCCCAGGTCGACCGAAGCGGCGCCCAGTTTCAGCTCGCTCATTGCCTTGAGCAGGGGGAATGTCTCGTGTACGGACAGTTCGGTCTCGTCGGTTTGACGGTGACGCGCAAAGCGGTGGGCTTTGAGGATCGAGATAACCGAACGGTTGATCAGGCTGCGGCCATAAATCGAGCTCACCACGTTGTTGTTGCGGTAGAGCTGACCGATAAGCGGGATCATCGCTTCAGCCAGGGCTTCACGATCAATCCACTCACCAAGACACTGGTCGGGCTTCTGAGTCACGGGAACCTTCCACATGTAGGGACAGAAAAAAGGGGCTACATTATGACGCCCCAGCGCGTAACCGGCAATGAGCGCCTGTCGCCGCCGCCAAAGCCCGCTGTTGATGGCCTGTGAAGCCTGACAGCAGGCACCGTCACCGGTACAATCGACCTCTTTGCCGCAACGCTTGGAGTGCAATCTCCCGTGTCAGTTCTGCGCCTTCCGCAAATGTCGGCCACGGCCGGCAAACAAACCTGGGGCAACCTGCCCGGTGCCGCCCTCAGCCTCGCCATCGCCGAGGCCGCCAGCAGTGCGGGCCGCTTTACCCTGCTGCTGACTGCCGACAGCCAGGCGGCCGACCGCCTGGAACAGGAACTTCGCTTCTTTGCCCCGGACCTTCCGGTGCTGCCGTTTCCCGATTGGGAAACCCTGCCCTACGACCTGTTCTCGCCGCACCAGGACATCATCTCCCAGCGCATCGCCAGCCTGTACCGGCTGCCGGAGCTGAGCCACGGCATTCTCGTCGTGCCGATCACCACGGCCCTGCACCGCCTGGCCCCGACCCGCTTCCTGCTGGGCAGCAGCCTGGTGCTGGACGTGGGCCAGACCGTGGACGTGGAGCAGATGCGCACGCGCCTGGAAGCCAGTGGCTACCGCTGCGTCGACACGGTGTACGAGCATGGCGAGTTCGCCGTGCGCGGCGCACTGATCGACCTGTTCCCGATGGGCAGCAAGCTGCCCTATCGCATCGACCTGTTCGATGACGAAATCGAAACCCTGCGCACCTTCGACCCGGAAACCCAGCGCTCGATCGACAAAGTCGACTCGATCCGCCTGCTGCCGGCGCGCGAGTTCCCGATGCAGAAGGAAGAGGTCACCCGCTTCAAGGCGCGGTTCCGCGAGCGTTTCGACGTGGACTTTCGCCGCAGCGCGATCTTCCAGGACCTGGCCAGCGGCATCATCCCCGCCGGCATCGAGTACTACCTGCCGCTGTTCTTCGAAGACACCTCGACCCTGTTCGACTACCTGCCCAGCAACACCCAGGTGTTTTCCCTGCCGGGCGTGGAACAGGCCGCCGAGCACTTCTGGAACGACGTGCGCGGGCGCTATGAAGAACGCCGCGGCGACCTGAGCCGCCCACTGCTGCCGCCCGCCGAGTTGTTCCTGCCGGTGGAAGACTGCTTCGCCCAGCTCAAGCAGTGGCCACGGGTGGTGGTCAGCGCCGAGGAAATCGAGCCCGGCGCCGGCCGCGAGCGCTTCCCGGCGCGGGCCCTGCCAAACCTTGCCATCGAGGCCAAGGCCAACCAGCCGCTGGCCGAGCTGGCCAACTTCCTCGACCAGTTCAGCGGCCGCGTGCTGTTCACCGCCGAGTCCGCAGGCCGCCGCGAAGTGCTGCTGGAGCTGCTCGAACGCCTCAAGCTGCGCCCGCAAACGGTAGAGGGCTGGGACGACTTCATCACCGGCCGCGACCGCCTGGCGATCACCATCGCCCCGCTCGACGACGGCCTGCTGCTGGACGACCCGGCCATCGCCCTGGTTGCCGAGAGCCCGCTGTTCGGCCAGCGCGTGATGCAGCGCCGGCGCCGCGAGAAGCGCGGCGAGGCGGCCAACGATGCGGTCATCAAGAACCTGACCGAGCTGCGCGAAGGCGCGCCGGTGGTGCACATCGACCACGGCGTGGGCCGCTACCTGGGCCTGGCGACACTGGAAATCGACGGCCAGGCCGCCGAATTCCTCACCCTGGAATACGCCGAGGGCGCGAAGCTGTACGTGCCGGTGGCCAACCTGCACCTGATCGCCCGCTACACCGGCAGCGATGACGCCCTGGCGCCGTTGCACCGGCTGGGTTCCGAAGCCTGGCAGAAGGCCAAGCGCAAGGCCGCCGAGCAGGTGCGCGACGTTGCCGCCGAACTGCTCGACATCTATGCCCGCCGCGCGGCGCGCAAGGGTTATGCCTTCGCCGATCCAGCCGCCGACTACGCCACCTTCAGCGCCGGCTTCCCGTTCGAGGAAACTCCCGACCAGCAGGCCGCCATCGAAGCGGTGCGGGTCGACATGCTCGCGCCCAAGCCCATGGACCGCCTGGTGTGCGGCGACGTCGGCTTCGGCAAAACCGAAGTGGCCATGCGCGCGGCCTTCATCGCCGTGCACAGTGGCCGCCAGGTGGCGGTGCTGGTGCCCACCACCCTGCTCGCCCAGCAGCACTACAACAGCTTCCGCGACCGCTTCGCCGAATGGCCGGTGAAGGTGGAAGTGATGAGCCGCTTCAAGTCGGCCAAGGAAGTGGCCGCCGCCGCCGCCGACCTTGCCGAAGGCAAGATCGACATCCTGATCGGAACCCACAAGCTGTTGCAGGACGATGTGCGCTTCAAGGACCTGGGCCTGGCCATCATCGACGAGGAACACCGTTTCGGCGTGCGCCAGAAGGAACAGCTCAAGGCCCTGCGCAGCGAGGTGGACATCCTCACCCTCACCGCCACGCCTATTCCGCGCACGCTGAACATGGCGGTGGCGGGCATGCGCGACCTGTCGATCATCGCCACCCCACCGGCGCGGCGCCTGTCGGTGCGCACCTTCGTGATGGAGCAGAACAACAGCACGGTCAAGGAAGCGCTGCTGCGTGAGCTGCTGCGCGGCGGCCAGGTGTACTACCTGCACAACGATGTGAAAACCATCGAGAAATGCGCCGCCGACCTGGCCGAGCTGGTGCCCGAGGCGCGTATCGGCATCGGCCACGGGCAGATGCGCGAGCGCGAGCTGGAACAGGTGATGAGCGACTTCTACCACAAGCGCTTCAACGTGCTGATCGCCTCGACCATCATCGAAACCGGCATCGACGTGCCCAGCGCCAATACCATCGTCATCGAACGCGCCGATAAGTTCGGCCTGGCCCAGTTGCACCAGCTGCGCGGCCGCGTGGGGCGCAGCCACCACCAGGCCTACGCCTACCTGCTCACCCCGCAGCGGCAGAAAATCAGCACGGACGCCGAAAAGCGCCTGGAAGCCATCGCCAACACCCAGGACCTGGGCGCAGGCTTCGTGCTGGCCACCAACGACCTGGAAATTCGCGGTGCCGGCGAGCTGCTGGGCGAAGGCCAGAGCGGGCAGATCCAGGCGGTGGGCTTTACCCTCTACATGGAAATGCTCGAACGTGCGGTCAAGGCCATCCGCAAGGGTACCCAGCCGAACCTGGAGCAACCGCTGGGCGGCGGCCCGGAGATCAACCTGCGCCTGCCGGCACTGATCCCCGAGGACTACCTGCCCGACGTGCACGCACGGCTGATCCTCTACAAGCGCATCGCCTCGGCGGCCGACGAAGAAGGCCTCAAGGACTTGCAAGTGGAGATGATCGACCGCTTCGGGCTGCTGCCTGAGCCGACCAAGAACCTGATCCGCCTGACCCAGCTCAAGCTGCTGGCGGAAAAGCTCGGCATCAAGAAGGTCGATGCCGGCCCCAATGGTGGCAAGCTGGAATTCGAAGCCGAAACCCCGGTCGACCCGCTGACCCTGATCAAGCTGATCCAGGGCCAGCCCAAACGCTACAAGTTCGAAGGCGCCACCCAGTTCCGCTTCCTGGTTCCGATGGAACGCCCCGAAGAACGCTTCAATACCCTGGAGGCGCTGTTCGAGCGCCTGACCCCACAGCCTGCCTAAGGAAGATCCATGCGTGCCATTCGTTGCCTGACCCTGCTGCTGGCGCTGTTTGCGCCAGCGGCCTTTGCCGAAGGGATGTATCAGGTGGAAATGATCCTGGTGCGGCAGAACAGCGTGCCCGCCTTCACCAGCCCGTTCGCCCCGGAAAACTGGAGCGCCGGCGCCCCGCGCCTGGACAAGAACGCCGAGCGCCCGCTGGCGCTGCAGGACGAGGCCACGCGCCTGGAAGCCACCGCCGACTACACCGTGTTGCTGCACAAGGCCTGGCAGCAGCCGGTGAGCAGCGACGCCAGCCGTATTGCCCTGGGCGCCGGCAACGAGCAGTTCGGCCACTTCCCCATCGAGGGTAACCTGAGCATCACCAGCGGCCGCTTCATCGGCGTCACCGCCAACTTCTGGGTCAACCAGCTCGACGGCAACGGCAGCGTGCTGCAAAGCGAGCAGTTCAAGCAGAGCAACAGCAACATGAAAGGCGGCCAACTGACCTTCTTGGACGGCGGGCACCTGGCCTTGCTGCTGAAGGTAACGCCACCGGGCACGCCGAAAATGCCGGTGATGAACCCGGAGATGATGGAGCAGTGATGTGAGCGAGAGCGATGCGCAGTTCTTCGTGCGTGCGCACAATGGCTGGCAGATCGGGTTTGATCGCAAGACCCTGCGTCGCGGCCAGGAGTATGCCGATGAAGACAGAAGCGAGATTGTGTCGATCCTTGGCATGACGATCCGTGCTCAATGCAAAGGCTCGGCAGGCCGTGTTTACTTTCAGCGCATTACCCTGGACATGACCGAGGACGGCCTGTATTGCGAAGGCACCTGCTCTTGCCCCGTCGGAGAAGACTGCAAGCACTGCGCCGCAGCACTTTACCTACTGGAACAGGGGCCGGATGTCACCGAAGGCGAGGACGGCCCACGCGCCTCGGTCACCGAGGCCGGCCAATCATCGCTTGAGCTCACGCCTGAGCTGGCCAATTGGGTCGAAGCACTGGAAGTACCGCTGAAAACCTCGGAGCCTGCCAAACGCAAAGGCGCCTCGCTTTACTATGTCGTAGACATCGAGCATGGCCGGTGCATGCTCAGCGTATTCAAAGGTACCGGCCAGATCGGCGGCGAACTCAAGCTCGGACGCCCCAGCTCGCTGCCCGAGCTGATCTACTACACGCCTAAATACGTGAATGATGAAGACCTGCGCGTGCTCAGGCTGATCGATGCCTTGAGCGAGAACTACGGTTTTCCCATGGCCACGCTGGAGGGCAAGAAAGGCGCAGAGCTCTACGAATATGCCCTGGGCACAGGGCGCCTGTTGTATGGGCAGCAGTTGACCCCGCTTGCCGCGGGGCCAGAGCTGCACGCGGCGTTTCGCTGGGTAAGGCTCGATAGCGGCAGCTACCGCGGCGCCTGGCACCATGAGGAAAATCTTCAGGTCGAGGCACTGCCCCTGGATCCGCTTTACTACGTGGATAGCCAAACGGGGCAAACGGGCAAGTTGACCCATGACCTTGACCCCTTCGTGGCCAGCCAGCTTGCCCGCGCACCGGTTGTCCCCGAGCACCTGGTCGTACCCTTGAGTCATCGATTGAACGCCTTGAATCGCCAAGTTCCCACCCCTACCGCCGTGAGTACCGAGCAAGTGGAAGGCATCCTGCCAAAGGGGCACCTGACCCTGGGCAGCCTCGAATTCAGCGCCTACATGCCCAAGACCGGGCGCATGCAACGGCAGATGCAGCACCGCGCCGCACTGGCGTTCGACTACGACGGCCTGCGCGCCAGCGGCAGCGACGACAAGCCCCTGACCCGCCTGGTCGACGCCACCAGCCAGCGCATCCGCCGCCAACCCCAGGCCGAGCAGGCGCTGCGCAAGGTGCTGCGCGAGCTGGGTTTCAAGCCCGCCACCCGGCAGAGCAAGGCCCTGCCCGACAGCGCCGGGGAAATGCTCCAGCTGCCCGATGACGAAGCCTGGCTGCGCTTTGCCCGCGATGGCCTGCCGCGCCTGCGCGACGCCGGCTGGGAAATCGACATCCACCGCGATTTTGCCTTCAACCTGCAGGAGGTGGACGACTGGTACGCAACCATCGACGAAGCCCCCGGCCATGAATGGTTCGACCTGGAACTGGGCATCGTGGTCGACGGCCAGCGCCATAGCCTGCTGCCGATCGTGCTGCAACTGCTGCGCAGCAACCCTGAGCTGCTGCGCCCCGCCGAACTGGCCCGGCGCAGCGACGACGAGCACCTGCTGATCGACCTCAACCGCGGCCGCCTGGACAGCCCGGCGCTGCGCGTGGCCCTGCCCTACGGGCGGATCAAGGCGGTGATGGGCACCTTGGGCGAGCTGTACCTGCACGAGGACGCCGTAGGCCCAACCCTGCGCATGGACCGTGCCGACGCGGCGCGCCTGAACGACATCGCCCACCTGCCCCTGCAGTGGGAGGGCGGCGCCCATGTGCGCGACCTCGGCCGCCGCCTGCGCGATGCCCGCGACTTGCAGGTCGAGCCACCCAGCGGGCTCAACGCCACCCTGCGGCCCTACCAGCAGCAAGGCCTGAACTGGCTGCAGGCGCTGCGCGAGATGGGCACCGGCGGCATCCTGGGCGATGACATGGGCCTGGGCAAGACCCTGCAAGCCCTGGCCCACCTACTGCTGGAAAAGCAATCCGGGCGCCTGAGCACGCCGGCCCTGGCGGTGATGCCCACCAGCCTGCTGCCCAACTGGCTCGACGAAGCCCAGCGCTTTGCCCCCGACCTGCGCGTGTTGGCCCTGCATGGCCCGGGGCGCAGCAAGCACTTTGCCAACCTGCATGACTACGACCTGGTGCTCACCACCTACGCCCTGGTGCCGCGCGACCTCGAACACCTGCGCGCCCAGCCCTGGCACCTGCTGGTGCTGGACGAGGCGCAGAACATCAAGAGCAGCACCAGCAAGGCCGCCCTGGCCGTGTGCGAACTGCAGGCCAGCCAGCGGCTGTGCCTGACCGGCACGCCGATGGAGAACAACCTGGGCGAGCTGTGGTCGATTTTCCATTTCCTGATGCCCGGCTGGCTTGGCGACAGCAAGCGCTTCACCCAGGACTACCGCAACCCCATCGAGCGCCACGGCGACACCGAACGTTTGGCGCACCTGGCCAGCCGCGTGCGCCCGTTCCTGCTGCGCCGCACCAAGGAGCAGGTGGCCACCGAGCTGCCAGCCAAGACCGAGGTGGTGCACTGGGTGGAGCTCAGCGATGCCCAACGCGACACCTATGAAGCGGTGCGGGTGGCCATGGACAAGAAAGTGCGCGACGAAATCGCCCGCAACGGCGCCGCGCGCAGCCAGATCGTGATCCTCGATGCCCTGCTCAAGCTGCGCCAGGTGTGCTGCGACCTGCGCCTGGTCAAAGGGGTCGAGGTCAAGGGCAACCAGGCCGACAAGGGCAAGCTTGGGGCGCTGTTGGAAATGCTCGAAGAGTTGCTGAGCGAAGGGCGGCGGGTGCTGCTGTTCTCGCAGTTCACCTCGATGCTGTCGCTGATCGAGCAGGAACTGCAAAAGCGCAAGGTCCGCTACAGCCTGCTGACCGGCGACACCCGCGACCGGCGCACGCCGGTGCAGCAATTCCAGCAGGGTGACAGCGAGGTGTTTCTGATCAGCCTCAAGGCCGGTGGCGTGGGGCTTAACCTGACGGCGGCCGATACGGTGATTCACTTCGACCCGTGGTGGAACCCGGCCAGCGAAAACCAGGCAACCGACCGCGCCTACCGCATTGGCCAGGACAAGCCGGTGTTCGTGTTCAAGCTGATTACCCGGGGCACGGTGGAGGAGAAAATCCAGGCCCTGCAGCAGGACAAGGCCGCGCTCGCGGCGAGCCTGCTCGATGGCGGGCAGGCCGGGCAATGGCGGCTGGGCGACGAGGAGATCGAAGCGTTGTTTGCGCCGTTGCCTGGTAAGCGAGGGCGTTAGCCTGTACCGGCCCCTTCGCGGGGCAAGCCCGCTCCTACAAGGTGCGGGCTTGCCCCGCGAAGAGGCCGGCGAATCAATCCACCAACTGCGCCTCTTTCAACGCCCCCAAAGCCTCCAGCCACCGCGGCTGCTGGCGGTAATCGGTACGGGCAAACCCACGCCCACGCATCTGTGCGATACGCGGCGACGGCGTGACCTTCAAACGCTGCGCCGCCGTCAACGCCAGCTCCGCCGCCGCCCGGTCATTGCACACCAGGCCCATGTCGCAACCGGCGCTGAGTGCTGCCTCGATACGGTTCGCCGCATCACCCACCACGTGGGCACCGGCCATGGACAGATCATCACTGAAGATCACCCCGTCAAAGCCCAGCTCGCCACGCAGGATGTCCTGCAGCCAGCGCCGCGAGAACCCGGCCGGCTGGGTGTCGACCTGCGGGTAGATCACATGCGCCGGCATCACCGCCGCCAACTGCCCGCTCAGGCGCGTGAACGGCACCAGGTCGGCCTCGCGCAGCTGCGCAAGGCTGCGCTCGTCGGTGGGAATGGCCACGTGCGAATCCGCCTCGGCCCAGCCATGCCCCGGGAAGTGCTTGCCGCAGGCGGCCATGCCGGCGGCATTCATGCCACGGATGAAAGCACCGGCAAGCTGCGTGGCCCGCTCGGGGTTACCCTCGAAGGCGCGGCTGCCCACCACCGCACTGCGTTGGTGGTCCAGGTCCAGCACCGGGGCGAAGCTCAAGTCCAGGCCCACTGCCAGCACCTCGGTTGCCATCAGCCAGCCGCACTGCTCGGCCAGGTACTCGGCATTGGCGTTATCGGCAATCGCACGCATCGCCGGCAGGCGCACGAAGCCCTGGCGCAGGCGCTGCACGCGCCCGCCTTCCTGGTCGACCGCCAGGATCAGCTCGGGGCGAATGGCGCGAATCGAGGCGCACAGCTCGCGCACCTGGCGCGGGCTGTCGATGTTGCGGGCAAAGATGATCAGGCCGGCCACTTCCGGTTGGCGCAGGAGCTGGCGGTCCTCGGCGGTCAGCCATTTACCGGCGATATCCACCATCAGGGAGCCTTGCAGGCGGGCGGTCATAGGTAATCCTTCATTGCAGACGGGGAGAAACCCGATTGGCGCACCGGCACCCGGCGATGTGCAGCGGGCAATGCGCCCGGTGCGTTCGCGCAGGCACGGGCAACGCCGCCCCGGGCAAAAGCCGAAGCAGCGGTAACCGTCAGGGGGGTACGCAGGAAATCGAGGTTGGGCATGGGCGCTAGCTTAGCCGAAGCGCCCTGCCCCGCCCAGCCTTCAGGCCTTGGCGGTGGTGCTGGCCGACTTGCTGCGTGGGCGCAGCTGGGCGCTGGCCATGGCATCGTCGGTAACGCCGCTGTCGGCGCGCATACCGGCGGCCAGGAATGGCACCATCAGGCGCATCACCTGCTCGATCGAGGTATTGATGCCAAAATCGGTTTCGGCGATGGCGCGCAGCGCCTTGATGCCGGACATGCTGAACGCCGCGGCGCCAAGCATGAAGTGCACACGCCAGAACAGCTCCAGCGGCGGGATGCGTGGCGCGGCTTCGTTGACCAGCAGCATGTAGCGGCGGAACACCTTGCCGTACATGTCTTCCAGGTAGCGGCGCAGGTGGCCCTGGCTCTGGCTGAAGGCCAGGCCCAGCAGGCGCATGAAGATCGACAGGTCGTTGTTGCTGCGTGGCTGCACGGCCAACGCCTGCTCCACCAGCATTTCCAGCAGCTCTTCGAGGCTGGGCTTTGCCTCGGGCTTGGCCTGGCGCCGTTCCAGCTCACGCTCAAGGCTGGCGCAGAACGGCCCGAGGAAGCGCGAGAACACCGCCTGGATCAGGGCCTTCTTCGAGCCGAAGTGGTAGTTGACCGCCGCCAGGTTGACCCCGGCCTTGCTGGTAATCAGCCGCAGCGAGGTTTCCGCGAACCCCCGTTCCGCGAACAGCTGTTCAGCGGCATCGAGAATGCGTTCAACGGTTTCGGATTGGGCCATGACGACTCCGGCAGGCAGGGGCAAACAGGTGTTTGAAACATACGTTTCAGGCCTGTCGATGTCAAGGCTCGGTGGCGCTTTATGACTGTGCGGTCGCCATTAAATCACAGCTCGCGACAACACGCCGCACACCACGGTTCTCGCCACCCCTGGCCCTGAACACGGGGCCGTGCCGGGAATTTGCGGGCGATCAGTGCTTGCAGTGGGCCATCCACTGTATATAATCCCAGTCACTGTATAAAAAGACAGAGCGCCCGCCATGTTGAAACTGACGCCACGCCAAGCCGAAATCCTGGCCTTCATCAAACGTTGCCTCGAAGACAACGGCTTCCCGCCAACCCGCGCGGAAATCGCACAGGAACTGGGCTTCAAGTCACCCAACGCCGCCGAGGAGCACCTCAAGGCCCTCGCCCGCAAAGGCGCGATCGAGATGACCCCGGGTGCGTCCCGTGGCATCCGCATTCCAGGTGTCGAAGCCAAGCCCGAGGAAAACGGCCTGCCCATCATTGGCCGCGTCGCTGCCGGCGCGCCGATCCTGGCCGAGCAGCACATCGAGCAATCCTGCAACATCAGCCCAGCCTTCTTCCACCCGCGCGCCGACTACCTGTTGCGCGTGCACGGCATGAGCATGAAGGACATCGGCATCTTCGACGGCGACCTGCTGGCCGTGCACACCACCCGCGAGGCCCGCAACGGCCAGGTGGTGGTCGCCCGCATCGGCGACGAAGTGACCGTCAAACGTTTCAAGCGTGAAGGCAGCAAGGTCTGGCTGATCGCTGAAAACCCCGAGTTCGCCCCCATCGAAGTCGACCTGAAAGATCAGGAACTGGTGATCGAGGGTTTGAGTGTCGGCGTTATTCGCCGCTGATCCAGGAGGCGTCATGCAACAGTTCATCCCAGCACAGCAACAGGTCCAACTGCCCCTGTTCGAGGCGTTTCTGGCCCAACCGGTTCTGCCCGGCCTGAAAGCCAGCGAGCAGGCCCGCAAGGCTAACAGCCACCCGGAGCTGTTCAGCGAACTGTCCCTGCGTGGCGCCCCGGAGCATTGCCAGAGCTTGCTTGCACCGGTACTGCGCGACCTGAGCGAAGAAGAGGAAGCCCGCTGGCTGACACTCATCGCACCACCCGCCAGCCTGACCCAGGCCTGGTTGCGCGATGCCGGCCTTAACCGTGAACGCATCCTGTTGCTGCAACCGCGCGGTAATCAAAGCGCCCTGCAACTGGCCTGCGAAGCCCTGCGCCTGGGGCGTAGCCACACCGTGGTCAGCTGGTTGGGCAACGTCAACGTCACCGCACGGCAAAAACTGCTTCGCGCCGCCAGTGCCGGAAACGCACAAAGCCTGAACATCCGCCTTGGCTGATGTTCAGGCTTTGCCTGTGAATCGGTAGAACCGGGCAATCAATGCAGCACGCGCGGCCCTTCGTCGCGTTCCAGCTCACCTTCCATCAAACGGCCCGCCATCTGCACGCCAACGCTGAGCATCGCCTTGGCGACTTCAACGTGCTGGCCCTGCAGGAACGCCTTGGCGTCTTCCGAGAAATCCAAGGTTACCAGGGAGCCTTCGTCCTCGGCGCGACGCAGCTCGATTCGGCCATCAGGCAACTCGACAATTTCCAGAAACGACGTAGACATAAAGGGCAGTTCTCCACGAAAGGCCGTTAGTGTACCAGCCAACGCGGCTATCAGCACTCACTCAACGCGTCGCGGAAACGTCTCACCAAGCCTTTGAGGTTGTTGCGCCAGCTTTCCAGCTCTTCACGCGACAGCGCGGGGTGCTCGGGCTCGTCGAGATTGACGGCCTGGATCAGTGGCTGGGTGACGTCGGTTTTTGCCGCCTTTTTCGCGACAGGTGGTCGGAACAAATCGGCATAAGCGCTGAGCAGTTGCGCAAGCCACGTCTCGCGCTGGCGAACCAGCTCAAGCATTTCGGCCACTTCGGGAATGGCGATGGTGTTCAGCGCATCGTCGGCCAACGCCTGTTCGACAGTTGCCACGACAGGCAGGCGGTAGAAGCCACCGATTTCATGGCACAGCCCCAGCAGCGCGCCATACAGGTGGAACAGCGCCGACTCGCGCTCGGCCTGAACCAGGCCTTGAGCGTTCATGGCCTGGCTCTGTTCGGCCTTGGCCATGGATTCGAGGGCCAGACCTGCGAAGAACAGTTTCTGGTTGGTGCGGGTGTAGAGTTCCTGGGCCATTTCAGTGCCCTCCGTAAGGCTGCGAGGCGGATAGCTGCATCATAAATGATTGGGGCCGCTTTGCGCCCCTTCGCGGGGCAAGCCCGCTCCTACAAGGGATCGCATTCTCCTGTAGGAACGGGCTTGCCCCGCGAAGGGCCGCGAAGCGGCCCCAACGACAGCGCTAACGGTTTAGCGCTTGTCTTCGACTTTCCAGCTACCACCGTCGTAAAACGCCTTCCAGCCCGTCGGCTTGCCATCGACCTCGGACTGCACGTATTGCTCCTTGGTCTTGCGGCTGTAGCGAATCACGGCCGGGCGCCCTTCCGGGTCTTTCTGCGGTGCATCGCACAGGAAGTGGTACTTCGGGTCGATCTCATGCTTGTGCGGCACGATCTCCATCACCAGCGGCGCACGGGTTTCCCGGTTTTTCGGGAACTGGCTGGCAGCCAGGAACAGCCCCGAAGCGCCGTCGCGCAGCACGTAGGTGTCGTCGACCTTCTCGCACTTGAGCTCCGGCATCTCCACCTTGTCCATCTTCGGTGGCGCCGCCTCGCCGCTCTTGAGCAGCTTGCGAGTGTTCTTGCACGCAGGGTTGGTGCAACCGAAGAACTTGCCGAAACGGCCGGTCTTGAGCTGCATCTCGCTACCGCACTTGTCGCACTCCAGGCTCGGCCCTTCGTAGCCCTTGATGCGGTAGTTACCCTCTTCGATCTCGTAGCCCGCGCAGTCCGGGTTGTTACCGCAGATGTGCAGCTTGTGCTTCTCGTCGAGCAGGTAGGCATCCATCGCCGTGGCGCAAATCGGGCAACGGTGCTTGCCCAGCAGCACGCGGGATTCCGATTCGCCCTCGTCGTCCGCGGCAATTTCATCGCCCGGCACCAGGTTGACGGTGGCCTTGCAGCGCTCCTTCGGTGGCAGGCTGTAGCCCGAGCAGCCGAGGAACACGCCAGTGGAGGCGGTACGGATCATCATCGGCCGGCCGCATTCCTTGCACGGAATGTTGGTCATGGTCGGCTGGTTGGCGCGCATGCCGCTTTCGGCGGATTCGGCAGTCAGCAACTTCTTGCTGAAATCGCCGTAGAACTCGTCCAGCACGTTTTTCCAGTCACGCTCGCCCTGGGCCACGTCGTCGAGGTTTTCTTCCATGCCGGCGGTGAAGCCGTAGTCCATCAGGTTGGAGAAGCTTTCCGACAGGCGCTCGGTGACGATGTCGCCCATCTTCTCGGAATAGAAGCGGCGGTTGTGCAGGGTGACGTAGCCGCGGTCCTGGATGGTGGAAATGATCGCCGCATAGGTCGACGGGCGGCCGATGCCGCGCTTTTCCATTTCCTTGACCAGGCTGGCTTCGGTGAAGCGCGCCGGCGGCTTGGTGAAGTGCTGGCTCGGGTCGAGCTGAATCAGCCTCAGCGCCTCGCCCTGGGCCATTTCCGGCAGCACGTCGTCTTCGCCCGGCTTGCTCTGTTGCGGCAGTACACGGGTGTAACCGTCGAACTTGAGGATACGGCCCTTGGCGCGCAACTCGAAGTCGCCAGCCGCCACGGTAACGCTGGTGGACAGGTACTGGGCAGGCGGCATCTGGCAGGCCAGGAACTGGCGCCAGATCAGCTCGTACAGGCGCTCGGCGTCACGCTCCATGCCACTGAGCTTGGTCGGGTGGGTGTTGACGTCGGACGGGCGAATCGCCTCGTGCGCTTCCTGGGCGCCTTCCTTGCTGCCGTACACCAGTGGGTTTTCCGGCAGGTACTGCTTGCCGAACTCGCGCTCGATGTAGCTGCGCGCCATGTCCAGGGCATCGGCCGACAGGTTGGTCGAGTCGGTACGCATGTAGGTGATGTAGCCCGCTTCGTACAGACGCTGGGCCATCATCATGGTCTTCTTCACGCCGAAGCCCAGGCGGTTGCTGGCGGCCTGCTGCAGGGTGGAGGTGATGAACGGCGCCGACGGCTTGCTGCTGGTCGGGCGGTCTTCACGCTTGATCACGCTGTAGCTGGAAGCCTTGAGCTTTTCCAGCGCGACCATGGCCTGGGCTTCGTTCAGCGGCTTGAAGGCCTCGCCTTTCTCGCGCGCCACTTCGAAGCGCACCTTGGCGTTCTTGGCGGTGCCCAGGTCAGCGTGCACTTCCCAGTATTCTTCCGGCACGAAGGCACGGATTTCACGCTCACGCTCGACCACCAGCTTCACGGCCACCGACTGCACACGGCCGGCCGACAGGCCACGGGCGATCTTGGCCCACAGCAGCGGCGAAACCATGTAGCCCACCACGCGGTCGAGGAAGCGCCGCGCCTGCTGGGCGTTGACCCGGTCGATGTCCAACTCGCCCGGTTGCGAGAACGCATCCTGGATCGCTTTCTTGGTGATTTCGTTGAACACCACACGCTTGTAGCGGGTGTCGTCGCCGCCAATGGCCTCGCGCAGGTGCCAGGCGATGGCTTCCCCCTCGCGGTCCAAGTCGGTTGCGAGATAGATGGTGTCGGCATCCTTGGCCAGGCGGCGCAGCTCCTCGATCACCTTTTCCTTGCCGGGCAGGATCTCGTACTTGGCCTTCCAGCCGTGCTCGGGGTCCACGCCCATGCGCGCGACCAGCTGGCGGCGGGCCTTCTCTTTCGGCGACAGTGCCGGCGCCTCACCCGCGGCAGCCTTGCCACGCTTGGCGGCGGGCTCTTTGCTGGCGCTGGCCGAACCGCTGGTGGGGAGGTCTCGGATATGGCCGATACTCGACTTCACCACGTACTGGTTGCCCAGGTACTTGTTGATGGTCTTGGCCTTGGCCGGGGATTCCACAATGACCAGCGATTTGCCCATGGATCGGAGTATTCCTGAATCTGAAGATGAAAAACGCGTCAGGTGCCAGACGCGGCACCGCTATATATAGTGGCGAATGAGTGAGGTCAAGCGCAGTCGTTCACTCTTGCGACTTGCCAGACAACTCAGGCAAGCCCTCTTCGGCCTTGACCAAAGCAAAGCGTGGCACTTGCTCGCCGTCAACCTCGACGGACTCCTGGAACATGCAAAGCGGCCTCACCCAGAAGCTGTAATCACCATACAGGCATTGGTAGAAAACCATCCACTCTTCATTTTCCGAGTGCCGTGCAACGCTGAAGACACGGTACTCAGGCCCTTTGTAATGCCGGTAAACGCCTGGTTGTATCTGCATGCCGCCCTTCCTCTTGAAACAAATTCTGTAAAAACAAAAGCCGGGGCACAGGGCCCCGGCTGCTGCCTTGCAACGCGATCAGACGCGTTCGAAGACAGTGGTGATGCCTTGGCCAAGGCCTACGCACATGGTCGCGACGCCGAGGGTGCCGCCATTCTGCTTCATCACATTGAGCAGGGTGCCGGAAATTCGCGCACCGGAGCAACCGAAGGGGTGGCCCAGGGCGATGGCGCCGCCGTGCAGGTTAACCTTCTCATCCATCTTGTCGAGCACTTTCAAGTCCTTGAGCACTGGCAGGGCCTGCGCCGCGAACGCTTCGTTGAGCTCGATGAAGTCGATGTCGGCCATGCTCAACCCAGCGCGCTTGAGCGCTTTCTGGGTCGATGGCACCGGGCCGTAGCCCATGATCGCAGGGTCTACCCCAGCCACCGCCATGGAGCGGATCACCGCCAATGGCTGGATGCCCAGGTCCATGGCGCGCTGGCCGGACATGACGATCATGCACGATGCGCCATCGGTGATCTGCGACGACGTACCGGCAGTAACGGTACCGCCCTTGGGGTTGAACGCAGGCTTGAGCGACGCCAGGCCTTCGAGGGTGGTTTCCGGGCGAATGGTTTCGTCGTAGTCGAAAACCTTCAGGAAGCCGTTCTCGTCATACCCCTGCATCGGGATGATCTCGTCCTTGAACTTGCCCTCGACCGTCGCCTTGTGGGCCAGTTGGTGCGAACGCAGGCCGAACAGGTCTTGCTGCTCACGGGTGATGCCGTGCATCTTGCCCAGCATCTCGGCAGTCAGGCCCATCATCCCGGATGCCTTGGCGGCGTGCAAGGACAGGTGCGGGTTAGGGTCGACGCCGTGCATCATGCTGACGTGGCCCATGTGCTCCACGCCACCGACCACGAACACATCGCCGTTGCCGGTCATGATCGCCTGGGCGGCGGTGTGCAGCGCGCTCATCGACGAGCCGCACAGGCGGCTGACGGTTTGCGCAGCGGAGGTGTGCGGAATCGGGGTCATCAGCGACGCCATGCGCGCGATGTTCCAACCCTGCTCCAGGGTCTGGTTGACGCAGCCCCAGATCACGTCCTCGACCTCTTTCGGGTCGACCTTGGCGTTGCGTTCCAGCAGCTTGCTGATCAGGTGCGCAGACATGTCTTCGGCGCGGGTGTTGCGGTGCATGCCACCCTTGGAGCGGCCCATCGGGGTGCGACCGAAGTCGACGATCACCACGTCTCTTGGATTCAGGCTCATATCAAATCTCTCGCTCTAGCTCGTTGACCACTCAGTTGAAGAAGCGCTGGCCGGTCTTGGCCATTTCACGCAGCTTCGCGGTCGGGTGGTACAGCGGGCCCAGGTCGGCATACTGGTCGGCCAGGGCAACGAATTCAGCCACCCCGATCGAGTCGATGTAGCGCAGCGCACCGCCACGGAAGGGAGGGAAACCAATGCCGTAGACCAGGCCCATGTCGGCCTCGGCAGCGGTTTCGACGATGCCGTCTTCCAGGCAGCGCACGGTTTCCAGGCACAGGGGCACCATCATCCAGTTGATGATGTCTTCGTCGCTCACTTCACGCTGCTCGAAGATCACCGGCTTGAGCACATCGAGCACGGTGGCGTCGAAGACCTTCTTCGGCTTGCCGCGCTTGTCGGTTTCATAGGCGTAGAAGCCCTTGCCGTTCTTCTGGCCCAGGCGGTTGGCCTCGTACAGGGCGTCCACCGCCGAGCGGCGGGCGTCCTTCATGCGGTCAGGGAAGCCGTCGGCCATCACGTCACGGCCGTGGTGGCCGGTGTCGATGCCGACCACGTCCATCAGGTAGGCCGGGCCCATCGGCCAGCCGAACTTTTCCATGACCTTGTCGATGCGCACGAAGTCGACACCGGCGCTGACCAGTTTGGCGAAGCCGCCGAAGTACGGGAACAGCACGCGGTTGACCAAGAAGCCCGGGCAGTCGTTGACCACGATCGGGTTCTTGCCCATTTTCTTGGCGTAGGCCACGGTGGTGGCAACGGCCACGTCGCTGGACTTTTCACCGCGGATCACTTCCACCAGCGGCATCATGTGCACCGGGTTGAAGAAGTGCATGCCAACGAAGTTTTCCGGGCGTTTCAGGGCTTTTGCCAGCAGGTTGATGGAGATGGTCGAGGTGTTGGAGGCCAGAATAGCACCCTCCTTCACCTGGCCTTCCACTTCCGCCAGCACGGCTTGCTTGACCTTCGGGTTCTCGACCACCGCCTCGACGACGATGTCGACGTTGGCGAAGTCGCCATAGGACAGGGTCGGGCGAATGGCGTTGAGCGCCTCGGCCATCTTGGCCGGGGTCAGGCGGCCTTTCTCGACGCGGTTGCCGAGCAGCTTGGAAGCCTCGTTCAGGCCCAGCTGGATGGCTTCCTCGCGGATATCCTTCATCAGGATCGGGGTGCCCTTGACCGCCGACTGGTAGGCGATGCCGCCACCCATGATACCGGCGCCGAGCACGGCGGCCTGGTTCACGTCGTGGGCGATTTCATCGAAGGCCTTGGCCTTGCGCTTGAGCTCCTGGTCGTTGAGGAACAGGCCGATCAGGCTTTCGGCAACCGAGGTCTTGGCCAGTTTGGCAAAGCCCGCAGCTTCCACTTCCAGGGCCTTGTCGCGGCCGAAGTTGGCGGCTTTCTGGATGGTCTTGATGGCTTCGACCGGGGCTGGGTAGTTCGGCCCGGCCTGGCCGGCAACGAAGCCCTTGGCGGTTTCGAAGGCCATCATCTGCTCGATGGCGTTGAGCTTGAGCTTTTCCAGCTTGGGCTGGCGCTTGGCCTTGTAGTCGAGCTCGCCGCTGATGGCGCGCTTGATCAGGTCCAGGGCACCGGCCTGCAGCAGCTCAGGCGCCACCACGGCATCCACGGCGCCGACTTTCAGGGCGTCTTCGGCGCGGTTTTCCTTGCCCGAGGCGATCCACTCGATGGCGTTGTCCGAGCCGATCAGGCGCGGCAGGCGCACGGTGCCGCCAAAGCCTGGGTAGATGCCCAGCTTGACTTCCGGCAGGCCGATCTTGGCGCTGCTGGACATGACCCGGTAGTCGGCCGCCAGGCACATTTCCAGGCCACCGCCCAGGGCGATGCCGTTGATGGCCGCCACGGTCGGCACTTCGAGGTCTTCGAAGGCGTTGAAGATGCGGTTGGCTTCCAGGTTCCCGGCAACCAGTTCGGCCTCGGGCAGCTTGAAGTTATCGACGAATTCGGTGATGTCGGCGCCGACGATGAACACGTCCTTGCCACTGCTGACGATCACGCCTTTCACCGAGGCGTCGGCCTTGATGGCGTCGACGGCCTGGCGCAGCTCGTCCAGGGTCAGGCGATTGAACTTGTTGACGGACTCACCCTTGAGGTCGAACTTCAGTTCGACGATGCCGCTTTCAAGAGCCTTAACCGTGATGGCTTTACCTTCGTAAATCATCAACTGATCTCCACGATATGGAAGCTGAACTGTACACGCCGATCGCTGGTGAAAGAGTAGGCCATGCTGCCCTCGCCCCAGGCACACCCGTCAGCGCGCTAGTCGGGATTCTGTATGAGCGGTATGACATACAAACGCTCAATTCATACGCCCGTTTGATTTGGGTATGCACACATTCTCCGAAATGTTCGGCGTTGTCAAATGCTCCCGAACGGGTTGAAAACCCGACTTTGCAGTCATTTTGTATCGCCGCGAGGCAAAACATGATGACAGTGATTGCCGATCATTCATGTCAGCGATTGACCACGCCGGAATGGGCGGTGCTGCATGTTTTTTTCACGCACTTGCCGTGGGAATGGCTACACTGCGAATGACTTCACGCATTTCCCGGCCTGCCTGGCCTTTTTCTGCCCTGCAGAAACGACAAAGCGGCAACCTGTTCTGCAGGTTGCCGCTTTGTCGTTCAGGGCATTGCCGGGGGCCTTGCGGGGGCCGTGCGTGGGTGTATCGGCGCGATCAGGCGAGGCTGTCGAAGGCGTGGGCAATATCCTGCAATACAGATTTTTCCCCGCGTTCGCTCCAGTACAGGGCGATCATGCGCGTGTCGGCCTCAACCTTGTAGACCGTCTCGGGCAGGCGTGCGAACACGGCGTTCAGGCGCGGCTCCTCGCACACTTCCTTCCACTGGTTCCACCACACGCCAGGGCTGACCTGCCAGTAGCACCAGCTGTCTTCATGGCCTCGGCGGCGGCCACGGTGGTATTGCGGGCATGGGCTCGGCGGCGCCTGCTCGAACCAGTGCGGCCACTGCTGCGGTGCCAGTTGCATGGCCAGCCCCATGCGTCGCGCTTCCAGGCGCAGGTCCATCTGCTGGCCCTGCTTGCGCGACAGGCGCAGCCAGGATAGCGGACTGAGAATCAGCGCAAGGATTGACACAACCAGCCATACCGTCATATCTGTAGATTCCATAAAGCGTTGCAAATGAGCGGGTTACTCAGGTTTCACGGATGACCTGCCGGAAAGCGACCATACTTCTACTATCGCGATTGTCAGGAGTACAGCTCATGTCCTACGAACACCTTCTGGTCGCCGTCGACCTTACCGAAGAGTGCGACCCGGTGATCAAGCGCGCCATGAAGCTCGCCGAACCCTCGGGCGCCAAGGTTTCGCTGGTGCATATCGTCGAGCCGATGGCCATGGCCTTTGGCGGCGACGTACCGATGGACCTGTCGCAACTGCAGCAGCAGCAGTTCGACCAGGCCAAGGAACGCATGGATCGCCTGTTCAACAAGTACCCCGACATCAACCGCGGCGATTCGCACCTGGTCTACGGCCAGCCGCGCCAGGAAATCCACCAGTTGGCCAAGGAACAGAAGTGCGACCTGATCGTGGTTGGCAGCCATGGCCGGCATGGCCTGGCATTGCTGCTGGGCTCCACGGCCAATGACGTGCTGCACGGGGCGCCTTGCGATGTGCTGGCGGTGCGGTTGTTGAAGAAAGAGTGATGTAACCTTTGCCGGCCCTTTCGCGGGGCAAGCCCGCCGTTGTAGGAGCGGGCTTGCCCCGCGAAGAGGCCGGCAAATGCTACTCAGCCCTCAAGCTCAGCCCAGCGCTCCACCAGCACATCCAGCTCACCCTGCAGCTTCTCGATCTTGGCCAGCACCGCCGAAGTTTCGGCAATCGGCCGCTGATAGAAACCGGCAGCGTTCACTTCTTCCTGCGCCTCGGCCATGCGCTGCTCCAGCGCGTCGATCTGCCCTGGCAGCATCTCCAGCTCGCGTTGCAGCTTGTAGCTGAGCTTTTTCTTCGCCGCATCAGGCGCCGCTGCCGCCGGTGCTGGGGCCACAGGCTCCGCCACCTTCTCGACCACCGCGCTGTTGAGCTCGGACTTGCCGCCCTTGCTTTCGGCCACGCCCAGCAGCTTCGGCGAGCCGCCCTGGCGGATCCAGTCCTCGTAGCCTCCTACGTACTCGCGGACCTTGCCCTGCCCTTCGAACACCAGGGTGCTGGTGACCACGTTGTCGAGGAAGGCCCGGTCGTGGCTGACCATCAGTACCGTGCCCTTGTAGTTGCACAGCACCTCTTCGAGCAATTCGAGGGTTTCCACGTCGAGGTCGTTGGTCGGTTCGTCCAGCACCAGCAGGTTGGCGGGCTTGCTGAACAGCTTGGCCAGCAGCAGGCGCGCACGCTCGCCACCAGACAGCGCTTTCACCGGCGTACGTGCACGCTGCGGGCTGAACAGGAAGTCGCCCAGGTAGCTCAGCACGTGGCGGTTCTGGCCATCGATCTCGATGAAGTCACGGCCTTCGGCGAGGTTGTCGATAACGGTCTTTTCCAGCTCCAACTGGTGGCGCAGCTGGTCGAAATAGGCCACTTCCAGCTTGGTGCCGCGCTCGACCTTGCCGGCGGTTGGCTCCAGGTCACCGAGCATCATTTTCAGCAAGGTGGTCTTGCCGGTACCGTTGGCGCCAAGCAGGCCGATGCGGTCCTCGCGCTGCAGCACCATGGAGAAATCCTTGACCAGCAGCGGGCCGCCCGGATGGGCGAAGCTGACGTTCTCCAGCACCATAACTTGCTTGCCGGACTTGTCCGCCGCCTCGATCTGGATGTTCGCCTTGCCCTGGCGCTCACGGCGCTCGCCACGCTCCACGCGCAGCGCCTTGAGCGCACGCACGCGGCCTTCGTTACGGGTCCGGCGGGCCTTGATGCCCTGGCGAATCCATACCTCTTCCTGGGCCAGGCGCTTGTCGAACAGCGCGTTGGCGGTTTCCTCGGCGGCCAGTGCGGCCTCCTTGTGCACCAGGAAGCTGGCGTAGTCGCCGTTCCAGTCGATCAGCCCGCCACGGTCCAGTTCGAGGATGCGCGTGGCCAGGTTCTGCAGGAAGGAACGGTCGTGGGTGATGAACAGCACCGCACCGTTGAAGCCGTTGAGGGCTTCTTCGAGCCAGGCGATGGCACCGATGTCCAGGTGGTTGGTGGGCTCGTCGAGCAGCAGCAGGTCGGGCTCGGACACCAGCGCCTGGGCCAGCAGCACACGGCGGCGCCAGCCACCGGAAAGCTCGGCCAGGGTTTTGTCGGCCGGCAGTTGCAGGCGGCTCAGGGTGCTTTCCACCACCTGCTGCAGGCGCCAGCCGTCGCGCACTTCCAGCTCGTGCTGGACGTGCATGAGCTGTTCCAGGTCGTCGTCGCCCTGGATGTTCTGGCTCAGGTGATGGAACTGCGCCAGCAGCTCGCCAACGCCGTCGAGGCCCGCGGCGACCACGTCGAACACGGTGCGCTCGTCGGCCACCGGCAATTCCTGCGGCAGTTCGCCGATTTTCAGGCCCGGGGCGCGCCACACATCGCCGTCGTCGCCCTTCTGCTCGCCCTTGACCAGGCGCAGCATGCTCGACTTGCCGGTGCCGTTGCGGCCGATGATGCACACCCGCTCGCCACGGGCGATCTGCCAGGACACTTTGTCCAGCAGCGGCATCGCGCCGAATGCGAGGGACACATCGCTGAATTTGAGCAGGGTCATGTTCGTCTCCAGAAAGCGGGCGCGCATTCTACCTGAGTTGGCCCTTTGCAGCATTAAGTTGGCGGCCTGGCCGGGGCTTTGTGACATTCGGTCGAACTTAACGTTTCGATACAAGCACAACGCTTTCACCGGCCGGCGGCAAACGGCTAAGCTAAGGCCATTGGATTTCAACAGTGCTGGCTTCGCCGTCACTTCCCCACTGGTTCCACTGCCCGGACGTATCATGCGCAGCCGCCTGTTACAGATTGCTTCCTGCCTGCTGCTCACCGCCGCCACCGTCGGCGCGGCGCAGGCCGCCGACCTCACCACGCAACGCCAGTACTATGACGAGGCCAAGCGTGCCCTGGCCAAGGGCGACAAAGGCCCCTACCTGCGCTATGCCCAGGCCCTGAGCGATTACCCACTGACCCCCTACCTGGCCTATGACGAGCTCACCGCCCGCCTGAAAACCGCCAGCAACGAGGAAATCGAAGGCTTTCTGGCCAAGCACGGCGACCTACCCCAGGCCAACTGGATGAAACTGCGCTGGTTGCGCTGGCTGGCCGAGCGCGGCGAGTGGGACACCTTCGCCAAATACTACGACCCCAAGCTCAACTTTACCGAACTGGACTGCCTCAACGGCCAGTACCAGCTTGGCCACGGCAAGCGCGCAGAGGGCTTCGCCAGTGCGGAACAGCTGTGGAACGTGGGCAAGACCCAACCGGCCGCCTGCGACACGCTGTTCGGCATGTGGGCCGCCGAAGGCCAGTTGACCGAAGCCAAGCGCTGGAACCGCATCAAGCTTGCCGCCCAGGCGCGCAACTACAGCCTGGCTAGCAGCCTGGCCCAGGGCCTGACCACCCTGGGCCCGCAAGCCCGGTTGCTGATCGACGTGGCGCAAAAGCCGGAAATGCTCGACCAACCTTCGCGCTTCACCCCGGTCAACGAAGCCATGTCCGATGTGGTGAGCCTTGGCCTGCGCCGCCTGGCGCGCCAGGACCCGGACCGGGCCATGGCCCTGCTCGACGACTACGCCCAGCGCATGCACTTCTCCCGCGACGAGAAGGTCGCCATCGCCCGCGAGATCGGCCTGACCCTGGCGCGCCGCTACGACCCGCGCGCCCTCGACCTGATGACCCGCTACGACCCGGCACTGCGCGACAACACTGTCAGCGAATGGCGCCTGCGCCTGCTGCTGCGCCTGGCGCGCTGGGAAGATGCCTACGAGCTGACCCGCCGCCTGCCCCAGGACCTGGCCAGCAGTAGCCGCTGGAAATACTGGCAGGCACGCAGCCTGGAGCTGGCCCAGCCAAGCAACCCGCAGGTGCCGCTGCTGTACAAGAACGTGGCGCGCGAGCGTGACTTCTACGGTTTCCTCGCGGCCGACCGGGCGAAAACGCCCTACCAGCTGAACAACCGGCCGCTGGTGCTCAGCCCGCAACTGGTGAACAAGGTGCGCAATACCCCGGGCATCCAGCGCGCCCTGGAATTCCATGCCCGTGGCCAGATCGTCGAGGGCCGCCGCGAGTGGTACCACGTCAGCCGCCACTTCACCCGCGACGAAATGGTCGCCCAGGCGCGCCTGGCCTATGACATGCGCTGGTACTTCCCGGCCATCCGCACCATCAGCCAGGCACAGTACTGGGATGACCTGGATATCCGCTTCCCCATGGCCTACCGCGACACCTTGGTACGCGAAGCCAAGGTGCGTGGGCTGCATTCGAGCTGGGTGTTCGCCATCACCCGCCAGGAAAGCGCCTTCATGGAAGACGCCCGCTCCAGCGTCGGTGCCAGTGGCCTGATGCAGGTGATGCCGGCCACCGCCAAGGAAACCGCGCGCAAGTTCAGCATTCCGCTGGCGTCGCCACAGCAGATGTTCAACCCGGAAAAGAACATCCAGGTGGGGGCCGCCTACCTGAGCCAGGTGCATGGCCAGTTCAATGGCAACCGCGTGCTGGCCTCGGCGGCCTACAACGCAGGCCCCGGGCGCGTGCGCCAGTGGCTCAAGGGTGCCAAGCACCTGAGTTTCGACGTGTGGGTGGAGTCGATTCCGTTCGACGAAACGCGCCAGTATGTGCAGAACGTGCTGTCGTATTCGGTGATCTACGGGCAGAAGCTCAATGTGCCACAGCCGCTGGTGGACTGGCATGAGCGGTATTTCGATGACATGTGAGCATCGTTGAGCCCGGGCCGGCCCCTTCGCGGGGCAAGCCCGCTCGTAGGAGCTCGAGATGGGCTGCAAAGCAGCCCCGCGTCATGAGCTGTGAAGCTGAAACCACGGGGCCGCTGCGCGCCCCATCGCGAGCTGCGCTCGCTCCTACCGAGGCGGCGCTGGCCTGGAGATTGGTGTTTGACTGGCAAGGCGCTCGCGGATCGCGCTTTCAAGCGCGCACGCAGCCCCCTGTAGGAGCGAGCGTGCAGCTCGCGATGGGCTGCAAAGCAGCCCCGCGTCATGAGCTGTGAAGCTGAAACCACGGGGCCGCTGCGCGCCCCATCGCGAGCTGCGCTCGCTCCTACCGAGACGGCGCTGGCCTGGAGATTGGTGTTTGACTGGCAAGGCGCTCGCGGATCGCGCTTTCAAGCGCGCACGTTCAGCCCCCTGTAGGAGCGAGCGTGCAGCTCGCGATGGGCTGCAAAGCAGCCCCGCGTCATGAGCTGTGAAGCTGAAACCACGGGGCCGCTGCGCGCCCCATCGCGAGCTGCGCTCGCTCCTACCGAGACGGCGCTGGCCTGGAGATTGGTGTTTGACTGGCAAGACGTTCGCGGATCGCGTTTTCAAGCACGCACGCAGCCCCCTGTAGGAGCGAGCGTGCAGCTCGCGATGGGCTGCAAAGCAGCCCCGCGTCATGAGCTGTGAAGCTGAAACCCCGGGGCCGCTGCGCGCCCCATCGCGAGCTGCGCTCGCTCCTACCGAGACGGCGCTGGCCTGGAGATTGGTGTTTGACTGGCAAGACGTTCGCGGATCGCGTTTTCAAGCACGCACGCAGCCCCCTGTAGGAGCGAGCGTGCAGCTCGCGATGGGCTGCAAAGCAGCCCCGCGTCATGAGCTGCGAAGCTGAAACCACGGGGCCGCTGCGCGCCCAATCGCGAGCTGCGCTCGCTCCTACCGAGGCGGCACTGGCCTGCAGATTGGTGTTTGATTAGCTCGCGATGGGCTGCTCAAGGTCACCCGCCCGTGGCATCCAGCATCAAGCGCTGCTTGACCACATCGACCAGGCGGTCGGGCTGGAACTTGGAGAGGAAGTTATCGCAACCGACCTTCTTCACCATCGACTCGTTGAAGCTGCCCGACAACGAGGTGTGCAGCACCACATAGAGCTTGCGCAGGCGTGCATCGCTGCGAATCTCGGTGGTCAACCGGTAGCCGTCCATCTCGGGCATTTCGGCATCGGTGAACACCATCAGCAGTTTTTCGCAAACGTCTTCGCCGGCATCGGCCCAGCCCTTGAGCATGCGCAAGGCCTTCAGGCCGTCGCTGGCCACATGCAGCTTCACCCCCAACTGCGACAGGGTATCGCGCAGCTGCGCCAGCGCCACGCTAGAATCGTCCACCAGCAGCACTTCGCGCCCACGGGCACGCGCCAGCACCGGGTCGGCGAGCTTGTCCCCGGAAACCCGCGCGTTGTACGGCACGATCTCGGCCAGTACCTTTTCCACGTCGATCACTTCCACCAACTGCTCATCGACCTTGGTGATCGCCGTCAGGTAATGCTGGCGCCCAGCGCTGGAAGGCGGCGGCATGATCGACTCCCAGTTCATGTTGACGATACGGTCGACGCCGCCCACCAGGAACGCCTGCACCGAGCGGTTGTACTCGGTGACGATGATGGTGCTGTCTGGCCCCGGCTGCAGCGGGCGCATGCCAATGGCCTGGGACAGGTCGATCACCGGCAGGGTCTGCCCGCGCAGGTTCACCACCCCACACACGAAGGCATGGCGCTGCGGCATCAGGGTCAGCTTGGGCAGCTGCAACACTTCCTGCACCTTGAACACGTTGATGGCGAACAGTTGGCGACCGGCCAGGCGGAACATCAGGATTTCCAGGCGGTTCTCACCCACCAGTTGCGTGCGTTGGTCTACCGTGTCAAGAATGCCAGCCATTGGACAGCCCCCAGGCTTGAGTCGAAAATATTGAAAGGATTCACCCTATATCGGCGGCGTGGCGGCCATCTTAACCCTTGCGTAAAAATGCCGTCCGGGCAATTGATATCACAATAGCATCATGCTTTACTCCAGCTGCCCGCACCTTGGATCCCTTCTAGGGCAACCTGTCGCACCTTAGGCCGCTCTAAGGGAAACCCCTAGGAGCAATCAGGTGCAACCTGATGTTCGCGCCATCCTTTAGCCATTAATGTGACGCCATTCTCACTGCATGAATGGAGTCAGGCTTTTGCTAGCGATCGTCATGGCGTGGCCATCCCCTGCTCCAGCCCAACGCGCCGGAGTGTCTTGATGGACAGCACAGTCTCAAACAGCAGCGCCCTGCAGGAATTCCTGCTGGATGCGCAAGTCTTGCTGACCCAGTCCCAGGAATGCCTGCAGCACCTGGAGCTGATCGCCAACGACCCTGACGCCTGCCATTGCCTCGACCGTACCCTCGACACCCTCGCCCGCCGCGCCAGCAGCCTGGGCCTACGCGAAATCGCCCTCTACGCCACCCGCCTGCAGCAGATTCTGGCCCCAGCCTGCCGCCAACTGCACCTGCACAGCGCCGCCCTGCCCGCGCTGGACGCCTGCCTGAACTTGCTGGCCTGGCAGCTGGAACTGGTCGACGTACACACCGGCCACCTGGCCCTGGACAGCGGCGAGCAGGACTCACTGCTGAGCGAACTGGCCGCGGCACTGCAACAAGCACTCCCGCAAACGTGTGCCTAGCCCTGCGTGAGCGTTGAGGCCTGAGCGCCACGGGCTCGCGCCTACGGGATGTGCGCAGGCAACTAAGCGCGCCCTCTGCCAACCGCCGCCGTGCAACTAATGAAGTTCAGCAAGTTACGCCGTGGGGTACTTGAGCCCAACCTTGGCAAGTTGCCGTAAAGGCTTCGGCAGCCGGTTCATTGGTGGCAGTTTGCTACATAACAACACGCCGTTTTTTTCACGATCAGCCCGCAAAAGCTGGGGTTTCAGCTCACTTCACACCCGCGACCAATGCCACCCAAAGTGTTAACATGCCCGCCAACAAACACCGGCCAGCCGTACCCGAAGCGCGTCGATGCGTATTCGAGTTTGTTGGGCTCACAACGCCAAAGCCTCTGGTAAAACATGCGCAAGGCTTCCATCAGCAAGACTTCAGTGGCTTCCCCTCTATGTTCCCACGCTTGAAGACTGTTCTGCGCTGCCGGTCCAGCGCCACCTTGCTGTGCTGGGTAACGGCAACGCTGTGCGTGGTTTCCCTGATTGCCAACCTGCTGCTGTTCATGGCAGGCCAGCCCATGCCTGCCAGCCTCGTACTGCTGCAGTTGCTGGCCACCCTAGGCGTCGGCTGGCACCTGAGCCGTGGCGCGCGGTCGATCAGCCTGCGCCCGGCGGAGCTGGCCGGCCGCATGCTCAAGGTTCAGGAAGGCGAGCGCCAGCACCTGAGCCGCGAGCTGCATGACGACATCGGCCAGCTGCTCACCGCCGCCAGAATGCAACTGCAATGGCTGCAGCGCCGGGTGCCCGCCGAACTCCAGAGCGCCTGTGGCACCCTGGGCAGCACCCTTGACGACACCTTGGGCAAGGTGCGCGACGTATCCGCCATCCTAAACCCGCGGCAACTGGCAAGCCTGGGCCTGGAAGCCAGCTTGCGCGCCCACCTGGTGCGTACCTTGGCCAATAGCGACGTGCACTGGAGCCTGGAGTGCCACCAGCGCCTGGGCGGCATTGGTGAGGAAGTGGCGATGGCGGCATTTCGCATCACCCAGGAAGCGGTCACCAACATGCTGCGCCATGCCGGCGCCCGCAACCTCACCATCCGCCTGCTGCGCGGCCCCACCGGCCTTACCCTGTCGATTCAGGACGACGGCCAGGGTTTCGTCCCGGCGCCAGACCCCGCCGTGGCTGGCCAGCGCGGCATGGCCGGCATGCAGGAACGCGCCACGGCGCTCAACGGCAGCCTGCACGTCAGCAGCCAGCCAGGCCGGGGCACATGCATCGAAGTGCTGTTCCCGTGGCCGCCACGCACCCATGAACGCGCCAGGACACCTGCCACACCATGACCTGTAGATTGCTGCTGGTGGACGACCACTCGCTGATCCGTGCCGGGGTTCGCGCCCTGGTGTCCGACATACCCGGCTACGCCGTGGTGGGTGAAGCCGACGACGGCGACCAGTTGCTGGAGCAGGTGCAGCGGGTGGCGCCGGACATCGTGCTGCTGGACATTTCCATGCGCTCCACCAGCGGCCTGGATGCCCTCACCCTGCTGCGCGCCACTGGCAATACCTGCAAGGTGCTGATCCTGTCGATGCACACCGACCCGGACCTGATCATGCGCGCCCTGGAAAGCGGCGCCCACGGCTACCTGCTCAAGGACGCCACCGCCACCGAACTGGAGCAGGCCCTGGCCGCGCTGCGGGCGGGCGAGCGTTACCTGAGCCCGGCCATTGCCCATACGGTGATCAACCAGGCCCTGATGCGCGCCCAGCACGGCAAGCAGGCCAACAGCGACCGCCACAACCTGACCGCCCGGCAACTGGAAATCCTGCGCCTGATCGTGCGCGGCAAGTCCACCCGCGAGATCGCCGCGGGCCTTGGCCTTTCGATCAAGACTGTGGAAACCCACCGCTCGCAGATCATGAAGCGCCTGCAGATCTACGACGTGGCCGGCCTGGTGTTGTTCGCCGTGCGCGAAAAAATCATCAGCCTGGACGACTGAGCAGCGGCGAGTTCGCCGGCAAGTGCACGCGCAACGCCGCCGGGACTGCCTCGAACCGTAGGCTGTCGGCCTGCAGCGGCTCACCGTCGAGGTTGATGTCCAACCCCTGCGAGCAGTGGATTTCCACCCACGGCAAGCGCGTACGCACAAACAGCCCGTCGCCTGCGAGCAAGTCACGCAACGCACCGACCATTTCCTGCGGCGCCGGCAGGATGGCGATGTCGAGCAAGCCGTCATCCACCTGCGCCTGCGGGCACAACACCTGCCCACCGCCGGCCTGGCGGCCATTGCCGATGCCCAGTGCCAGCAACTCGCCCTGCCAGTTGAAATCCGGCCCGCGCACGCGCACCGAGGCGGCTTGCAGTTCACTGAAGCGCGTCAGGCCAGTGAACAGGTAGGCGGCGGCGCCCAGCATTTTCTTCAGGTCTTCGGAGGTGCTGGCCGTGACCTGGCTGCCGAAGCCGCCGGTGGCCATGTTCAGGAACAACTGGTCGCCCACCCGCCCAAGGTCGATCGGCATCGCCGGCATGTCCAGCAGGGCCAGCGCCTCGGCAGGCACCAGCGAAACGCCGGCGGCCCGGGCAAAATCATTGGCCGTGCCCAGCGGCAACAGGGCCAGGCTGGCCTTGGTATTGGCCTGCCCCATGGCTTCGGCCACATCGCGCAGGGTGCCGTCGCCACCGCCTGCAACCACATGGCTGTAACCGGCCGCCAGCGCCTCGCCCACCAGCCGCTGGGCATCGCCGCCTTCCCAGGTGACCCGCACATCCAGCTGCCAGCCCCGCTCGCGCAGGCCCAGCACCGCCTGGCGCACGTCCTCGTTCGCGGCCTGCTTGCCGTGCAAAATCAGCATTGCCTTGCTCATTGCCCTTCTCCCCCGCAAACCGTTGCGTGCAGATCTCGACCACACGCGCACGCAGAATGCTGCATGCCGGCAAAAAATCCCTCTGACCGGGCAGGCACCGAGAAGTGCGCTTTACTGATAAGACGGACGCGCACCGGGAGCAGCCATGGGCTGATCGCCCCAGCGCGTTTTTTGTCCGCAGCCCTTTGCGAGGATTCCGGGCCATGCGCATTCTCTGGACACTGCCCTACCTGCCCTGGCCCACCACCAGTGGCTGCAAGACCCGGCAATACCACCTGCTGCGCGCCCTGGCCCAGCAAGGCCACCGGATCACCTTGCTGGTGCAGTCGAAGATTCCCCTGAGCGATGCCATCCGCGAAGCCCTGGAACCCTGCGTCGAACGCCTGATCGTGCTGCCCCGGCGGGCACTGAACAACCCGCTCAACCTGCTGGCCTCGCCCATCATCGACTACCCCATGCGGGCGATCATCAATGGCCTGGCGCCGAACCTGCGGCACCGCTTCGAACAGCTGCTGGACGAGCCTTGGGACGTCATCCAGATCGAGCATAGCTACAGCTTCCAGCCCTTCGAGAAAGCCCTGCAAGCCCGTGGCCTGCCCTACATGCTCAGCGAGCACAACCTGGAATCGGTCACCGGCGCGGCCTGCCACGACCGCCTGCCCCTGTGGCTGCGCCCCCTTAACGCCTTCGACCGCTGGCGCTACCGGCGCTGGGAACAGCGCGTGCTGCGCCAGCCCACCGAAGTGGTGGCGGTAAGCCCGCATGATGCCGAGCTGATCAGCCAGGTCAGCGGGCGCCGGGTGAACGTGGTGGTCAACGGCGTGGATTGCGACTTCTACCAGCACGTGCAACCGGCCCTGCACAGCCAGCGCCTGCTGTTCGTCGGCAATTTCGAGTGTGGCGCCAATCAAGAGGCGGTGGAGTGGGCGCTGGAAGAAATCCTGCCGCAGGTGTGGATGAGCAACCCCGCCGTACGCCTGGCGATCGCCGGGCATGCCTTGCCTGCCAGCTGGAAACTGCACTGGAACGACCCGCGCATCGAGTGGGTCGGCTACCGCCCCGACCTGCGCGAGCTGCAACGGCGTTCGGCGTTGTTCTTCGCCCCGCTGCGCTACCCGGGCGGCTCCAAGGTCAAGATCCTCGAAGCCATGGCCGCCGGGCTACCGGTAATCAGCACCGGCAAGGGCATGTCGGGCCTTGCGGCGAACCAGGGTGAGCATTACCTGGGCAGCGACGACCCCGACCAGCTAGCGCTGTTGATTACCCAACTGCTCAACCAGCCCTGGCGCATGTGCCAGTTGAGCGAAGCCGGCCGCCAGTTCGCCCGCCAGCGCCATGACTGGAGCGTGGCGGCGCAGCAACTGGAAACCGTGCACATGCGCTTGACCCAGGCAGCCCCGGCCAATGCTGGCCAAGGCGGCAGCGCCTGGCTGGGGCGCTCAGCCGAGTAGTTCACTCAGTGGAATGAACGGCACGCTGTCACCCGGCTTGAGCGTACTGCCTTCGCGCACTTCCACCAAGCCATCGGCCCAGGCAGCACTGCGCAGCACCCCGGAGCTCTGGTTCTTGTAGATCTGCACCTGGCCGTTGTCGATGCGCGCCCGCAAGTACTCACGGCGGGTGCCGGCCTTGGGCCAGTCGAAGCCAGCCGGCATGTCGAAGCGCAGTGGCGTCACCGCCATCACGCCCTGGCGGCGCAGCAGGTACGGGCGGGTCAGGAGGCCGAAGGTGACCAAGGTCGAGGCTGGGTTGCCTGGCAGGCCGATCACCGGCACACCGCGGTAGTGGCCAAAGGTCAACGGCTTGCCCGGTTTGATCGCCAGCTTCCACAGGGCCAGCTCGCCCGCCTCGCGCAGCGCTGCGCCCAGGTAGTCGGCCTCGCCCACGGACACGCCGCCGGTGGAGAGAATCAGGTCGACATCGCCCAAGCCGCCCAGGCACTCACGGGTGCGCGCCAGGTCATCGGGCAGGATGCCCATGTCGCGCACCTCGCAGCCCAGGCGCTGCAACCAGCTGACCAGCAAGCGCCGGTTGCTGTTGTAGATTTGCCCCGGGCCCAGCGGCAGGCCGGGTTCGACCAGCTCGTCACCGGTGGACAACACCGCCACCCGCACCCGGCGCACCACCTGCAGCTCGCCATGCCCGAGGGTGGCCGCCAGGCCCAGTTCGATCGGCCCCAGGCGCGTGCCGGCCACCAGCACCTGCTCGCCCTGGCGGGTTTCCTGGCCCTGGGGACGCACGTTCTGGTCTGGCTTCAAGGGTTCGAGAAAGCGCACCGTGCCATCGGCCAGCACCTCGGTGTTCTCCTGCATTTCGACGCAATCGGCACCGGCAGGCATGGGCGCACCGGTGAAGATCCGCGCGCAGGTGCCCGGCTGCAAGGGCTGCGGCGCATGGCCAGCAAAAATCCGCTGGCTTACGCTCAGCGGCTCGCCCTGCAGGTCGGCCAGGCGCAGGGCGTAACCGTCCATGGCACTGTTTGGCCAGGGCGGCAGGTCGAGCGAGGCCACCAGGTCGCTGGCCAGCACTCGGCCATCGGCTTCGGCCAGGGAAACCCGTTCGATTTCCCTGATAGGCGCGGCTTCGGCCAACGCCAGCAAGCGCGCCAGGGCCTCTTCCACCGGCATCAACGGCCGGGCTTGCGGCGCCTCAGCCACGGCTGTCACAGGCCGCTGCCTGCTTCAGGTGCGCCACGAAGTTGCAGGGCCGGTGGCGGGCATCGAGCTGTTCGGCGAGGATGCCGTCCCAGCCGGTACGCACTGCGTTGGTCGAACCTGGCAGGCAGCACACCAGGGTGCCATTGGCCAGGCCCGCCAGGGCCCGCGACTGCACGGTGGAGGTGCCGATATCGGCCACGGAAATCTGCCGGAACAGCTCGCCAAACCCGTCCACTTGCTTGTCCAGCAGGCAGGCGACCGCTTCCGGGGTGCTGTCGCGGCCAGTGAAGCCGGTGCCGCCGGTAATCAGCACCACCTGCACGCTGTCGTCGGCGATCCAGGTGGCGACCTGGGCGCGAATCTTGTACAGGTCATCCTTGAGCAGTACCCGCGCGGCCAGGTGGTGGCCCGCGGCCGTGAGGCGGTCGACGAAGGTCTGGCCGGAGCTGTCGGTGTCGAAGGTGCGGGTGTCGCTGACTGTCAGCACGGCGATGTTCAGCGGCACGAAGGGGGTATCTGCCTTGGCTTTCATGGGGGTCCGTCGCGGGAAAATGGGGATGGGGCATTTATATCACAGGCGGCCCGGCAGGCAGCGCAGGCAGACCTGGATCAATACGGCGCGATTGGCGCTATGCTGCACTGTGAAGGAACTTGCACGGACACACTGCGTCATAACGTCATCTAGCACCCTCGCATTGGAGATACACGATGATTCAACGGACCCTTCCTGCCTTTCTGCTCGCCCTGGGCCTCGGTGCGCTCGCCGGGTGCGCCACGCCTACCGTGATCACGCTGAACGACGGCCGCGAGATCCAGGCCACCGATACCCCGAAGTATGACGAGGACTCCGGTTTCTACGAATTCGAACAGCTCGACGGCAAGCGCACGCGCCTGAACAAAGACCAGATCCGTACCGTCAAAGAGCTCTGAACAGAGCCGTTTTTCGGGCATGAGCCCCTGCCGTGGCAAGGGCTTGCAGGCGAAAAATGGATGCAGTAGGATTTTGTTCATCGGAGTGTAGCGCAGCCAGGTAGCGCGTCTCGTTCGGGACGAGAAGGCCGCAGGTTCGAATCCTGTCTCTCCGACCAGATCCTTAGCCAAAGCCCGCCTTGCGCGGGCTTTTTGTATTTTGGGGTGAGGGGCGCTGCTGGCGCAGCGCTTCGCGAGCTACGCTCGCTCCTACGGGATTTGCGCAGGGCCTGGTAGGAGCGAGCGTAGCTCGCGAAGCGCTGCGCCAGCAGCGCCGCCCCTACCTACGCCGTCAACCGCGACGTCACCTCGCCCAACTGCCCCGACAACCCATGCAGCCGCTGCCCCGCCTGCTCGGTGTGCTGCACCGCTTCCTGGTTGGCCGTGGCGATACGGGTGATCTCGATCAGGTTGCGCGAGATGTCCTCGGCCACGCTGGTCTGCTCCTCGGCGGCCGTAGCGATCTGCCGGTTCATGTCGCGAATCGCCTCCACCGCCGTGGTGATGCGCTGCAGCATCTGCCCGGCCTGCTGCACCTGCTCGGCGCCCTCCTCGCTGCGCTGCTGGCCGCTTTCGATGGCCTTGACCGCCTCCACCGCGCCCGACTGCACCGCCTCGATGATCTGGTGAATTTCAGCGATCGACGCCGCCGTGCGCTGGGCCAGGCTGCGCACCTCGTCGGCAACCACCGCGAACCCACGCCCGGCCTCGCCGGCCCTGGCGGCCTCGATGGCGGCGTTGAGCGCCAGCAGGTTGGTTTGTTCGGCAATGCCGCGAATCACTTCCAGCACCTTGCCAATGCGTGAACTGTCGGTTTCCAGGTCGCGTATCACCGCCGCGGTGCCGGCAATCTCGCGGTTGACCACGCCAATGATATCGATGGTCTGTTGCATCACCTGCTCACCCGCCTGGGCGCTGTGGTCGGCGTCATCCGCGGCGCGCGCCGCCTCGGCGGCATGGCGGGCGACCTCCTGGGCAGTGGCGGACATTTCGTGCATGGCCGTGGCCACCTGGTCGGTGCGCTGGAACTGGTCCTGGGTGCCGCGGGCCATGTCGCCGGCGATGCTACGCAACTGGCCGCTGGCGCCTTCCAGTTCCTGGGCGTTGTCTTTCAGGCGGCCAACGGTGTCGGCCAAAAAATCGCGCAGGGTGTTCGCCGCACGGGCCAGGCGGCCCAGTTCATCTTCCCGGCGGCTGTCGACCCGGGCCGCGAAACGGCCCTGGCTCAGCTGCGCCACGTACTCGATCAGCTGGCGAATCGGCTCGACCAGGCTGCGGTTCACCCGCCACAGGCTGAGCAGCCCCACCAGCAGGGCCGAGCCCAGCATCACCAGCACGCCCAGCCACACCGTGCGCTCGGCACTGGCGCTGATATCGCCAGCGCGGGCACGGGCGTCGGCTCGCAGTTGCTCGACCAGCGCGCTCATCTGCTCGCTGGCGGCGCGGTCCACGCCCTTCACGGCCTGGTCGCCAGCCACCGGGTCGCCGCCTGCAGCCAGAAACGCCTGGCGCCCTTGCTGATACGCCAAACCCAGTTGCCGGTGGCTGTCACGCAGTTGCTGCAGCGGTGCCTTGAGCTTGGCGTCACTGCTGTCGATCAGCTCGCCCAGCAACTGCTGTACCTGCTGTTCACGGGCCTGGAACTGCTGCCAGTACTTGTCCAGTTCGGCCGGCTGGCGACCGCGCAACAGCACGTTCTTCCATTCCTGCACCTGGATCTTGAACTGCAGGTTGGCCTCGTCGATCAACTGCGAGGCCCGCAGAGGCCCGTCCACCAGCTCGGCATAGTTGCGCACGCTGGAGGACAGGAACTGGAAGCACACCAGGGCGATCAGCAGCATCGCCGCCAGGCTACTGCCAAGCAGGGTGAGGATTTGCACGCGGAGGGATTTACGCAGCATCGCGGGTCTCGGAGCCAGTCAAAAAGGAAAAGGGAAACAGCGCCATTGGCAGCGCCGCCAGACATCCTTGTCCTCGTTCACAGGGCAAAAAAAAGCTGCCATCAGTCGATAGCAGCCAGGTCGAGCACTTACGCAACAGTTGAGCCAATACTCTCAGGCAAATGCTACAGAAATGTTACAGAAAAGCGACCATCAGCCTGTGGTGAACTGCAGCTCAGCCAGCCGGGCGTACAGCGGGCTTTCTTCGATCAATTGCCGGTGCGTGCCCACGGCCACCAGGCGCCCCTTGTCGATTACCGCGATGCGGTCAGCATGCTGCACCGTGGCCAGGCGATGGGCGATCACCAGCGTGGTGCGCCCTTCCATCAGGGCCGGCAAGGCCTGCTGGATCAGGTGTTCGCTCTGCGCATCGAGGGCACTGGTGGCTTCGTCGAGCAGCAGGATCGGCGCATCCACCAGCAGCGCGCGGGCAATTGCCAGGCGCTGCTTCTGGCCACCGGACAACCCGACACCGCCCTCGCCCAAGGGTGTCTGGTAACCCTGGGGCAGTTGCCGGATGAATTCGTCGGCATGGGCACCGCGGGCCGCCGCCTCCACCTCGGCCAGGCTCGCCTCGGGCCGGCCGTAGCGGATATTGGCTTCGACCGTACCCCGAAACAGCGACGGGTTCTGTGCCACCAGGGCGAATTGGGCACGCAAGGTGTCCGGGGCCAGCGCGGTGATCGGCTGGCCGTCGAGCAGAATCTGGCCTTGTTGCGGGTCGTAGAAGCGCAGCAGCAGGTCGAACAGGGTCGACTTGCCTGCGCCCGACGGCCCCACCAGTGCCACGGTCTGGCCGGGCTCGATGGCCAGGCTGAGGTGGTCGATGGCAGCCACCGAGGGTCGCGAAGGGTAGGCGAACACCACCTCTTCCAGGGCGATACGGCCACCTTGGGGGCGCAGCGCCAGGGGTTGCTGCGGCGCCAAGATGGTACTTTGCGCCGCCAGCAGTTCGGCAATGCGCTCGGCAGCGCCGGCGGCCCGCTGCAGCTCGCCGATCACCTCGCTGAGGGTGCCGAAGGCGCTGCCGACGATCAGGCTGTAGAACACGAACGCTGCCAATTCACCCGCCGAGATGCGCCCGGCGATCACGTCCATGCCGCCCACCCACAGCATTACCCCGACGGCGCCCAGCACCAGCACGATCACCAGGGTAATCAGCCAGGCACGCTGGGCGATACGCTGGCGGGCCACGGCGAACGCCGCCTCGACCGTGCCGGCGAACAGCTCGCGGTCACGCCCTTGGTGGTTGTAGGCCTGAACCGTCTTGATCTGCCCCAGCGTCTCGGCCACGTAGCTGCCCACGTCGGCCACCCGGTCCTGGCTCTGGCGCGACAGGCTGCGCACGCGCCGGCCGAACAGCAGAATCGGCGCCAGCACCAGGGGCAAGGCTACCACCACGATGCTGGTGAGCTTGGGGTTGGTGATAAACAGCAACACCACGCCACCAAGCACCATCAGCGCGTTGCGCAGGAACAGCGACAGCGACGAACCAATCACCGTCTGCAGCAAGGTGGTGTCGGCGGTTAGCCGCGACTGGATTTCGGAGCTGCGGTTGTCCTCGAAGAAACCCGGGTGAAGGCCGATCAAGTGGTCGAACACCGCGCGGCGGATGTCGGCCACGCAACGCTCGCCAATCCACGACACCAGGTAGAAGCGGCTGAAGGTGCCCACCGCCAGGGCCAGCACCAGCACCAGGAACAGGCCGATGGTCTGGTTGAGCTGGTGCGCTGAGCCGGTCATGAAGCCCTGGTCGACCAGCAGGCGAATGCCCTGGCCCATGGACAGGGTGATGGCAGCGGTGACGATCAGTGCCAGCAAGGCCAGCAGCGCTTGCCGGCGATAGGGGCGCAGGTACTGCCAACCCAGCTGCAGGGCGCGGCGTTGACGGGAGGAATCCGGGTTGGGCATGGCGCGCTTCACAAAAAACAGAGGAGCCCGAAGACTACCACTCCTGACTGTCGATGGTGGCTATAGCACATCGTTCTAACCAGGGTCTGGAGCTTTGCCGTGCTTTCTGGTGGACTGTAGATGCAGTGCCCTGATGAGGAGATCGCCAATGAGCTTGCAACACAACAGCGATAGCGTGAAACCCCAGAACAAGACGCAGCCCAAGGCCTGTGGCTCGATCATCGACGCCCAGGGGCGCGAGGTCGAGATCACCGAGCAGATGATCCAGCAGGCCTGCAAGGCCCTGGAAGAAAGCCGCGTGGAGAAAGTGCGTAAAGGCTGAGGCGCGAATTTCTTGAAACCCGGCCCAGTGCCGGGTTTTTTATGGCCTGTGCTGGCCCTTTCGCGGGGCAAGCCCGCTCCTACAAGGGGGGGCCAGCACAGGTTCACGCGACCATCAAACCAACACACCACCCAGGGCACTGACCATCTGCGCCAGCTGTGGCGCCTCGCCGCGTACCCGCACCGCCAGCCCTTCAACCTCGCGGCGCGGCGGATACTGCTTGCGCAACTGGTCGAACGCCGCCCGCTGCTGCGCCACATCGTCACTCAGGCTGCGACGAAAATCGGCATCGTCACGTCGCGGGTCATACACCGCCCGGCACAAGGTCGCCAGGGACCAGGCGATATCGGCGCCCGCATCGAGCTCAATCTGCGCCAAGGGTGGCGGCGGCAGCAGGTCAGCCAGCTTGACCTGCTCGGCCTCGCCGAGAAACCGGCACAACGCCTGGTAGATCTGCGCCGTGCCGCGCTGGCGGCCATCGAGGCTGTAACCGGCGATATGCGGCGTAGCCAAGGTGCACAGGTCGGCCAGTTGCAGGTCGACCTGCGGCTCGCCCTCCCACACGTCCAGCACCGCGTGCACATCTTCGCGGTCCAGCAGCAGCTCGCGCAGGGCGGCGTTGTCCACCACCGGCCCACGGCTGGCGTTGATCAGCCAGGCGCCCGGGCGCAGCTGGGCCAGCTGCGCCTGGCCCAGCAAGTGCCAGGTCGGGTGCTCGCCGCTGCGCTGCAGCGGAGTGTGCAGGCTGATGACATCGCATTGCTCAACAATCGTCTGCAGGCTGACATAGTCGCCGCCCTCGGCCGCCTGGCGCAGCGGGTCGCACACCAGCACCTTCCAGCCCAGCCCGTGCAGCACCCGCACCAGCCGGCCACCGACTTCACCTGCGCCGACCACCCCGTAGGTACGCTGGGGCAAGGCCACGCCATCCAGTTCGGCCAAGGTCAGCAGGCTGCCCAGCACGTAGTCGACAACGCCACGGGCGTTGCAGCCGGGCGCGCTGCTCCAGTGGATGCCGGCTTCGGCGAAGTAGTTCAGGTCCAGGTGGTCGGTGCCGATGGTGCAGGTGCCGACGAAGCGCACCTTGCTGCCTGCGAGCAATTGCCGGTCGACCTTGGTTACCGAGCGCACCAGCAGCACGTCGGCATCCTTGACGCTGGCCGCGTCGAGGCTACGACCGGGGTAGCGGCGGATCTCGCCGAAACCTTCGAAGAAGGCATCGAGCAGCGGGATATTCTCGTCGGCAACTATCAGCATGGCGCTCTCCTGTCTGGGGAACGCAGTGTAGGCGCAACGAGAAGCCGGTTCCAGCGCGGTTCAGTCGGCCTTCTTGCGGATCCAGTACAGGTAGGTGCCGGCATCTTCCTGCTGTTCGAGCAGTTCGTGGCCGAGGAAGTTGCAGAACTTGGGGATGTCGCGGCGGGTGGACGGGTCGGTGGCGATGACCTTGAGCAGGCCGCCAGCAGCCAGGTTGCGCACGTGCTGGTGCAGCATCATCACCGGCTCCGGGCAGTTCAGGCCAGTGGCATCGAGGATGGCGTCGGGGGTGAAATCGGTCATGGGGGGCTCCGCAAATGATCGGTCATTGTGGCGCATCGCAGCGCATCGACCAAGGGGGCCGCGGCGCGGCCCCTGTAGGCGCGAGCAACGCTCGCGATGCGCCGCCACTGCGGCGCGGGTTACCTCAACGCGGCTTCAAATCGAGCCTGCGCAGGTGGCACGTCACCTCTTCACGGTCGTGATAGAGCTGCTTGCAGGCAATCGACACCTTGATCTTGCGCGCCTTGAAGGTCGCGTCCATGCGGTCGAGCAAACGCCGTACCTCGGCATAGCGCTGCTTCATCGGCAGTTTCAGGTTGACCACCGCCTCACGGCACAGCCCCTCGCCCAGCCAGGCTTCGATCAACGAGGTGGTACGCGCCGGCTTCTCGACGATGTCGCACACCATCCAGTCCACCGGCTGCTTGGGCTGCCAGGTGAAACCGTCGGCCATCAGGTGCTGCACCAGCCCTGTGTCCATCAGGCTCTCGGCCATCGGGCCGTTGTCGATGGCCGTCACCAGCATGCCGCGGCGCACCAGCTGGTACGTCCAGCCCCCCGGCGAGGCGCCCAGGTCGACCCCGGTCATGTCATCGCCCAGGCGCTGCGCCCAGTGCTCACGCGGGATGAACTGGTGCCAGGCTTCTTCGAGCTTGAGCGTTGAACGGCTCGGCGCCTCGCGGGGGAACTTCAGGCGCGGAATGCCCATGGGCCACAGCGCACTGTTGTTGGCCTCGGCCACGCCAACGAATACCCGGCGGCCGCTGATGAAGGTCAGCAGCAGGCGCGGCAGGCTGGGGTTGTCCACCAGGCGGCCGGCCTTTTCCAGGGCCTTGCGCAGCGGCACTTCGAACTTGCGGCAGAAGGTCGACAGCTCCTTGCCTTCGTTGCTGTCCAGCACTTCCAGCCACAGGCTGCCAAAAACAGGCTGCTCGGCCAGGTGCGCCAGCAGCACGCTGATGCGGTCGGTTTCCGGCAGTTCGATATAGGCGCCACGGGCCCACTGGCGCGGGAAGATCAGCTGCGCGAAACGCAACTGGGCCATCAGCCGCTCGGCCCCCTCGGCGTCGGCGCAGACGAATTCGGCGCTGGCGCTTTGCGGCTTGCCCTTGGCATAGCCGGCCACACCCAGCTGGGCCGCATGTTCGCTGATCTCGGCGCACACCTCACCCTCGAAACCGGGCCGGCAATGCATGAACAGGGTATTCATTTCTCACTCCACTACGGCTGGCGCCTCAGGCGCCGGCAGGGCGGCGATGATAAAGGAAGTTCGGAACCTGCGACATGCCCCGCCGGTCCAGAAAAGAGCCAGGGGCGCCAAACGGCGCTAACCTGACCATTCAGCCAGGTCCGTGCCGTGCGGACCAGAACAGCGCGGTGGCACCGGCCTCCCCCAACGAATGCCGGGCCCCGCGGCACAAGGAGTCGGCAATGCCCTCGCTCGATAGCCTGAACACCCTCAAGACCCTCAAGGTGGCTGACCGCACCTACCATTACTACAGCCTCACCGAGGCCGCCAGCCAGCTGGGCGACCTGCAGCGCTTGCCCATGTCGCTGAAGGTGCTGCTGGAAAACCTGCTGCGCTGGGAAGACGGCGAAACCGTCACCGGCGACGATTTGCGCGCCCTCGCCGCCTGGCTGCAGGAACGCCGCTCCGACCGCGAAATCCAGTACCGCCCGGCGCGGGTGCTGATGCAGGACTTCACCGGCGTGCCCGCCGTGGTGGACCTGGCCGCCATGCGCGCGGCCATGGCCAAGGCCGGCGGCGACCCACAGCGCATCAACCCGCTGTCGCCGGTGGACCTGGTGATCGACCACTCGGTGATGGTCGACCGCTACGCCACCCCCCAGGCCTTCACCGAGAACGTCGACATCGAGATGCAGCGCAACGGCGAGCGCTATGCCTTCCTGCGCTGGGGCCAAAGCGCCTTCGACAACTTCCGCGTGGTACCGCCGGGCACCGGCATCTGCCACCAGGTCAACCTGGAATACCTGGGCCGCACGGTGTGGACCCGCGAAGCCGATGGCCGCACCTATGCCTTCCCCGACACCCTGGTGGGCACCGACTCGCACACCACCATGATCAACGGCCTCGGCGTGCTCGGCTGGGGCGTCGGCGGCATCGAGGCGGAAGCGGCGATGCTGGGCCAGCCGGTATCGATGTTGATCCCCGAGGTCATCGGCTTCAAGCTCACCGGCAAACTGCGCGAAGGCATCACCGCCACCGACCTGGTGCTGACGGTCACGCAGATGCTGCGCAAGAAAGGCGTGGTGGGCAAGTTCGTCGAGTTCTATGGCGATGGCCTCGCCGACCTGCCCCTGGCCGACCGCGCCACCATCGCCAACATGGCACCTGAATACGGCGCCACCTGCGGCTTCTTCCCGGTCGACCAGGTAACCCTCGACTACCTGCGCCTGTCGGGCCGGCCGAGCGAGGCCGTGGCACTGGTGGAGCAGTACTGCAAGGCCCAGGGCCTGTGGCGTCAAAGCGGGCAGGAGCCAACGTTCAGCGATACCCTGGCACTGGACATGCACGAGGTCGAAGCCAGCCTGGCCGGGCCCAAGCGGCCCCAGGACCGGGTTGCCCTGGGCCAGGTGAGCCAGGCGTTCGACCAGTTCATCGAATTGCAGCCCAAGCCGCTGGCCAAGGAAGTCGGCCGCCTGGAAAGCGAAGGCGGCGGTGGCGTGGCGGTGGGCAACGCCGACCAGGCCGGCGAAATTGCCTACAACCACGCCGGCCAAACCCACACCCTGCGCGATGGCGCCGTGGTGATCGCGGCCATCACGTCATGCACCAACACCTCCAACCCTAGCGTGATGATGGCAGCCGGCCTGGTGGCGAAGAAGGCCCTGGAAAAAGGCCTGCAGCGCAAGCCTTGGGTGAAGAGTTCGCTGGCCCCTGGGTCCAAGGTGGTCACCGACTACTACCAGGCCGCCGGGCTTACGCCCTACCTCGACCAGCTCGGCTTCGACCTGGTCGGCTATGGCTGCACCACCTGCATCGGCAACTCCGGCCCGCTGGATGAGGCCATCGAAAAAGCCATCGGCAGCGCCGACCTCACGGTGGCGTCGGTGCTGTCGGGCAACCGCAACTTCGAAGGCCGCGTGCACCCCCTGGTGAAAACCAACTGGCTGGCCTCCCCGCCGCTGGTGGTGGCCTATGCCCTGGCCGGCAGCGTGCGCGTGGACCTCACCCGCGACCCGCTGGGCACGGGCAAGGATGGCCAGCCGGTGTACCTGCGTGATATCTGGCCCAGCCAGCAGGAAATTGCCGAGGCCGTGGCCAAGGTGGACACCGCAATGTTCCATAAGGAGTACGCCGAAGTGTTTGCCGGCGATGCCCAGTGGCAGGCCATCGAGGTGCCACAGGCCGCCACCTATGTGTGGCAGGAGGCCTCGACCTACATCCAGCACCCGCCGTTCTTCGACGACATCGCCGGGCCCCTGCCCGACATCAAGGACATCCAGGGTGCACGCATCCTCGCCCTGCTCGGCGATTCGGTGACAACCGACCACATTTCGCCGGCGGGCAACATCAAGGCCGACAGCCCAGCCGGGCGCTACCTGCGTGACAAGGGCGTGGAGCCACGCGACTTCAACTCCTACGGTTCGCGGCGCGGCAACCACGAGGTGATGATGCGGGGCACCTTCGCCAACATCCGCATTCGCAACGAAATGCTTGGCGGCGAGGAAGGCGGCAACACCCTGCATGTGCCCAGCGGGGAAAAGCTGTCGATCTATGATGCCGCCATGCGCTACCAAACCGAGGGCACGCCCTTGGTGGTGATCGCCGGCCAGGAGTACGGCACCGGCTCCAGCCGCGACTGGGCGGCCAAGGGCACCAACCTGCTGGGGGTCAAGGCGGTGCTGGCAGAGAGTTTCGAGCGTATCCACCGCTCCAACCTGGTGGGCATGGGTGTACTGCCGCTGCAGTTCAAGGCTGGCGCCAACCGCAAGCAGCTGGGGCTTACCGGCAAGGAGCAGATCGATGTGCTGGGGCTGGACGGCGCGGCGCTCAAGCCGGGCATGAACCTGACCTTGCGCATCACCGGTGAGGATGGGGGGCAGCAGGACATCGAGGTGCTGTGCCGGATCGATACCTTGAACGAGGTGCAGTACTTCAAGGCGGGCGGGATTCTGCATTACGTTTTGCGGCAGATGATCCGCGCCTGACGGCCCTTCGCGAGCTGCGCTCGCTCCTACGGAATAAATCGTATTGATTCGATAACGTCTATCTCCGTAGGAGCGAGCATAGCTCGCGATGCGCCGCACAGCGGCGCCGCCCCCCCGAATCTTCCACCAGTAGCACTTTGATGGCCGCTCAGTCATCATAGGCCCAAGCAGTCACAAAACGGTCATAAACCCCGCGCCTCTACTGCACCCCAGCGCCACCCACCTTGCCCCAGATCAAGCAAATTAATTATTCGTTCAATAAAACCAGTGGCTTGCCGATATCTGTCGAAAGCCTTGCGGATTACTCGACCCATGCGTAACAACCAGCCGATTACCCAGAGAGAACGGACTTTCCCTGCCCAGCAGCGGTTGATCTCCACCACCAACGCCAAGGGTGTGATCACCTACTGCAACGATGCCTTCATCGAGATCAGTGGTTTCACCCGCGAGGAGCTGACCGGTGCGCCGCACAACCTGGTGCGCCACCCCGATGTGCCGTCGGCGGTGTTCGCGCACATGTGGCAAACCCTCAAGCAGGGCCTGCCGTGGATGGGTATCGTCAAGAACCGCTGCAAGTCCGGCGACCATTACTGGGTCAACGCCTACGTCACCCCAATTTTCGACAACAACCAGGTGGTCGGCTTCGAATCGGTACGGGTCAAGCCCACCGCCGAGCAAATCCGCCGCGCCGAAGCGCTGTACCAGCGCATCAACCAGGGCAAGACCTCGGTGCCGCGCCGCGACCGCTGGCTGCCGGTGGCGCAGGACTGGCTGCCGTTCATCCTGGTCAGCCAGGTGGGCTTTTTGATCGGCAACTGGCTTGGCCACTCCTGGGGCTTCGCGATTGCCGCTGGCCTCTCGGTGCCCCTGGGGCTGCTGGGCCTGACCTGGCAGCAACGCGGCCTCAAGCGCCTGCTGCGCCTGGCCGAACAAACCACCTCCGACCCGCTGATCGCGCAGATGTACACCGACAGCCGCGGCGTGCAGGCGCGCCTGGAAATGGCCATGCTCAGCCAGGATGCGCGCCTGAAAACCTGCCTCACCCGCCTGCAGGACAGCGCCGAGCATCTGAGTGAACAGGCGCGCCAGTCCGATGCCCTGGCCCACAAGAGCTCCTCGGGCCTGGAGCGCCAGCGAGTGGAAACCGAACAAGTGGCCGCCGCGGTCAACCAGATGGCCGCCACCACCCAGGAAGTGGCCAACCACGTGCAACGCACTGCCGATGCCACCCAGGAAGCCAACCGCCTGACCAGCCAAGGGCGGCAGATCGCCGGGGAAACCCGCGATGCCATCGAGCGCCTGTCGACGGCGGTGGGCGAAACCGGCGCCACCGTGACCCAACTGGCCAAGGACAGCGACGAGATTGGCGGCGTGGTGGATGTGATCAAGGGCATCGCCGACCAGACCAACCTGCTGGCGCTCAACGCCGCCATCGAAGCGGCCCGCGCCGGTGAAATGGGCCGTGGCTTTGCCGTGGTTGCCGACGAAGTGCGCCAACTGGCCCAGCGTACTGCCGAGTCGACCGGGCAAATCCACGGCCTGATCGCCAAATTACAGCAAACCGCCAACAACGCCGTGCTGACCATGGAAACCGGCCACCGCCAGGCCCAGGAAGGTGTAGACCGGGTGATGCAGGCCGACCAGGCGCTGGTTGGCATCAGCGAAGCGGTGGCCAACATCACCGACATGGCCACGCAGATCGCCGCCGCGACCGAGGAGCAGACCGCGGTGGCCGATGAGATCAGCCGCAATATCAGCACCATCGCCGCACTGGCCGACCAAACCGCCGAACAGGCCCAGCATTCGGCGCAGTTGAGTGAAGAGCTGAGCAGTACGGCGGGTGGCCAGTATTCACTGGTGGAGCGGTTCAACCGCTGAACGAGCGCCGCTTTTTGCGGCGCATCGCGAGCTTCGCTCGCTCCTACCAGGGCCGCGAATCCCCGCCGGTAGGAGCGAGCGCAGCTCGCGATGAAGCGTTTACCAATCCAGCGTCAAACGGCTCTCGAAATACCGCTCTTCGCCCGTCAACGGGTCGCTGAAGCGCAAGCTGTGGGCCAGCAGCTTCAGCGGCCGCTGGTAGTCGTCATCTTCCTTGAGCAAGTGCGGGTAGAACGGGTCGTTGCAGATCCCTGCCCCCAGCGCCGCCATGTGCACCCGTAGCTGATGGGTTTTGCCGGTGACCGGCGACAGCCCGTAGCGCCACAGTTCGCCATTGCGCTCCAGCACCTCAGCCAGGGTTTCGCTGTTACTCTCCCCTTCGACCTCATGCATGCGGAAGAACGGCTCGCCGTGCACCAGCCGGCTCTTGTGCACCAAGGGGTAGCGGTGTTGCGGCATGGCGGCGGCAATGGCCTGGTAGCGCTTGTCGATACGCCGCTCGGGGAACAGCCGCTGGTAGGCGCTGCGGGTATCCGGGTTGGCCGAGAACAGCACCAACCCGGCAGTGTGCCGGTCGATGCGGTGCAGCGGCACCAGGTGCGGGTTGTCCAGGCGGCGAATCAACCGCCGCAGCAGGGTTTGCTCGACGTATTCGCCGGTCGGGGTCACCGGCAGGAAATGCGGTTTGTCGGCCACCACCAGGTGCTCGTCCATGTGCAGGATGGTTTCCTGCACCGGAATCGGCTTCTCGTTGGGCACTTCCCGGAAATAGTGAAGGCGCATGCCCCGGCGGTACGGCAGGCTGGCAGCCACCGCCTGGCCTGCAGCATCCAGCACCCGGCCACGGGCGAAACGGTCGAGCCACACGGCCCGGTCGATGGCCTTGAAGTGGTCACACAGGCAGTCGAGCACCGTGGCCCAGTGGCCGGGGGGCAGGCAAACCGTGCTGGCTTGCTGGCGGGCAGGGTCGAATGGCGGGGTCATGGCGGGGCTCGAAACAGGCAAGGCCGCGCATTATCGCCCAAGCCCGGCAGCTCAACCAGCCTCGGCCATGGCCTCGCTGCGTTCCTTCAGCCAGCGCAGCACCTGCACCGCCTCCCAGCGCCCAGGATCGTACAGGGCATAAAGCAGGCCTTGGTAACCGACCACGTCCAGCCCGCGGTGGTAACCGGCGCGCTGGAACAGCGCCTCGATCTCGGCGAAGCAGGTGTTGAAATGAACCTTGCCAAACGGCGTGCGCTCATCGAGAACCAGGCCTTCCAGGCGCAGCTCCAGCACCGCCTCGCACACCCGCTCCACCGGCATGCGGTTGACGCTGTACTTGAGTTGCTCGACGTTGTGCATGGGGTTACCTCGATACTGTATTTATATACAGCATACGAAGTGGCAGGCACCGCCGTCAATTCACCTGGCCGTCATTGGCCGAGAAAGGCCACCACCTGCTCGGCATCGAATGGCCAGTGCAGCTCGGCCGACGTGTCGCAGCGGCGCAGCACCGGAATGATAAGCCCATAGCGCTCGAACAGCGTCTCGTCCTCGGCGATGTCGATCAGTTCGATGAGCAGGCCGCGGTCGGCGAAGGGCATCAGCACCGACTCGGCCACTTCGCACAAATGGCACCCGCTGGTACCGAAGAGTTGGCATTCAGGCAGCATGGGGCAGGACTCGATCTGGCTGTGGGATGAAGCCCATTCTAGGCCCGCCCTGCCCACTTGTGCACCCGGCCCCGGTCAATCCTGGCTGGTGGCACCAATACGGTGCAGCGACAAGTCGGCGCCCTGGAACTCCTGCTCATGGCTCAGGCGCAGGCCCAGTACCTTGCGGATCAACCCGTACACGGCAAAACCACCGGCCAGCGCCACCGCGATACCGCCCAGGGTGCCGAGCAACTGGCTGGCCAGGCTCACACCGCCCATGCCGCCAAGCGCGGCCTGGCCGAAGATGCCGCAGGCAATGCCGCCCCACACGCCGCACAGGCCGTGCAGTGGCCAAACGCCCAGCACGTCGTCGATCTTCCAGCGGTTCTGCGCAGCGGTGAAGCTCCACACGAACAGCACCCCCGCCACCAGGCCGGTGGCCAATGCGCCCAGTGGGTGCATCAGGTCGGAACCGGCGCAGATCGCCACCAGCCCGGCCAACGGGCCGTTGTGCAGGAAGCCTGGGTCGTTGCGCCCCGCCAGCAGCGCGGCCAGGGTGCCACCGACCATGGCCATCAGCGAGTTGATCGCCACCAGGCCACTGACCCCTTGCAGGGTTTGTGCGCTCATCACGTTGAAGCCGAACCAGCCGATGATCAGGATCCACGAGCCCAGCGCCAGGAACGGGATGCTCGATGGCGCGAAGGCCACCAGCCGGCCCTCGCGGTAACGCCCGCGCCGCGCGCCCAGCAGCAGCACCGCCGCCAGCGCCAGCCAGCCGCCCATGGCGTGCACCACCACGGAGCCGGCAAAGTCATGGAACGGCGCACCGAAGCGGGCCTGCAGCCAGGCCTGGATACCCAGGTTGCCGTTCCACACCACGCCCTCGAAGAACGGGTAGACGAACGCCACGATCAGCGCCGTGGCGCACAACTGCGGCACGAAGCGGGCGCGCTCGGCGATGCCACCGGAAATGATCGCCGGGATCGCTGCGGCAAACGTCAGCAGGAAGAAGCACTTGACCAGCGCATAGCCATGGTCGGCAGCCAGTGCAGCCGCTGGCTGCAGGAAGTTCACGCCGTAGGCGATCCAGTAGCCGATGAAAAAGTACACCAGCGCCGAGATGGCAAAGTCGCTGAGGATCTTCGACAAGGCATTGACCTGGTTCTTGTGGCGCACCGTGCCCACTTCCAGGAAGGCGAAGCCGGCATGCATGGCCAGCACCAAAATGGCGCCCATGAGGATGAACAGGGTATTGGAACCGTGGACCAGGGAGTCCATCGCGCTGAGCGTATTTTCCATGTAGAAGGCAGACCTGCTGAAAAAGGCACCAGGACAGTTCAAGAACCTGCATCCCTGCACCGAATCGGTGCCAGCCTGTCACCCCTTCACCGTGAAGCGGGTGTGGCCTGCGTGGTTTTTTCTTGGGTTTGTCGTGGATTGGGTTAAGGTTTACCGGTATCCGCCGGGGCCGGCGCCCTGAATCGGCGCAGCGCCCCAGGGCCGTGCCCCGCGTTGTGGCAATTGTCCTTAGCAAGGCGCATACCAGCGCCGACTGAACCTTCCACGCGCCGCGTCACTCGAATGATCTACACACCTGCACAGGGAGAGCCCCAATGGCCAGCAAATCGGCAAAGACTGCACAAGAAATCCTCATGGCTGACTTCCAGGCCTTGGTTCGCGATACCGAGAAACTGCTGGCCGACACCGCCAACCTTGCGGGCGACCAGGCCGACGAATTGCGCGAGCAGATTCACGAGCGCCTGAGCCAGGCCCGGGAAACCCTGCAACTGACCCAGGACTCGGTGCTCGACCGCGGGCAAGCGGCACTGGGCAGCGCCGAGCAGTACGTTCAGGAAAACCCGTGGCAGGCCATCGGCATCGCTGCAGGCGTGGGGCTGTTGATCGGCCTGCTGGCCAACCGGCGCTAAGGAGCCCACATGGACAATGATGCCATTGGCACCAGTGCCTCGGGCCGGCGCCTGGGCGCCGCGCTGCTGGGGCTGCTGCACAGCCATATCGAACTGTTCGGCATCGAACTGCAGGAGCAGAAAGGCCGCACCCTGAGCTTGTTGCTGTTCGCAGGCCTGGCGTTGGTATTTGCGCTGTTGCTGCTCACCGCCCTGTCGGGCTTGCTGCTGGTGCTGCTGTGGGACAGCTACCGCCTGGCCGGGATTATCGGCCTGTGCGTGTTCTACGGCCTTGCCGCGCTGTATTGCGCGCTGCGCCTGAAAGCAGCGGTGTTCGATGAATCCTCGCCCTTCCACGCCACCCTCGAGGAACTGGCCAAGGACCGGGAGCGCCTGTTGCCATGAGCCTGCCTGAAATGCCGAACACGCGAAACCCGCGTGAAATGCGCAAGGCGCTGCTGCGCCTGCGCATGGAAATGCACCGCCAGGAAATCCGCCACGAATCGGGGCAATTGCTGCAACCGCTGCAGCGCTTGCGTGGGGTGGGCAGCTCGCTGGGCGATGGGCTGGGCATCAAGCATGCGCCGTTGTGGGGCGTTGGCGCGGTCGTAGCGCTGGGCTTTCTCACCGGCAAGGGCGTGCGCAGCGGCAACCTTTCCCGCCTGGTGCGCCTGGGCGCCAGCCTGCTGCCTTTGGTGAAGCTGTTCATGCAAAGCGGCCGCCGGCCCTGACGCCAGCTACACCTTCCAGCGTAATGCGCTGTCGTGGCGAACCTGCCGCAATTCCCTGTAGGAGCGGGCTTGCCCCGCGAAGCAGGCGACGCGGTGGATGGCACCGGCTTCGCCGGTGTTCGCGGGTCAAGCCCGCTCCTACACAAATTCCATGCGCATTCGCAATGCGCCGCCCCGGCGGCGCCAATCCCCCTTGCACAACCCACCCAGACACCAGAAGCTATACCCTTCGATCGACAGGAGACCGCGCCTTGGACTGGCACACCCTGCTCACCCGCGAACGCCTCGGCAAAGCCCTCTACAGCGCCGATGAACTGGGGCGCAGCCCCTTCCACAAAGACCACGACCGCATCATCTTCTCCGGCGCCTTCCGCCGCCTGGGGCGCAAGACCCAAGTACACCCGGTGTCGAGCAACGACCATATCCACACCCGCCTCACCCACTCGCTGGAAGTCAGCTGCGTTGGCCGCTCGCTCGGCATGCGCGTGGGCGAAACCCTGCGCGACAGCCTGCCGGCCTGGTGCGAACCCAGCGACCTGGGGATGATCGTGCAGTCCGCCTGCCTGGCCCACGACATCGGCAACCCGCCCTTCGGCCACTCCGGCGAAGACGCCATTCGCCACTGGTTCCAGCAGGCTGCCGGGCGCGGTTGGCTCGACGACATGAGCGATGACGAACGCGCCGACTTCCTCAATTTCGAAGGCAACGCCCAAGGCTTTCGCGTGCTCACCCAGCTGGAATACCACCAGTTCGACGGTGGTACCCGGCTGACCTATGCCACCCTCGGCACCTACCTCAAATACCCCTGGAGCGCCCGCCACGCCGACGCCCTGGGCTACAAGAAGCACAAGTTCGGCTGCTACCAGAGCGAACTGGGGCTACTGGAGCAAATCGCCCGCAAGCTCGGCCTGCCGCAGCTCGAAGCCCAGCGCTGGGCGCGCCACCCGCTGGTTTACCTGATGGAAGCCGCCGATGACATCTGCTACGCGCTGATCGACCTCGAAGACGGCCTGGAGATGGACTTGCTGCAGTACGCCGAGGTGGAGGCACTGCTGCTCGACCTGGTGGGCGACGACCTGCCGGAAACCTACCGCCAGCTCGGGCCTGCCGATTCGCGCCGGCGCAAGCTGGCGATCCTGCGCGGCAAGGCCATCGAACACCTGACCAACGCCGCCGCCCGCGCCTTCGTCGAGCAACAACCCGCACTGCTCGCCGGGCAGCTGCACGGCGACCTGGTCGAGCACATGCACGGCCCGGCCAAGCGCTGCGTGCTGCAGGCCAAGGACATGGCACGCAACAAGATCTTCCAGGACAAGCGCAAGACGCTGCATGAAATTGGCGCCTACACCACACTGGAAATTCTCCTCAACACCTTTTGCGCCGCCGCCCTGGAACAGCACGGCGGGCGTACGCCATCGTTCAAGAGCCGGCGCGTGCTCGACTTGCTCGGCAACAATGCTCCCCACCCCCACGACTCGCTGCACAAGGCCTTCCTGCGCATGATCGATTTCATCGCCGGCATGACCGACAGCTACGCCAGCGAGATGGCCAGTGAAATGACCGGGCGCTCCAACCCGGCCTGAGCGTCAGCGCCCGGCGCCTCGCCGGGCGGCTGCCTGAATTGTAGGAAATTTCCTATATCCCAGACCCAGGGTTAAACATTTAATAAACATCGAGCCGCACTCTGGATACAAATATTAAAAGTTTGAATTAATCGCTTACACTTCGTGGATTTAATACCCATGTTTTGTAGTCCATTTCCCATATAGCGCTAATCGCCATTCCTCATACCCCCGAGGAGTTTGAACTGCGTTATGGTGGAACCTGCCTCCGTCATTCGTCGCAGGGAAGTTGAACATGCAATCCGTATTTATTGTCGACGACCACCCGGTCGTCCGCTTGGCCGTTCGCATGCTGTTGGAGAACCAGAACTACAAGGTGGTGGGTGAATCGGACAATGGCGTGGACGCCATGCAGCTGATTCGCGAAACGGACCCGCACCTGGTCATTCTCGACATCAGTATTCCCAAGCTCGATGGCCTGGAAGTGCTGGCGCGCTTCCAGGCCATGGCGCTGCCGCTGAAGGTGCTGGTGCTCACCGCCCAGGCCCCAGCCCTGTTCGCCATGCGTTGCATGCACTCCGGCGCTGCCGGCTATGTGTGCAAGGCCGAAGACCTCACCGAACTGCTCAGCGCAATCAAGGCCGTACTTGCCGGCTATAACTATTTCCCAAGCCAGGCCATCCACCCGCAACACGAAACAGCTGACGCCGACTTGCGCTTGTTCCGCCTGGTCAATGACCGGGAATTGATGGTCTTGCAACTTTTCGCCCAGGGCCGCAGCAACAAGGAGATCGCCCGGGGCATGTTCCTCAGCAACAAAACTGTCAGCACCTACAAGAAACGCCTGATGCAAAAGCTTCAGGTCGAAACCTTGGTCGAGCTGATCGAGATGGCCAAACGCAATGCGCTGGTCTGAGGTCGGCCATGGTGCATATCATCGCTCGCCTGCTCCTTACCCTGACACTGGCCTGGGCGGGGGGGCTGGCTGCCGCTTCCGAAGCCACGCCCTATTCGCTGCTGGCCCGTTACTCGCCCACCGACCCCGGGCCACCCCTGGCGCCACAACAACTGGCCTGGCTGGCCGGGCGCCAGCAGCTGACACTGGGCACATCGGCCCCGGACTACCCCCCGTTCGACATCACCCGCGGCGGGCGCGATTACCAGGGCCTCACCGCCGAATACGCGAACCTGGTCGGCAAAGCCCTGCAGTTGCCCGTGAAGGTGCTGCGCTACCCAGACCGTCAAGCGGCAGTGCAGGCGCTGCTGCGCGGCGAAATCGACCTGCTGGGCAGTGCCAATGGCTATGAAGCGGCGGCCGATGGCCTGGCCATGTCGCTGCCCTACGCCATCGACCAACCGGTGCTGGTCACCCGTGAGGACGAAGAGCGCCCCCTCGACACCGACCTTGAGGGCATGCGCCTGGGCATGCTCTACCACTACCTGCCCCGCCCCGAGGTGCACGCGGCCTACCCCAAGGCCGAACTGCTGACCTTCGATTCCTCCACCCAGGCACTCAATGCCGTGGCGTTCGGCCAGGCCGACGTGTTCATCGGCGACACGCTGTCGACCCACTACCAACTCAACCGCGGCCACCTGCCGCGCCTGCGCATGGCCAGCTTCGGCCAACACGAAAGCATCGGCTTCGGTTTTGCCATGCGCGCGCAGGATACCGAGCTCAAGGCCTTGGTAGACAGCATTCTCGAACACCAGGACAAAGCCGTGCGGGCCAGCATCTTCAAGCGCTGGAGTGCTGGCGCCGACCGGCTGCTCAGCGACCTCAGGCTGCCGTTGTCGGCCGCCGAGGCGCAATGGCTGAAGCAGCACCCGGTGGTGCAGGTGGCCATCGACGAAACCGCCGCACCGCTGTCCTATTTCGACGGCAACGGGCATTTTCGCGGCATCACCGCCGACCTGCTGGAACTGATCCGCCTGCGCACGGGCCTGCGCTTCGAAGTGCAGCGCGCCAGCGATTTTGCCGACATGCTCACCCGGCTCAAGGACGAACGGGTCAGCATGATCGCCGCCCTGGCCGTCGACAGCCTCGCGGCCCCGCAGATACGCCTGAGCCGGCCCTATCTGGAAAGCCCCCAGGTGCTGGTGACCCGTGCCGATCGCCCGCAGTACGGCTCGCTGGAACAGCTGCGCGGGCGCCGCGTCGCCATCGCCCGCCACAGCACCCCGGCCCGGCTGATAACCGAGCGTTACCCGCAAACCAGCTGGGTCGAAACGCAAAGCCCCTACTATTCCATGGCCCTGCTGAGCGCTGGGGCCGTGGATGCGGTGATCACCACCCTGATCGATGCCACCCACGCCGTGGAGGTCGACCCCGCCCTGGTCATTCGCAGCACACTGGGCAGCGAGCCTGCGACCTTCGCCATGGCCACCAACGCCCAGGCCACGGCGCTGGCCTCAATCCTCGACAAGGCCCTGACCAGCATTTCGCCAGAGGAGCTGGGGGTGATCGACAACCGCTGGCGGGGGTATGTGCGGCATGACGAGAACCATTGGCAAGCCGTGCGCCAGCGGGTCGTCCAGATATTGCTCGGCGCAGGCCTGCTGCTGTTACTGGCATTGCTCTGGAATGCCCGCCTGCGGCGCCAGATCAAGCAGCGCCAGCGCGCCGAGCGGGCGCTGGGTGACCAGCTGGAGTTCATGAGCGCCCTGCTCGACGGCACGCCGCACCCGATGTACGTGCGCGACCGCGAATGCCGCCTGCAAAGCTGCAACGCCAGCTACCTGCAGGCGCTACAGGCGCCCCTGGAGCACGTCATCGGCAAACGCCTGGAAGACACCCACTGCGCCACCAGCGAGCACACCCGGCAGATGCAAGCCGACTACCAACAGGTGATGGCCGCCGGTGTTCCGTTGATCCTCGACCGCCCGCTGCGCATGAACGAACGCGAGCTCACCATCTACCACTGGATCCTGCCGTACCGCGACTCGCTGGGCGAGGTACAAGGCATCATCGGCGGCTGGATCGACATCAGCGAACGGCGCAAGCTGGTGCAGGAACTGCGTGAGGCCAAACGCCTGGCCGACGACGCCAACCGCGCCAAAAGCACCTTCCTCGCCACCATCAGCCACGAGATCCGCACGCCGATGAGCGCGGTGATCGGCATGCTGGAGCTGGCGGTCAACCGCGCCCGCCAAGGCCAGGTCGACGCGACTTCGCTGGAGGTCGCCCACCATTCGGCCAAGGACCTGCTGGGCCTGATCGGCGATATCCTGGACATCGTTCGCATCGAATCCGGCCACCTGTCCCTGGCCCCCGAGCCGGTCGACCCGGCCGCCTTGGTGGAGTCTGTGGGCCGCGTGTTCGACGGCCAGGCCCGGGAAAAAGGCCTGGCCCTGAAACTCGACATCAGCCCCGACGCCCGTTGCCATGTACTGCTCGACCCCCTGCGCTTCAAGCAGATTCTGTCCAACCTGGTCAGCAACGCCATCAAGTTCACCGAGCAGGGCCAGGTGTGCGTCAGCCTGGGCCTGCGCGAGGCGGGAAGCGCCAACCCCGCGCGGCTGGCGCTGGAGGTGCGCGACAGCGGCATCGGCATCCACCAGGACGACCTGCAACGGCTGTTCAACCCGTTCGTGCAAGCCAACCCGCACAGCCGGCAATCGCGTGCCGGCACCGGGCTGGGCCTGGCGATCTGCCGCAGCCTGTGCGAAATGATGGGGGGCGAGCTGAGCATCAACAGCGTGCCAGGCTTCGGCACCCAGGTGTGCCTGCAACTGCCGCTGGAGCCTGCCGAGGCCCCCTTGCCCGCCGCCCTGCCTGCCGACGACATCACAACGCCGGCCCCGCAACTGAAGGTTCTGGTGATCGACGACCACCCCGCCAACCTGCTGCTACTGACCCAGCAATTGGGCTACCTGGGGCTCACCGCAGCCAGTGCCAGCGACGGTCGGGAAGGCCTGGGCAAATGGCGCGCGGGCAACTTCGACGTCCTCATACTCGACTGCAACATGCCGCACATGAGCGGTTACCAGCTGGCCGCCACACTGCGTGCCGAAGAGCGCCACGCCAAGCGCTCGCCCTGCCTCATCCTCGGCTACACCGCCAACGCACAGCCGCAGGTGAAGCAGAAATGCCTGAGCGCCGGCATGGACGACTGCCTGCTCAAGCCCATCACCCTGCGCACCCTCAGCCTGCGCCTGGCCGGTATTACGCCGCGCGCTACCACGGTGCAACGAACGCTGTTCGACCTCGGCGGCCTGGGCAGTATCGTCGGCGACAGCAGCAGTGGCCGCGCCCGTTTCGTCGAGGCCTTGCACCGCAGCCTGCATGAAGACCTGGCGGCGCTGATGGCGATCGATGTGGACAACGCACCGGAGGAACTGAGCGAGCAGGCACACAAGATCCTCAGCGCAGCGCGCATGCTCAAAGCGCATGAGGTAATGGCTGCCTGTGAGGCACTTGAAGCGCAAGACGAACCTGTTGCGCGCCTTAAACTACGGCGCCAGGCCTTGGCACGGCACATGTGCCGTGTGGAGAAGGCCCTGGCCAGCTACAGGGCCAGGGCCAGCTGAAGCGGCACGCCGAACGGCGGCCGCCCAGGCGGATCAGGAAGCCGGGTTGATCGGCTTTTCCGGGTACCAGGCGTCCAGCAGCGGGCTGACTTCGATGGTGGTCAGTTCGCTGCGGCCCTTGAGCCAGGCTTCGACAGTGGCGCGCTGCTCTTCGCTGACCGAGCCACGCTTGGCCGAGCAAACCAGGCCGAAATCATCACCGCCGACATAGTCCAGGCCGTTGGCATCCATGGCTTCTGCCAGGAAGGCGTCGAGGAAGGCATCGATGGCTTCGTCGGACAGGTCTTCCTTGAAACCCAGGTTCAGTTCGAAACCCAGCTCCTGGAATTCATCCACGCACAGCTTCTTGCGCAGACGACGGGAACGGTTGGTAGCCATGAAACAATCCTCTTGAGTAATAACGCGCGGCACTTTACCAGTTTCCACGCTACAAAGGCGCTTTTCCGTCGAACGTGGCCCATCAACGCTGCGCTTGGGGCATAATGGCCGCTATATTTCGTCGTGGGGCCACCATTTCTTATAGCCCCAATTTCATTTTCCCTCGTCCGCAGGGTATTTATCCCAGATGATCAAAGCGCTCCGTCCCCTCGTTCTCGCCGGCCTGCTGTTGCCGTTCGCTCTGCCCAGCCAGGCTGCTGCCGTCAATACCACCCTGCCAGCGAAAGTGCAGCAGGCCCTGAAGGCCAACAAACTGCAAGACAGCGCACTGTCGCTGGTGATGCTGCCGCTCAACGGCCCGGGCACCGCCACGGTGTTCAACGCCGATGTGTCGGTGAACCCGGCCTCGACCATGAAGCTGGTCACCACCTACGCCGCCCTGGAACTGCTCGGCCCGACCTTCCAGTGGAAAACCGAGTTCTACACCGACGGCACCCTGAGCAACGGCGTGCTCAATGGCAACCTGTACCTCAAGGGCGGTGGCGACCCAAAGCTGAACATGGAAAAGCTCTGGCTGCTGATGCGTGACCTGCGCGCCAACGGCGTGCGCACCGTCACCGGCGACCTGGTACTGGACCGCAGCCACTTCGTGCAGCCCAACCTGCCGCAGTTCGACGACGACGGTGGCGACGTCAACAAGCCGTTCCTGGTCAAGCCCGACTCGCTGATGATCAACCTCAAGGCCTTGCGCTTCGTTGCCCGCAACGACGGCGGCAAGGTGACCGTGGCCGTCGAGCCGCCGATCGCCAGCATTCATATCGACAACCAGGTCAAGGCCGTGGCTGCCAAGCAGTGCAGCGGCGATGTGCGCTACAACCCGGTGCAGCAGGCCGATGGCATCAGCGTGACCGTCACCGGCCAGCTGGCCGACGGCTGCAACTCGCAAACCTACCTGTCGCTGCTCGACCACCCGACCTACGCCGCCGGTGCGGTGCGGGCGATCTGGAACGAGCTGGGCGGCACCATCCAGGGCCGCGACCGCATCGAGAACGTACCGAAAAGCGCGCGCCTGCTGGCCCGGGCGTTCTCGCCGGACCTGGTGGAGGTGATTCGGGACATCAACAAATACAGCAACAACACCATGGCCCAGCAACTGTTCCTGAGCCTGGGCGCGCAGTTCCGCACCGATGCCGACGGTGACGATGCACGTGCCGCCCAGCGCGTGGTACGCCAGTGGCTGGCGAAAAAAGGCATCACCGCGCCGCACCTGGTGATGGAAAACGGCTCGGGCCTTTCGCGTGCCGAGCGCGTCAGTACCCGCGAGATGGCCGCGCTGCTGCAGGCCGCCTGGAACAGCCCGTATGCTGCCGAGTTCATCAGTTCGATGCCGCTGGTGGGCATGGATGGCACCATGCGCAAGCGCCTCAAGCGCACTGCCATGACCGGCGAAGGGCACATCAAGACCGGCACCCTGAACACCGTGCGGGCGATCGCCGGCTTCAGCCGCGACAGCAATGGCAACACCTGGGCGGTGTCGGCGATTCTCAATGACCCCAAGCCATGGGGCGCGTCGCAGGTGCTCGACCAGGTGCTGCTCGACCTGTATCGCCAGCCCAAGCTGAACAACAGCGCTACGGCGGCTGTGGGGCAGTGATGCTGTAGTTCGCGGATCGCATTATTGTAGGAGCGAGCGCAGCTCGCGATGGCTGCAGAGCTGCCCCGGGGTTACAAGCCGCGAAGCTGAAACCCTGGGGCCGCTGCGCGCCCCATCGCGAGCTACGCTCGCTCCTACCGGGACCCCGCAGGCTTCGACGGGTGCCCAACCGTTAGGCCAACTCTGCCTCAACCCGGTCACGCCCGGCCTGCTTGGCCGCATACACCCCCGCATCGGCCCGCAGCAGCAAGGCATCGGCGCCCTCCCCCGGCCGCCACCCGGCCACGCCGAAGCTCGCGGTCACCTTGCCAACCCCCTCCACCGGCACGCCGCGCACCCCTTGCCACAACTCCAAGGCCAGCGCCCGCGCCTGCTCGGCATTGCTGCCGGGGCACAGCACCATGAATTCCTCGCCGCCCAGGCGGCAGAACACGTCGGTGCGGCGCAGGCGGTGGCCGATGCGCTGGCACAGGCTGCGTAGCACGTGGTCACCCACGGCATGGCCGAATTGGTCATTGATGCGCTTGAAATGGTCGATGTCGAGCATGATTACCGCCAGGTCCTGGTCATCACGCTGGGCGCGGTCCAGCTCCACCTTCAGCCGTTCCTGGAAGTAGCGGCGGTTGTGAATGCCGGTCAGGGCATCGGTTACCGACAGCGCGCGCAGTTCCTCCTCCACGCCCTTGAGGTCGGAAATGTCGGTGAGGTAACCGTGCCACAGCGTGCAGCCCTGCTCACCCACCTCTGGCGTGGCCTCGCCACGCACCCAGCGCAACCCCGCACGCGGCAGGCACACCCGGTACTCCTCGCGCCACGGCGTCAGGTGCTCGGCCGAGTAACGCACCGAGCGGCGCACGCGCTCCAGGTCATCGGGGTGAATGCGCTCGAACACCACCGACGCATCGTCGCGCAGCGCCTGCAGGTCGACCTCGTAGATATCGAACAGGCCCTGGCTGGCATACGGGAAGCACGAGTGGCCATCGGCATCCAGGCGGTACTGGTAGATGCCGCCGGGCACCTCGGCGCTGAGTTTTTCCAGCAGCCGGTCACGCATCGCCAAGGCCTCGTGCACGCGCCGCCGCTCGGTGACATCGATGCAAATGGCCAGGTAGCCCACCCACAACCCCTGCTCGTCCAGCACCGCCGTGACCAGCATGTTGGCCAGCAGCTGGCTGCCATCCTTGCGCACCAGGGTCCATTCACCAGGCTCGGCACCGCGTTCCTGGATGGTTTCGGCGAACATCGCCTGGCCACCCGGAATCGGCCTGCCGTAGCGCAGGCTCAAGGCCTGGCTGCGCTGGTTGAGCTCTTCGGCCAGCATCAGGTCTTCCAGGTGCAGGTGGCCGATGGCCTCGCTGGCGGCGTAGCCCAGCAGGCGCTCGGCACCGGCATTGAAGGTGCTGACCACGCCCTTGAGGCTGGTGGCGATGATCGCGACCTGGGTGGCAGCGTCGAGCACGCTGCGCAGCTGGTTGTGGGTGTCGCGCAACGATTGCTCGCTGACCCGCAGCTCGGCGGTGCGCTGCTCGACCAGGGTCAGGGCCCGCTGGCGCTGGCTGAACAGGCTGTACAGCAAGGCGCTGAGCAACAGGCTCAGCAGGCCACCGAGAAAGCCCACCGCCGGCGCCGCTGCAGAACGGTTGGCCTGCATGAACGCCTGGCTGGGGCGGATATCGAGCTGGTACTGGTGGTCGGCCAGGTGCAGCATCTGGCTGCTCGACAGCGGCAAGGGCGCAGCGGGGTTCTGCGAGTCGTACAGCACTTCCTGGCCGTCACGCCCGCTGGGGTCGACGATACTCACCACCAGGTTGTCATCGGCAGCAACCGGCAAGCCCTCGCTGACCAGCTGGCGCAGGCTCAGCAACGCCATCACATAGCCCGTCGGCAGGCCACTGGCGTGGTCGTCGGAAAACACGGGGGCCACCATCAGCAAGCCGCGACTCAAACCAGGCTCGACATTGATCATGTCCAGGGGCGCGGACACCGCCATGCTGCCCGGCTGCTGCGCCCGGCCCAGGGCCTGCTCGCGGGCCGGCTGGCTGCGCAGGTCGAGGCCGTAGGGCTGGCCCTGGGCCTGGGTCGATTGGGAATAGAGAATCGGGTAGTAATGGTCGCGCGTCGGCGACGGCTGCCATTGCCCCTGGGCATCCTGCTCGCGAATCACATAGTCATGGCCAAGCCCGGCACTGGCCGCGCGCTCGAAGGCGCGCCGCTGCCCGGCGTCCACCCGCGGCGCCCAGGAATAGGCCTGGGTGCGGTGCAGCAACGGCCGCGCATAGCCATCGAACTCGCGTGAGGTAACCTCGTCGGAATAGTCGAAGAACCGCCGCAGGCCATCCAGGCGCTGGGTTTGCTCCTCGAAACGCTCGGCAATGCGGCTGGCGCGCTCAGCGGCCAGCAGCTCGAAGCGCTGGCGCAGCTGCTGCTTGTAGAAGGCCTCGGTGGCCAGCGCCAAGGCCGCCGAAAGCAGCACGCCAGCGACCAACGCCACCAACGCCACCGCCCAGGCAGCCATCGCCTCGCTGCACAGGTGCAACACCCTCGCACGAACGCCCCACTTCGACATAGATCGATCTCATCTCGTCAGCGTCCTGCGAACATCATGGCCCTGTGCAGAGTTATAGCTATTGGCCACTAACCGCGCAACACGCCTCGTCGCTTCAGCGCAACTGCAGGCGCCAGGCGCGGTGGATACGGTTGTTGCGGGCGAAGTCCGGGTCCAGCGTCTGCGCCGTGATTTCCTCCACCGCGTAGCGCGCGCTCAGGTGCTCATCGAGCTGGAACTTGCGGAAGTTGTTGGAGAAATACAGCACGCCGCCCGGTGCCAGGCGCGCCATGGCCAGGTCCAGCAACTGCACGTGGTCGCGCTGAACATCGAACACACCTTCCATGCGCTTGGAGTTGGAGAAGGTCGGCGGGTCGATGAAGATCATGTCGTAGCTGTCACGGTTGGCTTCCAGCCAGGCCATGACATCGCCCTGCTCCAGGCGGTTGCGCTCGGAGAAGCCGTTCAGCGAAAGGTTGCGCCGTGCCCAGTCCAGGTAGGTTTTCGACAGGTCGACGCTGGTGGTGCTGCGTGCGCCGCCCTTGGCCGCGTGCACGGTGGCCGTGGCGGTGTAGCAGAACAGGTTGAGGAAGCGCTTGCCGGCAGCCTCGCGCTGGATGCGCATGCGCATCGGGCGGTGGTCGAGGAACAGCCCGGTGTCGAGGTAGTCGGTCAGGTTGACCAGCAGCTTGACGCCGCCTTCGTTGACTTCCTGGAAGCGGCCTTCGGTGGCCTGGCGCTCGTACTGGCGGGTGCCGCTCTGACGCTCGCGGCGCTTGAGCACCACGCGCTGGGGGTCGATGTTCAGCGCCTGGGGAATGGCCGCCAAGGCATCGAGCAGGCGCGCCTGGGCCTTTTCCGGGTCGATGGAACGGGGGGCGGCGTATTCCTGCACGTGTACCCAGTCCTGGTACAGGTCGACGGCCAGGGCGTACTCGGGCATATCGGCATCGTACAGGCGGTAGCAGTCGACCTGCTCGCGGCGGGCCCACTTGCCCAGCTGCTTGAGGTTCTTCTGCAGGCGGTTGGCGAACATCTGCGCACCTTCCGACAGGCGCGCCGGCTCGCTGGCCTGGGGCACCTGGCGGCGTGCGTCGCCGCTGTCGGCCTGGGCCTCGCGGCGCTCGCCAGTCACGAACTGGTCAGGCTGCACCTTGAACAACAGCAGCTTGCACGGCAAGGCGCCGTTCCAGAAGGCGTACTGCTTGTGGCTGCGAATGCCCATGCGCTTGCCCAGCTCCGGGGCACCGGTGAACACCGCCGCTTCCCAGCCCATGCAGGCCTGGCGCAGGCGCTCGCCCAGGTTCTGGTAGAGGTACAACAGGCTGGCCTCGTCGCCCAGGCGTTCGCCGTACGGCGGGTTGCTGATGACCAGGCCTTTCTGGTTCTGGTCCGGGCGCGGCTCGAAGGTGCTGACTTCGCCTTGGTAGATCTTCACCCAGTCACCCAGGCCTGCGCGCTCGACGTTGTTGCGCCCGGGCTGGATCAGCCGCGGGTCGGCTTCGTAGCCACGAATCCACAGCGGCGGCTTGGCCAGGCCGGCCTGGGCGCGGACCTGGGCCTCTTCATGAACCTTGCGCCAGGTGGCCGGCACATGACCCAGCCAGGCGCTGAAACCCCAACGCTCGCGCTTGAGGTTCGGTGCAATATCGGCGGCGATCATCGCCGCTTCCACCAGGAAGGTACCCACGCCGCACATCGGGTCGGCCAGGGCGCCGCCCTCGGCGGCAATGCGTGGCCAGCCGGAACGGATCAGTACCGCGGCGGCCAGGTTTTCCTTCAGCGGCGCAGCGCCTTGCTGCAGGCGGTAGCCACGCTGGTGCAGGCTGTGGCCCGACAGGTCCAGCGACAGAATCGCCTCGCCACGGTCCAGGCGCAGGTGCACGCGCACATCCGGGTCGACCTTTTCCACCGAGGGGCGCAGGCCTTCGCGGTTGCGCAGTTTGTCGACGATGGCGTCCTTGACCTTCAGGGCGCCGAAGTGGGTGTTGTCGATGCCCGAGCCGTGCCCGCTGAACTCCACGGCCAGGGTGCCGTCGGCAGCCAGGTGGTCGGCCCAGTCGAGCGCATGCACGCCGTCGTAGAGGTCGTCGGCGTTTTTCATGGAGAAGCGCTTGAGCACCAGCAACACGCGGTTGGCCAGGCGTGACCACAGGCACAGGCGGTAGGCGGTTTCCATGTCGGCGGCGCCGCGAATGGCCGAGGTGTGCTCACGCACATCATCCAGGCCAAGGCCCTTGGCCTCTTCGGCAAGCAGGCCTTCCAGGCCTTTGGGGCAAGTGAGATAGAGTTCGAAACGGTCCGACATGAGTATTCCAGCGCCTTGGGCTATTTAAGTGACGGGGCGACGCATCGCCCCGCCGATGTTTGCCCGAACGCCCTTCCAGCAGGCGTTCGAGTGGCCTTCACGCTGCAGGGTTGCAGTGCGCGGGCCGGGCCGCCTGAACGATCCGCCGCGTGCCAGGTGGCAGGAACAGCTTAGATCATCAGGCAGTACGAATAATTTCCGCCGATTTCAGGGCCGATGTGACCCTTCGTCGCATTTCAAATTATTACTGTCATCGCTCAGCAACGCTGGCGAAATGACGTCAAGGTTCAGCAAACCCCGATCATAGCGGGCCCAACGCCAAACAGGGTTGAGTCGCATTTATTTACTTATCCCCTCACCCTCGGAAAGGTTACGTGCTTATGACAAATCGATCATTCACACCGTGACCTGCATTCGTTAGAACTGGTCCTAGGCCGCTTCGCAACGAGGCGGCACATTCAGCTCGCCACGCCGGCAGCGAGCGCAAACCGGCAGAAAGACTCTGCCCGGCCTCGGAGAGGCCGACGGGACATTACAGTCAACAAGTGAGGGCAACACCCTATGAGAAGACTTAAGCGTGATCCGTTGGAAAGAGCATATTCACGTGGCTACCAATACGGGGTCACCGGCAAATCCCGCGAACTTTGCCCTTTCAATCTTCCTTCCGTTCGCCAAGCCTGGATCAACGGCTGGCGCGAAGGTCGCGGTGATAACTGGGACGGCATGACTGGCACCGCTGGCATCCATAGACTCAACGAAAATCACGCCGTTGGCTGAACGAGGACACTGAATTCGAGTCACCATGCGCGCACTATCCGTGCGGCGGGCTACGGCCCAGGGGCCCCTTGAAGGGGCCCTTTTTTATGGGCCCGATCAGCGCGGCATCGCGGCAATGGCATCCACCGCTTCACGAATCAGCGCCGGGCCTTTATAGATGAAGCCCGAATAGATCTGCACCAGGCTGGCACCGGCGGCGATCTTCTCAGCCGCATGGCGCCCCTCGGTAATGCCGCCAGCGGCAATGATCGGCAACTTGCCCGCCAACTCGCCCGCCAGCACCTTGACGATATGGGTGCTTTTCTCCAGCACTGGCGCACCCGACAGGCCACCGGCCTCGCCACCGTGCTCCAGCCCTTCGACGCCTTCACGGCCCAGGGTGGTGTTGGTGGCGATCACCGCATCCATGCCCGACTGCATCAATGCCGACGCCACCAGCGCGGTTTCCTCGTCGCTCATGTCCGGGGCGATCTTGATGGCCAGTGGCACGCGCTTGCCATGCTCGCTGGCCAGTTGCTCGCGGCGCTCGGCCAGGGCATCGAGCAGTTGCTTGAGCGAATCGCCGAACTGCAGGCTGCGCAGGCCAGGGGTGTTCGGCGAGCTGACGTTGACGGTGATGTAGCTGGCGTCGGTGTACACCTTGTTCAGGCAGATCAGGTAATCGTCCACCGCACGCTCGACCGGGGTGTCGAAGTTCTTGCCGATGTTGATGCCCAGCACGCCGTCGTAGCGCGAGGCACGCACGCGCTCAAGCAGGTGGTCGACCCCCAGGTTGTTGAAGCCCATGCGGTTGATGATCGCCGTTGCCTGGGGCAGGCGGAACAAACGTGGCTTGGGGTTGCCCGGTTGCGGCCGTGGCGTCACGGTGCCGATTTCGACGAAGCCGAAGCCCAGCTGGGCGAAGCCGTCGATGGCGGCGCCGTTCTTGTCCAGGCCTGCGGCCAGGCCCACGGGGTTTGCGAAGTTCAAGCCCATCACGCTCACCGGCAACGCCGCCGGCTGCTTGCACAGCACGCCATTGAGCCCGAGGCGGCCACCGGCGCCGATCAGGTCCAGGGACAGGTCATGGGAAGTTTCCGGGGAGAGCTTGAACAGCAGCTGGCGGGCCAGGGTATACATGGGCGGGCAAGGCTCGGGGTGAATGAGGGTGCGATTATAGCCAGCGCGGGCCGTGCATGACAGGCCCTTGGCACATGGGTTGCTACATCGCCTGCACACAGCCTATTCAGTACGGGCGAGGACCTTCGTGAACACAACACCCCTAGCCTGGGTAAACGGCAGCGACGCGCCGGAGAAACCCAGCCTCGACATCGGCTTCATGGCCCTGAGCGACTGCGCCTCGGTGGTAGTGGCCGCCACCCAAGGCTTCGCCCAGCAGCACGGCCTGACCCTCAACCTCAAGCGCCAGGGCTCCTGGGCCAGCCTGCGCGACAAGCTGGCCAGTGGCGAACTGGATGCCGCCCATTGCCTGTATGGCCTGGTGTACGCGCTGCACCTGGGCATCGGTGGGGTGCCGGCCAGCCCCATGGCGGTGCTCATGGGGCTGAACCAGAACGCCCAGGCCATCAACCTCTCGCCGGCGCTGCAACGCCAGGGCGTGACCAGCCCTGAAGCATTGGCCCTGCGCGTGCACCAGGCTGGCGCACCGCTGACCTTCGCCCAGACCTTTCCCACGGGCACCCACGCCATGTGGCTGTATTACTGGCTGGCCAGCCAATGCATCCACCCCTTGCATGACGTGCGCAGCGTGGTGGTGCCACCGGCGCAGATGGCCGCGCATATCCAGGCCGGGCGCATCGACGGCTTTTGTGCCGGCGAGCCCTGGTCTGCCGCCGCCGTGGCCCAGGGCCAGGGCTTCACCCTGGCCACCAGCCAGTCGATCTGGCCGGACCACCCGGAAAAGGTGCTGGCCAGTGCCCGCGCCTTTGCCGAGCAGTACCCCAACAGCGCCCGCGCCTTGGTCAAGGCGGTGCTTGCCGCCAGCCGCTTCATCGAGCAAAGCCCGGAGAACCGCCGCAGCACCGCGCAACTGCTGTGCGGCAGCGCCTACCTGGACACGCCCCTGGAAAACATCGAGCCGCGCTTGCTGGGCGATTATGAAGACGGCCTTGGCCACCGCTGGCACGACCGCCATGGCCTGCGCCTGTTCGACCAGGGCCGGGCGAACCTGCCGTACCTGTCCGATGGCATGTGGTTCATGACCCAGTTCCGCCGCTGGGGGCTGCTGCGTGAAGACCCCGACTACCTGGGCGTTGCGCAACAGGTGCAGCAACTGGCGCTGTACCGCGACGCCGCCACCGCCGTTGACGTGCCCTGCCCCGACAGCGCCATGCGCAGCAGCCTGCTGATCGACGGCACGTGCTGGGACGGCAGCGACCCGTATGGCTACGCCCGCAGCTTCCGCCTGCATGCCCTGGGCGAGCCGCCAGCCGCCCGTACCGGTCTGTGAGGGCCATCGCCATGCTGCGCATCCTGCTGATCGACGATACCCGGAACAAGCTTGGCCGCCTCAAGGCAGCCCTGCGCGAGGCCGGCTTCGAGGTGATCGAAGCGCCAGACCTGACCATCGACCTGCCCGCCTGCATTGAAACGGTGCGCCCGGACGTGGTGCTGATCGATACCGAGTCACCCGACCGCGATGTGATGGAACAGGTAGTGCTGGTCAGCCGCGACCAACCCCGGCCGATCGTGCTGTTCACCGACGAGCACGACCCTGGGGTGATGCGCCAGGCGATCCAGGCCGGGGTCAGCGCCTATATCGTCGAAGGCATTCATGCCGCGCGCTTGCAGCCGATTCTCGATGTGGCCATGGCGCGTTTTGAAAGCGACCAGGCGCTCAAGGCCCAGCTGCTGGCCCGCGACCAGCAACTGGCCGAGCGCAAGCGTATCGAGCAGGCCAAGGGTTTGCTGATGAAGATGAAGGACTGCAACGAGGAGCAGGCCTACACCCTGATGCGGCGCCAGGCCATGAGCCGCCAGCAGAAGCTGATCCAGGTGGCCGAACAGATCATCGCCATGCATGAAATGCTGGGCTAGGGCGCCCGCCGCATCGCGACTCTCCACCACGTCTCAATTCCCTGTAGGAGCGAGCGAAGCTCGCGATGGGCTGCGAAGCAGCCCCGGCCTGATGAGCCGCGAAGCTGAAACCTGGGCCGCTGCGCGCCCCATCGCGAGCTACGCTCGCTCCTACCAGGGCGGTGCCGGCCTAGAGAGGAAGAGTTGGCCCAGCTCTTGCTCAACATTCCTCACCGGTAGCCAACGGCGGTTGCCTCAAACACTCCCGACAAAGACGTCGCTCTCCCTTCCACGCCAGTGGACCGGGTAGCGGCGTCTTTTTCGTTTCCGTTGCATTGCTCCGTGAGGTGTTCGATGAGTACCAGCTTCTGGAAGTCCGGGCATGTGCCCACGCTGTTCGCTGCGTTCCTGTATTTCGACCTGAGCTTCATGGTCTGGTACCTGCTGGGCCCGCTGGCCGTGCAGATCGCTGCCGACCTGCAACTAAGCCCCCAGCAACGCGGCCTGATGGTGGCCACGCCCATCCTCGCCGGGGCGGTGCTGCGCTTTATCATGGGCGTGCTGGTCGACCGCCTCTCGCCCAAGACCGCCGGGCTGATTGGCCAGGTCATCGTCATCCTGGCGCTGGCCAGCGCCTGGCACCTGGGCGTGCACACCTACGGCCAAGCCCTGCTGCTGGGCGTGTTCCTCGGCGTTGCCGGCGCGTCCTTCGCCGTGTCGTTGCCGCTGGCCTCGCAATGGTACCCACCGCAGCACCAGGGCAAAGCCATGGGCATCGCCGGTGCGGGCAACTCCGGCACCGTGTTCGCCGCCCTGTTGGCGCCCATGCTGGCGGCCGCCTATGGCTGGAGCAACGTGTTCGGCTTTGCCGTGCTGCCCTTGCTGCTGGCCCTGGCGCTGTTTGCCCTGCTGGCCCGCAATGCACCGCAACGGCCCAAGCGCAAAGCCATGGCCGACTATCTCAAGGCCCTGGGTGACCGCGACAGCTGGTGGTTCATGTTCTTCTACAGCGTTACCTTCGGCGGCTTCATTGGCCTGGCCAGTGCCCTGCCGGGCTATTTCAGCGACCAATACGGCCTGAACCCGGTCAGCGCCGGCTACTACACCGCCGCCTGCGTCTTCGCCGGCAGCCTGATGCGCCCGCTGGGCGGGGCCCTGGCCGACCGCTTCGGCGGCATCCGTACCCTGCTGGGCATGTACAGCGTGGCCGCGGTGTGCATCGCTGCCGTGGGCTTCAACCTGCCCAGTGCCACGGCGGCCCTGGCCCTGTTCGTCAGCGCCATGCTGGGCCTCGGCGCCGGCAATGGCGCGGTGTTCCAACTGGTGCCCCAGCGCTTTCGCCAGGAAATCGGCGTGATGACCGGGCTGATCGGCATGGCCGGCGGCATTGGCGGCTTCGCCCTGGCCGCAGGGCTTGGCACCATCAAGCAACACACCGGCGACTACCAGCTGGGCCTATGGCTGTTTGCCAGCCTCGGGCTGCTGGCCTGGTTCGGCCTGCACGGGGTAAAACAGCGCTGGCGCACCACCTGGGGTTCGGCGGCGGTGACGGCGGCGCGGGTCTGAGGTGGCCCGATGAGCCTGCAGCTGAGTTTCGCCCAGGCCAGCGCCACCGGCCCGCGCGCGGAAAACCAGGATGCCCTGCGCCTGGTTACACCGGCGCCTGAACTGGCTGCCAGCAAGGGTTACCTGTTCGCCCTTGCCGACGGCGTCAGCCAGTGCGCCGATGGCGGCCTGGCCGCGCGCGCCAGCCTGCAGGCACTGGCCATGGACTATTACGCCACCCCCGCTACCTGGGGCGTGGCCCAGGCCCTGGACCGCCTGCTGCTGGCGCAGAACCGCTGGCTGCGCGCCCAGGGCAGCCAACCGTTACTGACCACCCTGAGTGCCCTGGTGCTGCGTGGGCGTCGCTTCACCCTGGCACATGTCGGCGACTGCCGCGCTTACCGCTGGCACGCTGGCCGCCTGCAGTGCCTGAGCCAAGACCATGTGTGGGACCAGCCCGGCATGCAGCATGTGCTCAAGCGCGCCCTGGGCCTGGACCAGCACCTGCTGGTCGACTACCTGGACGGTGAGCTTGAGCCGGGCGAGTGCTATTTGCTGCTCAGCGACGGCGTGTGGGCCAGCCTGGGCGATGGGCATATCCAGGCGGTACTGCGCGAGCAGCCCGACCTGCAGCGGGCGGTGGATACCCTGGTTGCCAGCGCCCACCTCAATGGCAGCCAGGACAATGCCAGCGCCTTGCTGGTGCGCATCGACCAACTGGGCCCGGCAAACCTGGGCGACACGCTGGTGCAGCTGCAGCAATGGCCGTTACCCGGCGCCCTGCGCGATGGCCAGGCAATCGACGGTTGGCAGGTCGAAACCCGCCTGGCTCACAGCCGTCAGTCGTTGCTGTACCGGGTGCGCGACGGCCAGGGCCAGCCGTGGCTGCTGAAAACCCTGCCTGCCGAGCGCGAGCAGGAGCCAGGGGCCGCGCAAGGGTTGCTGATGGAAGAATGGTTCCTGCGCCGGGTAGCTGGCCGCCATTTCCCGGAAGTGCATGCCGCCAGCCAGCGCCAGCACCTGTACTACGTGATGCGCGAGCACCGCGGCCAAACCCTCGCCACGCAGCTTGCCGAGCACGGCCCGTTGCCGTTGGCCAAATGGCTGGAGGTGGCTCGCCAGTTGTTGCAGGCAGTGGGCGTGCTGCACCGGCGCAACCTGCTGCACCGTGACATCAAGCCCGACAACCTGCACGTGGGTGAAGACGGCCAACTGCGTGTGCTGGACTTTGGCCTGGCCTACTGCCCCGGGCTCTCCGAGAGGTCCCGGCACGACCTGCCGGGCACCCCTTCCTACATTGCCCCGGAAGCCTTCGAGGGAGAGCCGCCGAGCCCGCGCCAAGACCTGTACGCCGTCGGCGTCACGCTGTATCAGCTGCTGACCGGGCATTTTCCCTATGGTGAGGTGGAAGCTTTTCAGCGGCCGCGCTTCGGCCAGCCGGTGAACCCCTCGCGCTATCGACCCGACCTGCCCGAGTGGATCCAGCACAACCTGTTGCAGGCGGTGGCGGCAGACCCGGCGCAGCGTTTCGAAACGGCCGAGCAGTGGTTGTTGCTGCTTGAGCGTGGAGACCGCCAGGAACTGGCTGGGCGCCCACGGCCGTTGCTGGAGCGCGAGCCTGTGAAGGTGTGGCGCACGGTGGCGTTGGTGTCGTTGCTGGTGAATTTGGTGTTGTTGGTGCTGTAGATAGGCGCCGCTTTGCGCGGCGCATCGCGAGCTGCGCTCGCTCCTACCAGGGGGGTATGGATTGTGGTGTGGATGAATTTTGGGCAAAGAAAAACCCGGCCGAGGCCGGGTTTTTCATTGAAGCTTCAAACCAATTACTTGGCCTGGGCTTCTACCTGAGCTTCAACGCGACGGTTGATAGCACGGCCTTCTTCGGTGGCGTTGTCGGCAACCGGACGGGTTTCGCCGTAGCCAACCGACTGAACGCGGCTCGATTCAACACCGTACTGCTGGGTCAGAACCTGCTTGACAGCATTGGCACGACGCTCGGACAGCTTCTGGTTGTAAGCGTCTGGACCTACGGAGTCAGTGTGACCTTCAACCACGGTGGTGGTTTGTGGGTACTGCTTCATGAAGTCAGCCAGGTTCTTGATGTCGCCGTAGCTGTTAGGCTTGACGACCGACTTGTCGAAGTCGAACTTGACGTCCAGCTCAACGCGAACGACTTCGGCAACAGCCGGGCAGCCATCAGCGTCAACGGTAACGTTGGCTGGGGTGTCTGGGCACTTGTCGACGTTGTCGCACACGCCATCGTTGTCGGAGTCGGAGCAGACTTCGGCAACTGGAGCTGGAGCAGCTTCAGCAGCGTGCTTCGGGCTACCGCCGAAGTTCAGGCCAACACCGATGCTCGGGGCCCACTCGGTGTCACCCTGGTCGATGTTGTACTGGGCTTCAACGCCGGCACGGGCGTAGAACATGTCGGTGATGTACCACTTGGCGCCAGCGCCAACGTTGGCGAAGGTCGACTGGTTACGACCGCCACGGCCGGTCTGGCCCAGGGACTGGTGCGAGAAACCTGCCGATACGTATGGACGGATGGCGTCGTACGGGTTGTTGAAGTGGTAAACGGCGTCCAGGGCGGTGTTCGAGCCCTTGATGTTCTTGCCGTCGTCGCCACGAACGTTGTGCACTTCGTCGTAGCCCAGACGCAGTTCAACGTCGTCGGTCAGGAAGTAACCGATCGAACCGCCGAACAGGTTGCCGTCGTTCTTGAAGTCGCGCTGGCTGTCGTAGAATTCTTTCTTGGCAAAGATTTCAGTTTCGACGGCGCCTTGACCTTGTGCCAGAGCGCCAAACGAAGTGGCGGCTACAAGCGAACCAATGGCCAAGCCCAAGGTGTTTTTCAATTTCATCCGTTAAATCCCCATCTGGTGATAGTTAAGCAGTCCCACCAAAATCCGGGGGACAACTCGACGGCAAGTCTAGCAGAACTCGCCGATTCGTTAGAGATATTTACAAGGGACTAAGTTTCATCCAGGCCTGCAAATTTCTCCCGAAGCTTGTCTAGCGCACGCTTGTAGCGCATCTTCGTCGCGCTCAAGCCCATGTGCATGATGTCGGCGATCTCCTGGAATTCCAGCTCTGCAACGAAGCGCAGCACCAGGATCTCCCGGTCGATCGGGTTCACATGCACGAGCCATTTGTCCAGCCCGCCTTTTTCTTCCGGCTTCGGGGCCTTGTCTTCGGACGCCTCTTCGACAGGGTCCAGACTCAAGGCATCCATCAACCGGCGTTTACGGCGCTCCTTGCGGTACTGGGTAATGCACTCGTTGTAGGTGATGCTGTAGAGCCAGGTTTTGAACTTGGATTTGCCCTCGAAGTTCTTCAGCCCGTACAGCACCTTCAGCATCACTTCCTGACAGACATCATCGGCGTCCCGGTCGTTCCCCAGGTAGCGCGCGCAGACATTGAACAGGGTGCGCTGGTAGCGCCGCATGAGTTCCTCATAGGCGCGGGTTACGTGAAACAGCTCCTCGTGCGAACGCGCCACCAACTCCTCGTCCGTGAGTTCGCGGGGGTCGTAACGCAAGGGCGGCGTATGAACTTTATTCAAAACGGATCTGGCCGACAGTCAGGTCAATGTCGCCGCTCGGCCCCGTAGGCCGAATTTCGCGGCGGCATACATTAACAGCTTTTGGGCGGTTAGCGGCTATTGACCCGCTGCTCGAGCAATTCGCGGTTGGACATTGATACCAACTCGCCATCATCTGTCAGCAAAGTCGTCTTGACCGTACCGATCTCTTCGATCATCCCTTCAACCTCTCCAATCCGCACCTGCTGGCCGACCTGGTAGAGTTCACGCACATAGATGCCGGCCAGAATCTGCCCGGCAATTTCGCGGCTACCCAGGCCCATGGCCAGGGCAACGGCCAGACCAACGGTAATCAGCCCAATCACGATCACGTGGTTGAGCAGGTCGGTCTTGACCTCAAGCTGGCTGATGGCCACCGAGATACTGATGATGATCACCAGGCCCTGGGTGATGCGCCCAAGGCCTGCCGAGTATTCCAGGCCAATGCCTTCGGCGGCGCCGCGCACCAGGCCGTTGGCCACCTGCGCCAACATCACGCCGGCCAGCAGCACCAGCGCTGCGCCGAACACCTTGGGCAGGTACAGCGCCAGCATGTCGAGGGTCGCCGAAACCCGCTCAAGGCCCAGCGACTCGGCCGCCGACACCAGGAAGATCAGCAGCACGAACCAGTAGACGATCTTGCCGATCAAGGTCGAGATCGGCACCTGGATGCCCACCCGGCCAAACATCTTGGTCAGCCCGGTGCCGGCCATCAGGCGGTCAAGGCCGAACTTGGCCAGCAACTTGGAGAGCAGTGTGTCGAGCAGCTTGGCCACCACGAACCCGAGCAGCACCACGACCAGCGCGCCAAACAGGTTGGGGATGAAGTTCGCCACCTTGGTCCATAGGGCGGTCATGGCAGTGACCAGGCTCTGGGTCCAGAGATCGAGTTCCATATTCAATCGGCCTTATCTGCTTTGCTGCCAGTGGCAGCGTTGCGGGTAGAGTGTCGGCGCACCGGCGCAACGTGCGCCGAGCCATTGTTCACGGCGATCAGCAGCGCCTGGCTCCAACGGCCAAGCAAGCTGAACAGGTCACCGGCGCCCACCTGGCGGTTGGCGGTTTTCAGTACGCGACCCAGGCAGGCGGCGTCGTCACGGTCTTCACCAGACGGCGACGCGTTGAGCAGGTCACGCAGGGATTGTTCAAACGGATCGTGCATGGGCACCTCGCGCAATGTCACTCAGAGACGAGGTGGCCAGGCGATGGGTCACACATCGCGCTGCCCTCTTCGCGGGCAAGCCCGCTCCCACAGGGTTATCCGCAGGGCCTTTGTGGGAGCAAAGAGGGCGGTGCAGGCATGGCATTGTCATACCCAGCGCAACCGCCGGAACATCCACCACTGCCCCACCGCCAGGGCCAGCACGATCAGGCAGGCGACCAGGAAGCCATAAGGGCTGCTTGAGCCGGGAATGCCGCCCACGTTTATCCCCAGCAGCCCGGTGAGAAAGCTCATGGGCAGGAAGATGCAGGTGATGATGCTGAAGCGGTACATGGTGCGGTTCATCCGCTCGCTGCGCCGGCGGTCTTCGCTCTCCAGCAGCAGCGCGGCGCGCTCGCGGGCCAGTTCGAGCTCTTCGAGGTAGCGGATCAGGCTGTTGTTCAGCTCGTTCCAGTAGTCGGCATCGGCATCGCAGAACCAGCTCCATTTGCTGCGCGACAGCTGGGCATAGATGTCGCGCTGTGGCGCCAGGAACCGGCGCAAGCCAGCGGCGCGGCGGCGGATCTGCTGCAGGCTGCCGTGCTCAGGGGTATACCGTTCGTCGGATTCAACCTTTTCCTCTTCCAGGTCGACCTGCTCCGACAGGTCGCTGACCAGGCTCTGGACCTTTTCGGTGAGCAAATCACCCATCAGCAGCAACAGCTCGGACGCCGATTTCGGCCCCCTGCCCTCTTCCAGCTGCTGGAGCATTTCATCGCTGGCCCGAAGCGGGCGCAGACGCAGCGAAATCACCCGCTGGGCCTGGGCATGGATGCGCACCGACACCATGTCTTCGGGTTCGGCGCCGGGGTTCAGGTTGACCCCGCGCAGGAACAGCAACATCTGCTCGCCTGGCTGGGGCAACAACCGTGGCCGGGTGTTTTCCTCCAGCAGCAGTTCGCAGGCGAACTCGCTCAGGCCGCTGTCCTGCAACAGCCAGGTACGGGTCTGTGGATGGCTACGGTCCCAGTGCAGCCACAGGCTTTCCTGGGGCTGCAACTGCAGGTTGTCCAGCTCGGTGCGGGCAATCGGGCGCGCGCCGCCTTTACCATCGAGCACCAGGGCATGCACCAGCCCCCACTGCGCGTTGTCTTCCTCGAACATCAACACTCCATCAGCGCGTGCGGCGCATCACTCCGGCATTTTCAGCGGGCTTGGCGAGATGATCACGCCATTGTTGTCGGCATAGAGGTATTCGCCTGGGCGGAACGTCACCCCGGCAAAGGTCACGGCCACGTTCAGGTCGCCGATGCCCCGCTTGTCGGTTCTCATCGGGTGGCTGGCCAGGGCCTGCACGCCGACGTCGGTTTGGATCAGCACGTCGACATCGCGCACGCAGCCGTAGATCACCAGGCCTTCCCAGCCATGCTTGGCGGCCTTTTCGGCGAGCATGTCGCCCAGCAGCGCACGGCGCAGCGAACCACCACCATCGACCACCAGGACCTTGCCCTTGCCGTCCTGCTCGACTTGCTCCTTGACCAGCGAGTTGTCTTCGAAGCACTTGATGGTAACGATCTGGCCACCGAACGAATCGCGGCCACCGAAGTTGCTGAACATCGGCTCAAGCACCTGGACCAAGTCTGGGTAGGCATCGCACAGGTCGGGCGTTACGTAATGCTGCATGGGAAGCTCCTGTCAGTCACAACGAAAGCGGGTGTCGGACAAGGCTACACCGTAGACGCTGCTGGCGTCATCCGGGACCGGGCAGTCAGTTGTGGTTAACCTGTGCCGGCCTCTTCGCGGGGCAAGCCCGCTCCTACACACGTCATGCATTATCTTTGTAGGAGCGGGCTTGCCCCGCGAAGAGGCCGGCACAGGCGAACCAAATTCAGCCCACAGGCACTGGCTCACGCACCACCGTCGACTCATGCACCGGCAGCAGCGGGTTACGCAACCAGCGCTCCACCAGCGGCCACACCTGCACCTGCGCCGCCTTGCTCACCAGCATGTCGACATGCCCGAACGCCTCGAAGCCTGCTTCAGGCCCCAGGCGCAGGAACTGCTTGCGCGCCCCGCCCAACTGGTCGAACAGCTTGCGGCAGGCCCATACCGGGTCCTGGAAGTCCCCCGCCCCGGCCACGGCCAGCAACGGCACATCGACCTCTGCCAGCCCGGCCCACCAGTCGCCGTGCTTGTCGCCAAAACGCCCGAACAAGCCATGCCAGCGCAGGCTTTCCAACGCCAGGCCGATGGGCTCGTCTTCCGGGCCGCGCTTGAACCGCGGCCCGGAAATCTGCCCCCAGCGCTTGAGCAGCAGCTTGGCGCCCCAGGTCACCGGCGGCACCTTCAACGGCCAGTAGACGCGGCTGATCTGGGTGCCGAACATCGCCACGCTGGCCACCAGCTCCGCTGCCAGGAAGCCGCCGCCCAGCGCCGCCGCCAGGGTCGTGCCGCCCAGGGAATGGCCCAGCCAGTGCGGCGCCTGGCCGGACTGCTCACGCACGAAGGCGCCAATCAGCGGCAAATCGTCGCGGGCATAGGCGGCCACGCTGTTGTGTTTCCAGTCACGGTTACGCGGGGACAGGCCATGGCCGCGCATTTCAGGAATCCACACATCGAACCCGGCCCGCGCCAAATAGGCGCCCAGGCCAATGCCCTTGGGCGAATACCAGAACCTGCGGTTGGAAAAACTGCCGTGCACAAGAATCACCGGCACGCCCAGGCACGGGCCCTGGTCGGCCAGGCCCAGGCGGGTCACGGCCAGTTCGACGCTGGGGTCCGGGCTGTTGCCAGCCTTGATCCGGTACACGTCTTCGCTGAGGTCGCCGCGGCGTTCGGCACTGAGCAGGGCCACGGGAAATAGGTTGCTGCTGCTTTGCATAAGGTTGCTTAGATAGCACAAAAAAGGGCGGGATCCATCACTGGAGCTCGCCCTGGAAAAAACCAGGCGGGGGCGCGCCAGACGCGCCCCCGCAATTTACCGCATCAGGCCGCGCCTTGGCCTTCGGCCAGGAAGAACCAGGTTTCGAGTACCGAATCCGGGTTCAGCGACACGCTTTCGATGCCCTGCTCCATCAGCCACTTGGCAAGGTCCGGGTGGTCTGACGGGCCCTGGCCGCAGATGCCGATGTACTTGCCGGCCTTGTTGCACGCGGCAATGGCGTTGGCCAGCAGCTTTTTCACCGCAGGATTTCGCTCGTCGAACAGGTGGGCGATGATGCCCGAGTCGCGGTCCAGGCCCAGGGTCAGCTGGGTCAGGTCGTTGGAGCCGATCGAGAAGCCGTCGAAGTATTCCAGGAACTCTTCGGCGAGGATGGCGTTGGACGGCAGTTCGCACATCATGATCACGCGCAGGCCGTTGTCGCCACGGGCCAGGCCGTTTTCGGCGAGCAGGTCGACCACTTGGCTGGCTTCGCCCAGGGTGCGCACGAACGGCACCATGATCTCGACGTTGGTCAGGCCCATTTCGTTGCGCACGCGCTTGAGTGCACGGCATTCGAGCTCGAAGCAGTCACGGAACGACTCGCTGATGTAGCGCGAGGCGCCGCGGAAGCCCAGCATCGGGTTCTCTTCTTCCGGCTCGTACAGCTTGCCGCCGATCAGGTTGGCGTACTCGTTGGACTTGAAGTCCGACAGGCGCACGATGACCTTTTTCGGGTAGAAGGCCGCCGCCAGGGTGCTGATGCCCTCGACCAGCTTCTCGACATAGAAACCAACCGGGTCGTTGTAGCCGGCGATGCGCTTGTCGACGCTGTCCTTGAGGTCGGCCGGCAGGCCTGCGTAGTTCAGCAGCGCCTTGGGGTGCACGCCGATCATGCGGTTGATGATGAACTCCAGGCGGGCCAGGCCCACGCCTTCGTTCGGCAGCTGGGCGAAGTCGAAGGCGCGGTCCGGGTTGCCGACGTTCATCATGATCTTGAACGGCAGCTCCGGCATGGCGTCCACCGAGTTCTGCTTGACGTCAAAGCCCAGCTCGCCCTCGAAGATGAAGCCGGTGTCGCCTTCGGCGCAGGACACGGTCACGCCCAGGCCGTCTTTCAATACCTGGGTGGCGTTGCCGCAGCCGACCACCGCGGGAATGCCCAGCTCACGGGCGATGATCGCCGCGTGGCAAGTGCGCCCGCCACGGTTGGTGACAATGGCGCTGGCGCGCTTCATCACCGGTTCCCAGTCCGGGTCGGTCATGTCCGACACCAGCACGTCGCCTGGCTGCACCTTGTCCATCTCGGACACGTCGTTGATCACGCGCACCTTGCCGGCGCCGATGCGCTGGCCGATGGCGCGGCCTTCGACCAGCACCTTGCCCTTTTCCTTGAGCAGGTAGCGTTCCATGACGTTGGCGCTGGCGCGGCTCTTCACGGTTTCAGGGCGCGCCTGAACGATGTACAGCTTGCCGTCGTCACCGTCCTTGGCCCACTCGATGTCCATCGGGCGCTGGTAGTGCTGCTCGATGATCATGGCCTGCTTGGCCAGCTCGTTGACTTCGTCGTCGCTCAGGCAGAAGCGTGCGCGTTCGGCGCGGTCGACTTCGACCGTCTTGACCGAGCGACCGGCCTTGGCTTCGTCGCCGTAGACCATCTTGATCGCCTTGCTGCCCAGGTTGCGGCGCAGGATGGCCGGGCGGCCTGCTTCCAGGGTTTGCTTGTGCACATAGAATTCGTCAGGGTTGACCGCACCCTGCACCACGGTTTCGCCCAAGCCGTAGGCGCCGGTGATGAACACCACGTCGCGGAAGCCCGACTCGGTGTCGAGGGTGAACATCACGCCGGCGGTGCCGGTTTCCGAACGCACCATGCGCTGCACGCCTGCGGACAGGGCCACCAGCTTGTGGTCGAAGCCCTGGTGCACGCGGTAGGCGATGGCACGGTCGTTGAACAGCGAGGCAAACACTTCCTTGGCCGCGCGGATCACGTTGTCGACGCCGCGAATGTTGAGGAAGGTTTCCTGCTGGCCGGCGAACGAGGCGTCTGGCAGGTCTTCGGCGGTGGCCGAGGAACGCACGGCCACGGCCATGTTGTCGTTGCCCTTGGACATTTCAGCGAAGGCCGTACGGATTTCCGAATCCAAGCGGGCCGGGAATTCGGCCTCCATGACCCACTGGCGAATCTGCGCGCCGGTTTTGGCCAGGGCGTTGACGTCGTCCACGTCGAGGGCGTCGAGGGCCGCGTGGATCTGGTCGTTCAGGCCACTCTGTTCGAGAAAATCACGGTACGCCTGAGCCGTCGTGGCAAAGCCGCCCGGCACCGACACGCCGGCACCGGCAAGGTTGCTGATCATCTCGCCCAGGGATGCGTTCTTGCCCCCCACATGCTCCACATCATGGACGCCGAGCTTATCGAGGGAAACTACGTACTCTACCAAGGTGATCTCTCCACTAACTGTATTGGAAAAGCTCAAGGGCGCCCGCCTGCCTGCTTTGACTGGGCCGGGCGCTTGTGGCCTGTACCTGGAAAATAGGTTCGCAAAATATGTCAGAATGCCGACAGCCGCATTCGGCAAACCGAACTTATCATATCCAAGAAACGTCATCAGCTTAAGGCCCATATCGCAAATGAAAAGAACCGCGTTCTTCATCTCCGATGGCACCGGCATCACTGCCGAAACCCTGGGCCAGAGCCTGCTCGCACAATTCGAGAGCATACCGTTCAACAAATTCACCCGTCCGTACATCGACACGCCCGACAAAGCGCGGACCATGGTGCAGCAGATCAACGCGGCCGCAGAGCGCGATGGCATGCGCCCGATCATCTTCGACACCATCGTCAACCAGGACATCCGCGAGATCCTGGCAACGTCGAACGGGTTCATGATCGACATCTTTTCGACGTTTTTATCCCCGCTTGAGCAAGAATTGACCGCCCATTCGTCGTATTCGGTGGGCAAGTCGCACTCGATTGGCGGCAATTCCAACTACATGGAGCGTATCGAGGCGGTGAATTTCGCCCTCGACAACGACGATGGCGCGCGCACCCATTACTACGACAAGGCCGACCTGATCCTGGTGGGCGTGTCGCGTTGCGGCAAGACCCCAACCTGCCTGTACATGGCCATGCAGTTCGGCATTCGCGCCGCCAACTACCCGCTCACCGAGGACGACATGGAGCGCCTGCAGCTGCCGGCGGTGCTGAAAAAGCACCACAACAAGCTGTTCGGCCTGACCATCGACCCCGACCGCCTGACCGCCATCCGCCACGAACGCAAGCCCAACAGCCGCTATTCGAGCTTTGCCCAGTGCGAGTTCGAGGTACGCGAGGTGGAAAACCTGTTCCGCCGGGAGAACATTCCCAACATCAATTCCACGCATTTTTCGGTGGAAGAAATTTCCGCGAAGATTTTGGTGGAGAAAGGTGTGGAGCGCAGGTTCAAGTAATCCTGAGCGGCCCTCTTCGCGGGGCAAGCCCGCTCCTACAAGCAACCTGTAGGAGCGGGCTTGCCCCGCGAAGAGGCCGGCACAGCTGAACAAAAAAAGCCCCGGCATCACTGCCGGGGCTTTTTACTCACTGGCCGCAAGGCTCAGGAAGGCACCACCGCCGCCTGCCCGCTCATGGCCAGGTCGACCAGCTCGCGGTTGGCCACCGCGTACATCGCATAGTCGGTGCCCGTGGCATTGCGCAGGTCGTCGAGCATGGCGCGCCAGCGCTCCACCATCACCCGGTGCTGCTCGGCCCACAGCGCCACGCGGGCGTCCATGTCCTCTGGCGCATCGGCCATCTGCAGCACGGAAATGGTGATCGCCCGCTGCTGCAGGTCGATGTCGTCGCGGAACGCCTCGCGGGCCAGGGCCTGCCAGTTGTTCTCCACCGGCAGGTTGCTGATTTCCTGCAGGTACCAGGTCAGGTCCAGTGCGCTGCCCACGGCGAAGAACGCCTTGGCCACCTGCGCCGGATCGTGCCCGGTGACGTCCGAGGCCTCGATGATCGGCAGCAGGGTGTACAGGTGGGTCGTGCCCGCCACCATGCGCGCCAGCAGCTCTGGCACCCCGGCGTCGACGAAGCCCTGGTAGCGCACCATCCAGCGCTCGCGGGTCGGGCCTTCCAGCAGTTCGTCGAGCTTGAGCCCCAGCTGGGCGATTTTCGGCCCGAAGTGCGCGGCGTCGCGCCCGGCATCCTGCTCGTTGCGCCGGCTACGCAGGAACCAGCGGGTGGCGCGGCGGCCCAGGCGCATCAGCTCGTCCATCAGGGTCAGTTGAATTTCCGCCGGTACCTGGTAGTCCAGCGCCTCGATCTGGCGGAACCAGTGCGGCAAGTGGAAGATGTCGCGCACGATCACATAGGCCCCGGCGACGTTGGCCGGGCTCATGCCGGTCGACTCCTTCAGGCGCTGCACGAAGGTGATGCCCATGTTGTTGACCAGGTCGTTGGCGATCTGGGTGCTGACGATTTCGCGCTTGAGGCGGTGGCGGCGCATGGCCTCGGCGAACTTGCTGACCAGCGACGGCGGGAAGGCGGTTTCCATGTCGCGGGTCAGGTAGTCGTCGTCAGGCACCTGCGACTTGAGCAACTGCTCCTTGAGGTCGATCTTGCTGTAGGAAATCAGTACCGACAGCTCGGCGCGGGTCAGGCCCTGGCCAGCCGCCAGGCGCTCGGCCAATTGCTCTTCCGACGGCAGGAACTCAATGGGCCGGTCCAGCTTGCCGCGGCCTTCAAGGTCGGCCATCAGGCGCTTGTATTCGGCAATCCGCTCGCGGGCACGGCGGGCCGCCAGCGACAGTGCCTGGGTCTGCTTGTAGTTGTTGCCCAGCACCAGGCCGGCCACTTCGTCGGTCATGCTGCCCAGCAGCTGGTTGCGCTGCTTCTCGGTCATGTCGCCGCCCTGCACCACTTCGTTGAGCAGGATCTTGATGTTGACCTCGTGGTCGGAGCAGTCCACGCCGCCGGCGTTGTCGATGAAGTCGGTGTTGGTGGCGCCGCCATTGAGGCCGAACTCGACCCGGCCGAGCTGGGTCATGCCCAGGTTGCCGCCCTCGCCCACCACCTTGCAGCGCAGTTCGTTACCGTTGACCCGCAGGGCGTCGTTGGCCTTGTCGCCAACGTCGGCATGGCTTTCGCTGCTGGCCTTGACGTAGGTGCCGATGCCGCCGTTCCACAGCAGGTCGACCGGTGCCTTGAGCAAGGCATGCAGCAGTTCGGTGGGGGTCATGCGGTCGGCTTCGATGGCGAAGCGTTGCTGCATCTGCGGGCTGATGGCGATGCTTTTGGCACTGCGCGGGAAGATCCCGCCGCCTTCGGACATGATGCTGGTGTCGTAATCGCTCCAGGCCGAGCGCGGCAGGTCGAACAGCCGCTTGCGCTCGGCGAAGCTGGTGGCAGGGTCCGGGTTCGGGTCGATGAAGATATGCAGGTGGTTGAACGCCGCCACCAGTTGCAGTTTGTCGGACATCAGCAGGCCGTTGCCGAACACGTCGCCGGCCATGTCGCCCACGCCGATCACGGTGATCGGGTCTTGCTGCACATTGATGCCGCGTTCGCGGAAGTGGCGCTGCACGCCCACCCAGGCGCCGCGGGCGGTAATGCCCATTTTCTTGTGGTCGTAGCCGGCCGAGCCGCCGGAGGCGAATGCATCGCCCAGCCAGAAGCCGTAGTCGATGGCGATGCCGTTGGCGATGTCGGAGAAGGTCGCGGTGCCTTTGTCGGCAGCCACCACCAGGTAGGGGTCGTCGTCATCGTGACGCACCACGTTGGCCGGTGGCACCACGCCGCCGTCCTTGAGGTTGTCGGTGATGTCGAGCAGGCCCGAGATGAAAATGCGGTAGCAGGCCACGCCCTCGGCGGCGATCTCGTCGCGGCTGCCGCCCAGCGGCAGGCGCCGTGGCAGGAAGCCGCCCTTGGCACCGACCGGCACGATCACCGAGTTCTTCACCTGCTGCGCCTTGACCAGGCCCAGCACCTCGGTGCGGTAGTCTTCCTCGCGGTCCGACCAGCGCAGGCCGCCGCGGGCAACGTTGCCAAAGCGCAGGTGCACGCCCTCGACCCGCGGCGAGTAGACGAATATCTCGAACTTGGGCACAGGCTTGGGCAGCTCGGGAATCAGCTTGGGGTTGAACTTGAAGCTGAAGTACGGCTTGTTCTGCCCGTTGCCATCGGGCTGGTAGAAGTTGGTGCGCAGGGTGGCCTTGATCAGGTCCAGGTAGCGGCGCAGGATGCGGTCCTCGTTGAGCACCTGAACATCGTCCAAGGCGGTGAGAATCGCCTGCTCCAGGCGTTGCTGCTTGTCGTCCAGGTCATCGTTGGCCAGCTTGCGCGCCAGGTAGAAGCGGGTTTTGAACAACCGGGTCAGCTCGCGGGCGATGTCGGTGTGGTTGTTCAGGGTGCTGGCGATGTAGCCAAGGTCGAAGCCCAGGCGAATCTGCTTGAGGTAGCGGGCATAGGCGCGCAGCAGCGCCACGTCGCGCCATGGCAGGCCAGCGGTGAGCACCAAGCGGTTGAAGGCGTCGTTTTCGGCGTCGCCGTTGACGATATGGACGAAGGCGTCCTGCAGGGTGTCGTTGAGCTGCTGGATGTCCAGGTCCAGCCCTTCGCTGTAGGTAAAGGCGAAGTCGTGGATCCAGAACTCGCGGCCGCTGGCATGGCGCAGGCGGTAGGGGAACTCACCAAGCACGCGCAGGCCAAGGTTTTCCAGAATCGGCAACACATCCGACAGCGCCAGCGGGGTATCGGCGTGGTACAGCTTGCAGTGCAGCAGGCGGTCGCCCAGGCGGGTCAGCGGCTGGTAGAAGCTCATGGCCAGGGGCTTGCTTTCCGACAGCGCCAGCACATGCTGCAGGTCGACCACCGCCGAATGCGCCGGGAAGCGCTCGCGGTAACCGGCCGGGAAGCCTTTGGGGAAGTCGCCGAGGATGTTGGTGCCCTGGGCCTCGCCGAAGTTCTCGACCACCAGTGCCGAGTAGTCGTCATGCCACGAGCGGCAGGCCTGGATCACTTCGTTTTCCAGCTGTTGCGGGTCGATGTCGATGCGGTTCTTCGGGTCGACCCGCAGAATCAATTGCACGCGCGCCAGCACGGATTCGGAGAAGAAGGTCCAGAATTCGCAGTCGCTGGCCTTCAGGCGCTCCATCAGCACCTGCTGGATCTTCTGCCGCACTTCGGTGGAGTAGATTTCCCGCGGCACGTAGGCCAGGCAGTAGCAGAAGCGGCCGTACGGGTCCTTGCGCAGGAACACGCGGATCTTGTTGCGTTCCTGAATTTGCACAATCGACATCACGGTGTTGAACAGCTCGTCGATCGGGGTCTGGAACAGGTCGTCGCGCGGCAGCACTTCGAGCACCTGGGCCAGCTCCTTGCCCAGGTGGGCTTTCGGGTCGAAGCCCGAACGGCGCTCTACTTCGGCGACCTTGACGCGGATGTACGGGATGGCATGCACGCTTTCGCCATACACCGACGAGGTGTACAGGCCCATGAAGCGGTGTTCCTTGACCACCTTGCCGGCAGCGTCCAGCTGGCGGATCGACACGTAGTCCGGGTAGGCCGGGCGGTGCACGCGGCTAGGCAGTGCGGCCTTGGCGAACGACAGCAGCAGCGGCTCGTTGAGGTAGGCCACGGCGTAGTCTTCGATGCGCAGCTCCTCGGCGCTCAGGCCCACGCGCAAGCGGCGCGGCAGGCCGAGGAACGACGGCTCGTCATAGACCATCTGGCCACCGGCGGCATCGCCCTGCACGGTGAACTCTTCGTACCCAAGGAAGGTGAAGTGGTTGTCCAGCAGCCATTCGAGGAAGGCCTTGACCTCGCCCTTCTCGTGCTGGGCCGGGCCGTAGGCGGTGTTCTCCACCAGGGCGACCACCTCGCGCAGCTTGGCCTTCATCGGCTCGAAGTCGGCCACCGCCACGCGCACTTCGGCCAGCACCGCCTCGATCTCGCGGGCCAGCACGTTCAGTTCGGCGGCATTGGCGCAGCGGTCGATCTCCAGGTACATCAGCGACTCATGCTGCACGCCTTCGCCCTGGCTGCCCTTGGGCAGCAGCTCGGCCAGCTCGCCCTTGGCGCCACGGCGCACGCTGAGCACGGTGGTTTGCAGGGTATGGATGCTGTAGCCGCGGCGGTTGAGCTCGGTGCGCACCGAGTCGACCAGGAACGGCAGGTCATGGTGCAGCACCTCGACCACGGTGTGGGTCGACTGCCAGCCATTGCGTTCGTAGTCGGGGTTGTACACCCGCACCTGCGGCTGTTCGGGGTCGAAGCGCTCGATGATGCGCCAGGCAGAAAGGGTACAGCCGGCCAGGTCGGAAAGCCTGCGCTGGGTGAGTTCGTCCAGAGAGATGATGCCAAAGAACTGCTCGGCGAACAGTGCCACTTGTGGCAGGGACTGTTCGCTGATGTGCTGCGCCAGGGCCGCTTGCAGTTGATGCTGGAAGTCGGCTTTGCTGGCTGCGGTGAAGAACGCCATCTGTGGTACTCCGCTTGGGCTTTGTAGTAGTTGAAGCGTCGCGTGCGTCCGCCAATTACGGATCAACGATAGTCAACACCGGGCAAGGCGGACGGCAAAAAACCAGACAGGGAACGCGACGGGCACGTTCCGGGCTCGCCGAAGCTTAACGACTGATCGGTCATTGCCGCTTGCGGTGCTGCGACAATTTCGGTCAAGGGCTGGCAACTTTACGTTTATGGATGGGTACAAGGCTGTCAGAATTCCCCTTCATTTCCGCCAAGCCGAGCCGTAACCATGCAAATCAAGACCGCCGTGCTGTTCGCCACCCCTTGCGATGACGAGGAGGACAACATGGCCACCTTGTGCTGCCACAGCGACAAGGGGCAGATGTTCCTGCTGACCCGCTACCCGGACGAGGACACCGTCGACCTGACCCTGGATGACGAACCGTCGACGCTCGATGGCTTGAAGGTGACGCTCAGCGCCCAGCGCCTGCTGATCGAGGTGGCGGCCGGGGACCGCGATGCGCTGAAGGGAGACGAGGCGCTGGAGATCGTGCTGACATCGGCGGGAACCGACCTGGAAGAGGTGGCGCTGACCCTGCGCAATATCCTCGATGGCACTGGTACTTTCGTCAGCGAGCTCTGACACCGAGCCCCAAGCGCGCCCTTGTAGGAGCGAGCGTAGCTCGCGATGGGGCGCGCAGCGGCCCCAGGTTCCCAGCTTCGCGGCTCATGACGCTGGGGCTGCTTTGCAGCCCATCGCGAGCTACGCTCGCTCCTACCCAAAATTGTAACCACGCAATTGCAGGGCGCCTGCTGGCATTGTCAAACCGGGTTGTCGTGCACCACCCTGCCCCCCTGCGCAGGCCGGTTGACGAACAACACCTCCAGCGCGCCGCTGCGCACGCCCTTCAGCGCATTCCAATGCGCCGAGGCATGCACATACCGCTCGCGCAGCCACGCCTCCTGCTCGGCCGACAACGCCCGCCCGCCGGCCAGCACCTGCTCATGCAACTGGTCGCTGATGGCCTGCAACTCGCCCGGCACCCGGTATGCCTCGTCATCGCCCGGTGGCAAGAACGGCACACCGCCGCGCAGGCCAAGCTCACGCATGATGCTCAGGTACACCCGCGACAGGTGCCCGCTGACTTCACGCTCCCGGTACACCGCCGCATACACCTGCTTTTCCGGTGCGTCCCGGCGCGCCCAGGCATCGCCCAGCGCCACGTCCCAGGTCAGCACCCGTGCCCCAGGCTCGCCCAGCTCGGCCAGCAGCGCCTGGGCCTGGGCGTAGGCCTGGGTCTTTTCAGCCGGCACCCGTTGCGGCACGCGGCTGGAACCTGGCTTGCTCAACAGCACCTGCTCGCGGGTGGATGCCGGGTAACCGCCGCCGATGTTGGCGTGCACGCCTGGCACGACGATATCGTTGCCGCTGCGCATCAAGGCAAAATTGCGCCGTTGTTCGTCCCTGGCCACCAGTTGCACCACCTGCCGGGCAATGCCCTCGCCCAAGCCCAGGCGCAGGCTGCCGTTACGGGCGTCGGCCGGGTCGAAGTCACCGCGCAGCGGCTCGACGATGGCGGCCACCGTGTCGAACAGGCCAATGAAGTTGATCGTGCAGGGGCCCTGCAATTCGCCCGGCAGGCCCTGGTTGCCGCTCAAGCGGTTGGCCAGGTGCCTGGCCGCCGCCGCGCCGCGGCTGAAGCCGAACAGGTCGAATTCCACCCGCGCCGGCAACGCCCCCTGACGCAGCTGCCCGGCAACCGCGGCCAAGGCTTGCTCGACACGCGCCAGCACCCCCGTTGCCCCCTTTCCGGTGGCCATGGCATATAGCGAATCGGCAGCACCCGCCGTGGTGCCGATGCCTTCCATATACACCTTGAAGTACACCTGGCCCGCCACCGTGCCCTGCGGGTAAAGCCTGTGCAATAGCGCGATATTGCTGGGGGCCCGGGCCGGGTCAGCCTGGTTATTGCCCGTGCCGTCAAAGAAAATGCCCACCCGTACGCAATGCTCTTGCCTGTTCATCGTCACGCTCCGGTTCGCGCCAAAAGCCACCAGAAAGCGATAAACAGCAGACGCGCACCATCAGCCGACCCCACAAGCCCCACGTGCAGATTTCGACGCGGCACTACGGATAGATTAAAGTATGTCCCCCTGCCAGGCCGTTCGCGTTCTGGCGCACACCCAGGAACCGCCGCCGATGGAACACCGTGAAGCGCTGATCGCGCTGCGCACCTTTCTTTCCTCCCAGATCCTAGGCCAGGAGAAACTGGTCGAACGGCTGCTGATCGTGCTGCTCGCCGACGGCCACATGCTGGTCGAGGGTGCGCCGGGCCTGGCCAAGACCAAGGCCATCAAGGAACTGGCCGAGGGCATCGAGGCGCAGTTCCACCGCATCCAGTTCACCCCCGACCTGCTGCCCGCCGACATCACCGGCACCGAGATCTACCGCCCGGAAACCGGCAGCTTCGTGTTCCAGCAGGGGCCGATCTTCCACAACCTGGTGCTGGCCGACGAAATCAACCGCGCCCCGGCCAAGGTCCAGTCGGCATTGCTTGAGGCCATGGCCGAGCGCCAGGTCAGCGTGGGCCGCAGCACCTACGACCTGTCGCCGCTGTTCCTGGTGATGGCCACGCAGAACCCGATCGAGCAGGAAGGCACCTACCCACTGCCCGAAGCCCAGCTCGACCGCTTCCTGATGCACGTGAAAATCGGCTTCCCGGACGCTGCCGTGGAACGGCGCATCCTCGCCCAGGCCCGCGGCGAGGCCCTGGGCGGCGAGGTGAAACCCGAGCGGCGGGTCAGCCAGCAGGCGATCTTTGCCGCGCGCAAGGAAATCCTCAACCTGTACATGGCCGATGCCGTGGAGGAATACCTGGTGCAGCTGGTCATGGCCACCCGTACCCCGGCCAAGTTCGACACCGAGCTTGCCGACTGGATCGCCTACGGCGCCAGCCCCCGAGGCTCGATCGCCCTGGACCGCTGCGCACGGGCCCACGCCTGGCTGGCCGGGCGCGACTTCGTCAGCCCCGAAGACATCCAGGCCGTGCTGTTCGACGTGCTGCGCCACCGCATCATCCTGTCGTTCGAGGCCGAAGCCGCCGGCATCGACCAGGACCGCGTGGTGCAGCGCATCCTCGACGTCGTTGCCGTCGCCTGACCCATGCCCACCGCGCACCTGGCCGAACACGGCATCCGCATCGGCCTGGCCGAACTGATCGACATGCGTCACCGCGTGCGCGAAATCCAGCTGTTTTCCCGCCCCGGCCAGCGCAGCCCGCTGGTGGGCCTGCACCACTCGAAACTGCGCGGGCGCGGGGTGGACTTCGACCAGGTGCGCGTCTACCAGGCCGGTGACGACGTGCGCAACATCGACTGGCGGGTGACCGCACGTACCCAGGAGCCGCACACCAAGCTGTTCCACGAGGAGCGCGAGCGGCCGATCTTCATTCTGGTCGAACAGAGCCAGCGGCTGTTCTTCGGCTCGGGGCTGCAGTTCAAGTCGGTGCTCGCCGCCCAGGCCGCAGCGCTGTTTGGCTGGGCGGCGCTGGGCCATAACGACCGCATCGGCGGCCTGGTGTTCGGCGACAACGAACACCACGAAATCAAGCCCCGGCGCAGCAAGCAGAGCCTGCTGCAATTGCTCAACCGCCTGGCCAAGGTGAACCAGGCGCTGCACACCGAAGCCGCGCCCCAGGTCGACAGCCTGGGCCTTGCCCTGCGCCGTGCGCGCGAAGTGCTGCGCCCCGGCAGCCTGGCCATCGTCATCTGTGACGAACGCTCGCTCAGCGCCCAGGCCGAGCAACACCTGGCCATGCTGTCGCGCCATTGCGACCTGCTGCTGATGCCGGTGTCCGACCCGCTCGACCATGCCTTGCCCGCCGCCGGCCTGCTGCGCTTCGCCCAGCGCAGCGCGCAACTGGAACTCGACACCCTCGACCCCAGCCTGCGCCAGGCCTACCGCCAACAGGCCGAGGCGCGGGTGGAGCGCTGGGAGCTGATGGCGCAGAAACTGCGCGTGCTGCTGATGCCACTGAGCACTCAAAGCGAAATGATCGAGCAATTGCGCGAGTACCTGAATGCCCAGCGCCCGCGGAGCGCCACATGAACCCGCTGGACCAGCTGCAACCGCTGATCGCCCCTGCGCCGATAGGCCTGTGGCCGCCTGCGCCGGGCTGGTGGCTGCTGCTCGCGCTGCTGCCGCTGCTGGCCTGGGGCCTGTGGCGCCTGCGCCGCTGGCGCCCGGGCAAGCGCTTGCCGGTGCGCGCCGAGCAACCGCTGGACCCGGTACGCGCCGAAGCCCTGGCCGAACTGGCCCGGCTGCCGCGCCCCTACGACGGCGCCCCGGCCGGCGCCTGGCTGCAGCAGATCAATGCGCTGCTCAAGCGCCTGTGCCGCAACCATTACCCCGGCGCCAACAGCCACACCCTGAACGGCCGCCAGTGGCTGGCATTTCTCGACAACCGCTGCCCGGCGGCCGGCCTCACCCGCTGGATGGTGCTGGTCGAAGGTGCCTACAAACCCGAGTGCAAGCTCGACGACAAGGCCATCGCCGGGCTCAGCCAGGCGGTCGAGACCTGGATCCGCAAACATGTTTGAACTGGCCTGGCCGTGGATCTTCCTGCTGCTGCCGCTGCCGTGGCTGATGCGCTTGCTGCTGCCCGCCGCCGACAGCGGCGAGCCGGTGCTCAAGGTGGGCTTTCTCGATGAGCTCGAAAGCCTGGCCGGGCGCCGGGCGCGGCTGAACCTGCCAACCCTTCGCCAGCAGGCGCCGTTCGTGGTGGTGTGGCTGTTGCTGCTGCTGGCCGCCGCCCGCCCACAATGGCTGGGCGACCCGGTGCCGGTGGCCGCCAGTGGCCGCGACCTGCTGGTGGCGGTGGACGTGTCCGGCTCGATGGACTTCCCCGACATGCAGTGGAAGGACGAAGACATCAGCCGCCTGGACCTGGTCAAGTCGCTGCTCGGCGATTTTCTCCAGGACCGCGAGGGCGACCGCGTTGGCTTGATCCTGTTCGGCAGCCAGGCCTACCTGCAAGCCCCGCTGACGTTCGACCGGCGTACCGTGCGCACCTTCCTCGACGAAGCGCAAATCGGCATCGCCGGCAAGAACACCGCCATCGGCGACGCCATCGGCCTTGCCGTCAAGCGCCTGCGCCTGCGCCCGGCACAGAGCCGTGTGCTGGTACTGGTGACCGACGGCGCCAACAACGGCGGGCAGATCCACCCACTGACCGCCGCCCGCCTGGCCGCCCAGGAAGGCGTGCGCATCTACACCATCGGTATCGGTTCGAACCCCGACGCCAATGGCACCCCTGGCCTGCTCGGGCTGAACCCGAGCCTGGACCTGGACGAAGCCTCGCTGCGGGAAATTGCCGACATCACCCACGGCGCCTATTTCCGCGCCCACGACGGCGCCGAGCTGAGCGCCATCGGCGATACCCTCGACCAGCTAGAACCGGTGGCCCAGCAACCGACCCAGGCGCGTACTGCCAAGGCCTTGTACGCCTGGCCGCTGGCCCTGGCCCTGCTGCTGAGCGTGCTGCTGGTGGTGGCGGTGCAATGGCCCGACCACCTGCTGCACCGGCTGCTACGCCGGCCACGCTTCCTGCAACCCCACCCGGAGTGGCGCCAGCGCCTGAAGCGCCTGCGCCTGAGGAGGCGGCGATGATCGACCTCTGGCCACAATGGCTGCGCCCGCTCTGGCTGCTGGTCCTGCCGCTGCTCGCCTGGCTGCTGTACAAGCTGTGGCACCGGCAAAAGCGTGCCGGGCGCTGGCAGATGATCCTGCCGCCGGCCTTCCACCCGGTGCTGCTCGGCGGCGGCAGCGGCAGCACCAGTAAACTGCCGTGGGTCGCCCTGGGCCTGGCCTGGCTGCTGGTGCTGCTGGCCTTGCTGGGGCCAAGCTGGCAGCGCCTTGAGGAAACCCGCCAGCGCCCGGCCGACCCGCTGGTGATCCTGCTGGAACTGACCCCGCAGATGCTCGCCGAAGACATGACGCCCAACCGCCTGGAGCAGGCCCGGCGCAAGATCCTCGACCTGCTTGAACACCGCCGCGACAGCCAGACTGCGCTGATTGTCTACGCAGGCTCGGCGCACACCCTGGTGCCGCTGTCCGACGACCTGGGCACCACGCGCAACCTGCTCGAAGCCATCGACCCGTCGATCATGCCGCAAGCCGGCCAGCGCGCCGACCTTGCAGTACAGAAGGGCCTGGCATTGCTGGCCCAAAGCGGCCTGGGCCAGGGCCGCCTGCTGCTGGTGGGCTCGGCATTGAGCGCCGCTGAACGCCAGGGCATCACCCAGGCCCTGGGCCGCCAGGGGCCGAGCCTGCTGATGCTGGGCATCGGCAGCCGCGAGGGGGCGCCGGTGCGCCAGGCCAATGGCGAATTCCTCAAGGACGACCAGGGCGGCATCCTGGTGCCGCGCCTGGACAGCGCCAGCCTCAAGGCCTTCATCAACGGCACTGGCGGGCGCTACCGCCACGCCCGCATCGACGACCTCGACCTGCGCGGCCTGGGCCTGTTCGACACCCCGCACAGCCTGCGCGACGACAATGGCCACACCTTGCAGCTCGACAGCTGGGCCGACCAGGGTTACTGGCTGCTGATTCCCCTGCTGTTGCTGGCCGCCTGCGCCGGGCGCCGCGGCTGGCTGTTCTGCCTGCCGCTGCTGCTGGCCCTGCCGCAGCCAAGCCAGGCCCTGGAGTTCAACGACCTGTGGCTGCGCCCCGACCAACAGGGCCAGCGCCTGCTGCAACAGAACCACCCGGCGCAGGCTGCCGAACACTTCCAGAACCCCCTGTGGCGGGGCATGGCGCTGTACCAGGCCGGCGACTATGCCGGTGCCGCCCAAGCCTTCGCCCAAGGCAACAGCGCCGCCGCCCACTACAATCGAGGCAATGCCCTGGCCCGCGGCGGCGAGCTGGAAGCCGCCCTGGACGCCTACGAACAGGCCCTGGAACGCCAGCCCGACCTGCAGCCGGCGCTGGCCAACCAGGCGCTGGTGCAACAGTTGCTGCAACAACGCCAGGCCCAGGCCGAGGAGCAACCTGCCAACCCCGATGCCCAGGGCACGCCCGGCAGCGAAACGGAAGGCAACAGCAGCTCGGCCAGCAGCCCTGCCCAAGGCTCGCCCGGCAATGAACAACAGGCCAGCGCCGAACAACCCGGCGAAGGCAGCGGCAACAGCCAGGCCGGGCCCGGCAACCAAGGCAGTGACGACGACAGCATTACCCAGCCGCCGCAGCGCCCGGTGTCGACCAGCCTCGATGCCGAACAGCGCCAGGCCCTGGAACAATGGCTGCGGGAGATCCCCGACAATCCGGCGGAGCTGCTGCGGCGCAAATTCTGGTATGAACAGCAATTGCATCAGGAAAAAACACGATGAGTCGCTTCGGCGTCTTTCTTCTCAGCCTGCTCTGGGCCGCCATGGCCCAGGCCGTGCCGGCGCTGCAAGCCAGCGTCGACCGCACCCGCGTGCAAGCCGGCGAAACCCTTGAACTGACCCTCGAAAGCCAGGACGTGACCCAGTTCGGCAAGCCCGACCTGCGAGCCCTGGAGACTGACTTCGAGGTGCGCGGCACGCGCCAGTTGAACAGCCTGCACACCCTGGACGGGGAAACCCGCGCCAGCACCCGCTGGATCATCACCCTGCTGCCACGGCGCAGTGGCAGCCTGCAGATCCCCGAGCTGCAACTGGGCCAGTCGCGCAGCCAGGCCATCGACCTGCAGGTGCTGCAGGCCGACGCCAGCCGCCCGGATAGCGCTTCGCAGGTGTTCGTCGAAGCCACCCTGGACAACACCGAGGTGTACGTCCAAGCCCAGGCGGTGCTGACCCTGCGCATCTACCATTCGGTGTCGCTGTACGACGACAGCAGCCTCAGCCCCCTGCAGCTGGAGAACGCCAAGGTCGAACCGCTGGGTGAGTCGCGCACCTATGAGAAGGAAATCAACGGTGTACGCCACGGCGTGATCGAAACCCGCTACGCGCTGTACCCGCAGCAAAGCGGCAGCCTGGACATACCACCGCTGACCTTCACCGCCACCGCCGCCGCCGACCCCCAGCAAGGCGCGGGCACGCCGCGGGCCGGGCGCCAGGTGCAGGTCAGTTCACTGCCCCTGCACCTGACCGTGCGGGCGATCCCGGCGGCCTGGCCGGCCGGTGTGCCCTGGCTGCCAGCGCGCAGCCTGAACCTGGAAGAACACTGGAGCCCCGACCCCGCCAGCCAGCAGCCACAAATCGGCGATTCGCTGACCCGCAGCATCACCCTGCGTGCCGAGGGCCTGTCGAGCACCCAACTGCCGCAACTGCCGGCCACCGAAATCGTCGGCCTGCGCCGCTACCCGGACCAACCGGTGCTGCGCAATGAAATCAACGAACGCGGCATGACCGCCAACCGCGAAGAGCGCGAGGCGCTGGTGCCGACCCACAGCGGCGAGCTGGCCCTGCCGGCGCTGGAAATCACCTGGTGGAACACCCGCGAGGATCACCTGGAGCACAGCAGCCTGCCGGCGCGCACCCTGAACGTGGAAGACAACCCGGCCCTGAGCGCGGACACGCCGGTAGGCGACAGCAGCGCGGGCAACCCGCTGCTGTGGCCATGGCAGCTGGCAACGATGGTGTTCGCCCTGACCACGCTGCTTGGGTTTGCCCTGTGGTGGCGCGCCCGCTCGCAACCGGCGGTGCTGCGCGCTGCGCAGAACGGCCCAAGCCCGCGCACGCTGCTGGACGACCTCAAGCGGGCGTGTTTGGCCAACGACCCCCAGGCCACCCGCCAGGCGCTGGACGCCTGGGCCCGGCAGCAGCCGGAAACCCTGGCTGAGATGGCGGCGCGTTTCGTGCCGTTGTCGGATGCCCTGGATGGGCTGAACGGGGCGCTGTACAGCGAGAGCGGGCAGTATTGGCAGGGTGAGGACCTGTGGCGGGCGATCGGTACCATTCCACCGGCCGAGCAGGTGTTGTTGCCGGCTGGGGAGAGTGGGAGCTTGCCGCCGCTGTATCCGAAATGATGCATTGACCTACCGGCCTCTTCGCGGGCAAGCCCGCTCCCACAGGCCACGGGAAATGGTATCCCTGTGGGAGCGGGCTTGCCCGCGAAGAGGCCGGTACAGGCCAACCTGCACTTGCGTTACCATACCGCCCCAACCCCAAAGCCCCCCAGCTCCCTTCCAACAGGTCATCCATGCGTCTGTTTCACACCTCCGACTGGCACCTGGGCCAAAGCCTGCACGGCCAGGAACGCGACTTCGAACACGCCTGCTTCCTCGACTGGCTGCTCGGCCAGCTGCAGCTGCGCCAGCCAGACGCGCTGCTGATCGCCGGGGATATCTTCGACACGGTCAACCCACCGGTCAAAGCCCAGGAACGGCTCTACGACTTCATCGTCCAGGCCCATGAGCAACAGCCGAAACTGGACATCGTGATGATCGCCGGCAACCACGATTCCGGCTCGCGCATCGAGCTGCCCGCCGCGCTGATGCGCCGCCTGCGCACCCATGCCCTGGGCCGCGTGCACTGGCTCGACGAAGGCCAGCTGGACGCCGAACGCCTGCTGATCCCGCTGACCAATGGCCGTGGCAAGGTCGCCGCCTGGTGCCTCGCCCTGCCCTTCCTGCGCCCGGCCGAAGTCACCGGCCCGCAACTGGGCGAGGACTACCTGCAAGGCATCACCCAGGTGCACCAGCAGCTGATCGCCGCCGCCCAGAAAAAGCGCAAGAAGGGCCAGGCACTGGTCGCCATCAGCCACGCACACATGGCCGGTGGCGCAGTGTCGGAAGACTCCGAACGCAGCCTGATTATCGGCAACGCCGAGGCGCTGCCGGCCAAGCTGTTCGACAAAGCCATCAGCTACGTCGCCCTCGGCCACTTGCACAAGCCGCAGAAGGTCAACCGCGAAACCCGCATCCGCTACAGCGGCTCGCCAATTCCGTTGTCGTTCGCCGAAATCAACTACCCGCACCAGGTGCTGGAGGTCGAGCTCGATGGCACCGAGCTGGTCAGCGTCGAGCCGCGCCCCATCCCCCGTGCGGTCGCCCTGCAGCGGGTCGGCCCGGCGCCGTTGGGCGAGCTGCTTGAGCAGTTGGCCGAGCTGCCGGTGGTCGACCTGCTGGAAGACCCCAACCGCCAGCCGTGGCTGGAAGTGCGCGTACGCCTGGACGAACCACAGCCCGACCTGCGCCAGCAGGTTGAAAACGCCCTGCATGGCAAAGCGGTGCGGCTGATCCGCATCAGCGCCGAGTACGCAGGCGCCGGCACCGCCGAGGATGACGACATGGCCTTCGTCGAACTGGCCCAGATGACGCCCCATGACTTGTTCGGCCGCGCCTGGGAACAAGCCTACGGCAGCCCCGTGGACGAGCAGACCCTGGCCGACTTCGCCCAGCTGCTGCAAGACGTGCAGCAAGAAGAGGAACAGCCATGAAGATTCTCGCCATCCGCCTGAAGAACCTGGCATCCCTGGCAGGGCCTGTGGACATCGACTTCACCGCCGAACCCCTGGCCAGCGCCGGCCTGTTCGCCATCACCGGGCCGACTGGCGCCGGCAAGAGCACCCTGCTTGACGCCCTGTGCCTGGCCCTGTTCGGCACCGTGCCGCGGCTCAACGACATCGGCCGCGAGGCCAAGGTGCCCGACGCCGACGGTGAAATTCCCACCTCCGACCCGCGCAACCTGCTGCGCCGCGGCACCGGCAGTGGCTTTGCAGAAGTCGACTTCGTGGGCATCGACGGCCACCGCTACCGCGCCCGCTGGGAAGCCAACCGCGCCCGCGACAAAGCCAACGGCAAGCTCCAGCACAGCCGCCAGAGCCTCTACGACCTGGACAGCGAGCAGGTACTGGGCAGCGGCAAGAACGAATACAAGCAATTGATCGAGGCCCGCCTGGGCCTGAACTTCGAGCAGTTCACCCGCGCGGTCATGCTGGCGCAAAGCGAATTCGGCGCATTCCTCAAGGCCGACGACAAAGACCGCAGCGAGCTGCTGGAAAAGCTCACCAACACCGCCATCTACACCCGCCTCGGCCAGCGCGCCTTCAGCAAGGCACGGGAAACCGGCGAGGCGCACAAAGCCCTCAACGACCGCGCCAGCCACTTGCTGCCAATGGCCAGTGAAGCCCGCGCCGAGCTGGACCAACAACTGGAGCAGGCGCTGCAGCAGCTCAAGGCCGACCAGGCCGGCGAGCGGCAACTGGAGCAGCAACGCATCTGGCTTGAGGAGCAGCGCCAGCTGCACGCCCAGCACAGCGCCGCCAGCACCGCCCTGCAGGCCGCCGAAGACGGCTGGCAGCAACTGGCCGAACAGCGCCTGGACCTGCAGCGCCTGGAACGCCTGGCCCCCCAGCGCCACCAGTTCCACCGCCAGCAAATGCTCGCGGCGCAATTGGCAACGCTGGGCGCGCAGATCGCCGAGCAACAGCACCGGCAAAGTGAACTGCAGGGTGCCACCGGCGAACTTGAGCAGGCCCAGGCGGCCGCCCGCGACGCCTTGGCCCAGCAACAGGCCCAGCACGGCGAAAACGCCCCGCGCCTGCGCCAGGCGTTCGCCGGCCAAGACACCCTCACCCGCCTGGATGAAGCACTCACCGCGCAAACCACTGCCGCCCAGCAGGCCGAGCAGCACGTGGGCGAAGGCCAGCAACACCTGCAGCAGCTGGAAGAAAACCAGCAGCGCAGCCAGCAACAACTGGCCCTGATCGACACCGCCCTGGCCGACAGCGAGCACCTGGCAGGGTTGGCCAGCGCCTGGCAGGCCTACCTGCCGCAGCTCAAGCAAGTGATGCTGATTGGCGGGCGCCTGGCCAAGGGCCGTGAGGAACTGCCGGGCCTGCAGGCCCAGGCCAGCCAGGCCAATGCCCAGCTGCAGGGCCAGCGCGAGCACTACGAGCTGCTGTTCCGCGAAGCCAAGGCCGAGCCCCAGGCCCTGGCTGAACAAATCGACCTGCTCGGCGGCATGTTGCAAGACAACCGCAAACAGCAACGCGCCGTCGAGGAGCTGTCGCGCCTGCACGGCCGCGAACTGGACGTGCGCCAGCAGCTCGACAGCCTGCGTGGCCGCCAGCAGCAGGCCATGCAGCAACGCCAGCACCTGATCGGCGAAGGCACCGCCGCCAAGGCCGAGCTTGAGGCCGCCGAGCAAGCGCTCAACGTCACCCGCCAGTTGCTCGAACGCCAGCGCATGGCCCGCAACACCAGCGTCGAGGAACTGCGTGGCCAGCTGCGCGAGGGCGAGCCTTGCCCGGTGTGCGGCAGCGCCGAACACCCGTTCCACCAACCCGAAGCGTTGCTGCAAAGCCTGGGCCGCCACGACCAGGCCGAAGAGGACGCGGCGCAGAAGCAGGTCGAAACCCTCAACGGCAAGCTGGTCGAGCTGCGCACCCAGCTGGGTGTGGTCAATGCCCAGCTCAAGGATTACCAGCAGCAGCAACAGCAACTGGGTGAGCAGCTGCAGCCGCTGGTGGCCCAGGTGCAGGCCCACAGCCTGTGGCCGGCGCTCGCGCCCCAGGACGACAAGGCCCGCAGCGCCTGGCTCGACAGCCAGCTACGGCGCCTGGACGAAGAAATTGGCAAGGACGAAAAGCGCCAGAGCGCCCTGCTCGCCCTGCAAAAGGATGCCGCCCGCCTCAACCAGCAACTGCAGGCTGCCGAGCAGGCCCAGCAGCAGGCCCAGCGCAACCTGGACCATCAACACCAAGCCTTGGCCAGCGACGAGCAACAACTGCAGCAAGGCCTGAGTGACCTGGCCAGCGTGCTGCCGGACGATGTGCTCAAAGCCCTGGGCGACGACCCGGCCCATGCATTCCTGGCCCTCGACCAGCAGATCGCCCAACGCCTGCAGCAGCTGGAGCAACGCAAGGACGAACAGGACGAACAGCAGGCCCGCCAAGGCCAGCTGGACAAACTGCGCGACCAGCAACAGGCACGGCTGCAGGCCCTGGAGCAGGCGCGCCAGCAGCTTGCCAGCGTCGACACCCAGCGCCAGCAGGCCCAGGCCGCCCTGGCCGAACTGCTTGGCGAGCATGCCAACGCCGAGGCCTGGCAGCAGCATCTGGACACGCAACTGGAACAGGCCCGCGCCCTCGACGCCGACACCGCCCAGCGCCTGCAAGCCCTGCACACCCAGGGCGTGCAACTGGCCACCGAACTCAAGGCCAGCGGCCAGCAACAGCAGGCCCTGGCGCTTGAATGCCAGCAGTTGCAAGGCGACATCGCCCAATGGCGCGCCGCGCACCCGGAACTGGACGACGCAGGCCTCGACCGCCTGCTGGCCATGGACGACGCCCAGCTGGGCGAGCTGCGCCAGCGCCTGGAAAGTGCGCAGAAAGCCATCGAACAAGGCCGCGTGCTGTTCCAGGAGCGCGAACAGCGCCTGCAGCAACATGCCGCACTGATGACCGTGGAAAGCTCGGTCGAAGACCTCGAACAGGCCCTGGCGGCGCTGCGCGAAGGCCTGGCAGGCCACGAACAGCACTGCGCAGAGCTGCGTGCGCAGCAGGCCGACGACCAGCGCCGCCAGCAGGCCAGTGCCGCCCTGGCCGGGGAAATCGAACAGGCCTACCAGCAGTGGCAACGCTGGGCGCGCTTGAATGCCCTGATCGGCTCGGCCTCAGGCGACGTGTTCCGCAAGATCGCCCAGGGCTACAACCTCGACCTGCTGCTGCACCACGCCAACGCCCAGTTGCGCCAGCTGGCCCGGCGCTACCGCCTCAAGCGCGGTGGCAGCGCCCTGGGCCTGCTGGTGCTGGACACGGAAATGGGCGATGAGCTGCGCTCGGTGCACTCGCTGTCCGGTGGCGAGACGTTCCTGGTGTCGCTGGCCCTGGCCCTGGGCCTGGCCTCGATGGCGTCGAGCACGTTGCGCATCGAGTCGCTGTTCATCGACGAAGGCTTCGGCAGCCTCGACCCTGAATCGCTGCAACTGGCCATGGACGCGCTCGACGGCCTGCAGGCCCAGGGGCGCAAGGTGGCGGTGATTTCCCACGTGCAGGAAATGCACGAGCGCATTCCGGTGCAGATCCAGGTACGGCGCCAGGGCAATGGCCTGAGTGATGTGGAGGTGTGCGGGTGATCCTCTACTCGTTCCGCCGCTGCCCCTGGGCCATGCGCGCGCGCCTGGCGCTGCGCTATGCCGGCTGTGCGGTGGACATCGTCGAGGTGGCGATGAAGAACAAGCCGCCGGCGTTGCTGGCGCTGTCGCCCAAGGGCACGGTGCCGGTGCTCGACACCGGTGCCGGGGTACTGGAGGAGAGCCTGGACATCATGCGCTGGGCGCTTGAGCAGCACGACCCGCAAGACTGGCGCCTGCAGGCCGACCCGCTGGCGGCGCAGCACGCCGAGGCGCTGATTGCCCGCAACGACAGCACGTTCAAGGCGCAGGTGAACCTGTACAAGTATGCCGAGCGCTACCCCGAGCATTCACGCGAGCACTACCGCCAGCAGGCCGAGGCCTGGCTGGCGGAGCTTGAGACGTTGCTTGAAGGCCGGGCGTTCCTGCTGGCCGAACAGGCGAGCCTGGCCGATGCCGCGCTGTTGCCCCTGATGCGCCAGTTTGCCGGGGTCGAACCGCAGTGGTTCGCCGAGGCGGCTTATCCGCGGGTGCGGAGCTGGCTGGAGGGGTGGCTGGCGTCGGACCTGTTCAAGTCGGTCATGGCACGTTAGACACCTGTCTCAAGCATTTCATGGCCCCTGTAGGAGCGAGCCTTGCTCGCGATGGGCTGCAAAGCAGCCCCGGCAATACGGGCTGCGAAGCTGAAAACCTGGGGCCGCTGCGCGACCCATCGCGAGCAAGGCTCGCTCCTACAGGGTCCGAGTCAGGCTTGAGTCAGTGGCCGTGCTTGGCGCTCAGTGCAGCATGGAAGTTGGCGCTCTGGCGCAGGTACTGCTCGGTGTAGCTGTGGGTGGCCGATGCCTTGCTGCTGTCGGCATGGGCATGGGCCGGCAGCACCACGGAGGCGGAAATGGCAGAGGCGGCGATCACGGGGAAAAGGTTGAAGTTCATGGGGCTGACCTCGACGTTTTGAGTTTGACGTTCAGCCACTTGGGCCTTGGGTCAAACTTACGCCGCCGAGGCCAGCTGCAGAAATTCATTGCGCTGGTAGGGATTATTAGCGGTATCGATAGTTCACGCCCCCTTCCGGGGGCGTGAACGCTACTCGATGAACTTGAGGTCCGACGGCGCGTCCTGGGTGAAGGCCTGCACCGTTTCGCCCAGCTTGCCGCTGCGCGGGTCGCGGCGCATGACCACGATCTGGTTGCTTTTCTGGTTGGCCACCAGCAGGAAGTTGTCGCTGGGGTCGAGGGCGAATTCCCGTGGGTGATCGCCTTCCACCGAACGGCGCTGCAGGAAACTCAGCTGGCCGTCGTCCTTGCCCACGCTGAATACCACGATCTCATTCGCCGTGCCGCGGTTGCTCACGTACAGAAAGCGCCCATCGGCTGACAGGTGCAGCCCGCCGGAGGCTTTCGCCGCAGCGTCCTGGCGCTCGGTCAGGGGCAAGCGCTGACGCTCAAGCAAGGCATCGTCCTTGACGTCGAACATCACCACTTCGCCGCTCATTTCAAGCGTCAGGTAGGCATGCCGGCCCTTGGCGTCGAACAGCAAATGGCGCGGGCCGCTGCCCGGTGGCAGGTCGACCGCAGCGGGAATCGCCGGGCTCAGCGGGTGGTCGGCGCTGGCGCCGTCGTAACGGTAGATGAACACCTTGTCGGCGCCCAGGTCGCAGGCATACACGTGCTGGCCATCCGGCGACAGCACCAGCGAATGCACGTGGGCACCGGCCTGGCGTTCGGGGTTCACCTTGCTGGGAGTGTGCCGCAACTTCTGGACCACCTCCTTGAGCTTGCCGTCCTTGGCCACCGGGATCACCACCAGGCTGCCGCCCGGGTTGGGGGCAACGGCGTAGTTGGCGACGAACAGGTAGCGCTGGTCACGGCTGAGGCTGGCGTGGGTGGGCTCGTCGCCGCGGCTGGCCACCTGGTTCAGCGGCTTGATCTCGCCCTTGGCACTGACGCTGAAGCTGCTGACCTGGCCATTGACGGTTTCGTTGACCGCAAACAGCTGGCGCTGGTCGGCCGACAGCACCAGCCAGGAGGGGCTGACACTCTTGACCACCTGCAGCGGCGTGGGCGCGATCTGCCCGGTCTTGGTGTCGAACGTGTAGCGGTAGATGCCCTGGCTTTGGCCATCGGTGTAGCTGCCCACCAGCAGCGTGGCTGCCTGGGCGGCGATTGTCAGGCTCATCAGGCTAGCGGTCAGCAGGCTCGTCCAGGTCCGGTTCTTCATCGTCTTCATCCGGGGCACGCAAGGCACTCATACAGATTAGACGATGCTCGCCCTGGGCATCGGCCAGTTGCCATTCATCGCCGCTGGCAACCGCAGCAGCGACTTGCTCCGGGGTAAAGGACCAGCGACGGTGCTGGCGGCCGTCCATGCATTCGACGGTAAGGCCGTTGGCGTCGCAGGTGAAGTCGAAGGCATGCAGGCCGTCGATCAGGAGCATGTCGCAGGATGCGAGGGCGGTGGCGAGGGAAGACATGGGAATACCGTTTGAAAATGAGCTGGCAGTATAACCCCTGGGGCTGCTTTGCAGCCCCAGCGATTCAATGGGCGAAGATCGAGCCGCCCTGTTTGCCCGCCATTTTCTCCGGCTTGATGAGGAACCGCGCCAGCGCCGGCAGTAGCCACAGCGCGCCAAACATGTTCCACAGCAGCATGAAGGTCAGCATCAAGCCCATGTCGGCCTGGAACTTGATGGCCGAGAAGATCCAGGTGCACACGCCAATGGCCAGGCACAGGCCGGTGAACAGCACCGCTTTACCTGTCGAGCGCAGGGTCTGGTAATAGGCTTCCTGCAACGGCAACCCGGCGCGCAGGAAGCTTTCCAGGCGGCTGTAGATGTAAATGCCGTAGTCCACGCCAATGCCCACGCCCAGGGCCACCACCGGCAAGGTGGCAACCTTCACGCCAATGCCCATGAACGCCATCAGCGCGTTACCCAGTACCGAGGTGAGCACCAGCGGCAGCACGATGCACAGGGTGGCGGCGAATGAGCGGAAGGTGATCATGCACATCACCGCCACGCACAGATAGACCAGGATCAGGATGGTCAACTCGGCCGACTTGATTACCTCGTTGGTGGCGGCCTCGATCCCGGCGTTACCGGCGGCCAGGAGGAACTGCAGGCCCTGCTTGTCATGGCTGTCGGCAAAGGCCTTGGCCACGCTGGTCACCCGTTCCAGGGTTTCGGCCTTGTGGTCGTTGAGGAACACCAGCACCGGCGCCAGCGAGCAGTCGGCGTTGTACAGGCCGTCGGCACGGGCGATGGAGTTGTTCAGCACGTCCGGGTTGCGCGAAAGGGTTTCCCATTTCAGGCTGCCCTCGTTCATGCCCTTGATTACCTGCTTGGACACCGTCACCAGGGAAATGGCCGACTGCACGCCCGGGGTGTTCTCCATGGTCCACATCAACTCGTCGACCGGCGCCATGGTCGAGTGGATCGAGCAGCTTTCCGGCGGAGTCTTGACCATGATCACCAGCACATCGGAACTGGTGGAATAGTTGCTGATGATGAAGTTGTTGTCCTGGTTGTAGCGCGAGTCGGGGCGCAGCTCCGGCGCGCCCTGGTCGAGGTCGCCGATCTTCAGGTTCTGGCTGTACCACAGGCCGCCAGCGAACATCACCAGGGCCAGGGCAATCGACACCGGCGCCACCTTGGCACTGGCGAAGTTCGACAGCAGGCGCCAGAACGGGTGCTCGCAGGTCGCGTCCTTCTTGCTGCGTTCGATGGCCTTCTTGCTGATGCCAACGTAGGAAATAGCCACCGGTAGCAGGATCAGGTTGGTGAAGACGATCACCGCCACGCCAATCGAGGCGCCGATGGCCAGCTCGCGGATCACCCCGATGTCGATGATCAGCAAGGTGATGAAGCCCACCGCGTCGGCGAGAATGGCGATCATCCCCGGCAGGAACAACTGGCGGAAGGTGCGCCGAGCGGCGGTCAGGGCGTTGTCGGCGTCGCTGGACTGCAGGGCGATGCCGTTGATCTTCTGCACCCCGTGAGAAATGCCGATGGCGAAGATCAGGAACGGCACCAGCATCGAGTAGGGATCCAGGCCGAAGCCCACGGCATGCATCAGGCCCAGCTGCCACACCACCGCCACCAGGGTGGTGATGAGCACGGCAACGGTGCTGCGGATGCACCAGGTAAACCAGTACAGCAGCACCCAGGTAATCGCCAGGGCCACGCCGAAGAACATCGCCACCATCACTAGGCCATCGATCAGGTCGCCGACCTTCTTGGCAAAACCGATGATGTGGATTTTCACGTTGGGGTTCTGCGCCTGGAACTTGTCGCGGATTTTCTCCTCCAGTTGGTGCGAGAACTGCTGGTAGTCGAGCTTCACCTGCCGGCCGGGGTCCTGCGGGTCGGGGAAGCTTTCCAGCAGCGGCACGTCGACGATGCTGGACTTGAAGTTGTTACCCACCAGGCGCCCCACCTGGCCCGACTTGAGCACGTTGTCGCGCAGGCTGTCGAGGCTGTCCTGGGAGCCGTTGTAGGTGTTGGGAATCACCTCGCCACCGGAGAAGCCCTCCTCGGTGACCTCGCTCCAGCGCACGCTGGGGCTCCACAGCGATTTCAGCCCGGCGCGGTCGACGCCGGGGATGTAGAACACCTCGTCGTGGATCTGGCGCAGGGTCTCCATGTAGTCCTTGTCGAAGATGTCGCCGTTGACCGCCTCCACCGAAATGCGCACGGTGTTGCCGAGGTTGGCCAGGTCGTTGCGGTGTTCCATCATCTGTTCGATGAAGGGGTGCTGCAGCGGGATCATCTTCTCGAAACTGGTCGAGGGGCGAATCTGCGTGGCCTGCCAGAACAGGAAGATGCTGACCAGCAGGCACAGGGCGATGACCACCGGGCGGTTGTTGAAGATCAGGCGTTCGAGCAGCGTGGCCTTGTCCTGGTGGTGCGGGTGCATGGTGATGCTCTCCCTGCTGGTCATGGCCGCACCTCCTTGGCAGGCAGGTCCGCACCGTCGGCGCCGGCCAGGTGGACGCCACCCTGCCCCACCAGCAGCAGGCCGCCATTGGCCAGGCCGCTGACGCCGGCCAGGGCGATGCGGTCGGCGCGGTTGTAGACGCTGAAGTTCTGCCCGTCATCGGTGCTGCGCAGCACGCTGCCGCCATTGCCCACCAGCACCAGGCTGCCGTCTTCGACAAGCGTAGCGCCTGCCAGGCCGAATTCGAGCTCGCCGCGTGCGGCCTTGAGGGCGATGGGCTGCCAGCTGTCACCGAAGTCGGTGGAGCGGAACAGATTGCCGCGCAGGCCGTAGGCCAACAGGGTGCGCGGCGCGGCAGTGCCGATCACGCCGAACAGCGAGCCCTCGTAGGGGCCCTGGACCTTGGCCCAGGTTTGCCCGTTGTCGCTGGAGCGGAACATGCCGCCCTGCTCGCCGACGATGAACAAGCCGGCGTCGCGCACCCGGGTGATGCCATTGAGGTGCAGTTGGTCGGGGTTGTCCAGGCGCTCGGCGATGTCATTCCAATGCTGGCCGCCATCGGTGGTTTCCAGCAACGCCCCGTAGGCGCCCACGGCAAAGCCGTGCTGGGCGTCGAGGAAGGTCAGGTCGAGCAGGGGCGCTTCGCGGGCAAGATCTTCGAACTGCTTGCTCCAGGTTGCGCCGCCGTCGTTGCTGGCCAGCACCTGTGCATCGTGGCCTACGGCCCAGCCGCGTTTGTCGTCGAGGAAGTACACGGCGGTGAGCAACTGCCGGGTAGGCACCCGGGCCTGGGTCCACGTGGCGCCCTGGTCGTCGGAGAACAGGATATGCCCGCGATCACCCACCACCACCAGGCGCTTGCCGGCATGGGTGGCGCCGATCAACAGGCTCTGGCTGGCCTTGGCCGATTCGGTGGAGTATTCGTCGGCGCCAGCGGCTTGCGCGCTGTCGGCCCACATGCCCAGTGCCAGCGCCAGCATCGCACCGGCCGCCAGCGGCCAGGCACCACGCCTGGCTTGCGTCATCACCCGCTCCTTCATGACCATCCCCTGTTGTGTTCTTCTTGGTGGGTCTGTGCTGTGAAAAGCCTGTGCTAGAGGCTTGCCGTAGCCTGGAGGGATCGTATCGGGGAAGGTTGCGCGAATACAACGGACAAGACGTTATGTTTTGTTAACCGCCCAAAAGCTTCGCGGGGCAAGCCCGCTCCTACAGAGGTATGCGATCCCTGTAGGAGCGGGCTTGCCCTGCGAATAGGCCGGTTCTGGCTACCAAAAACTCAAGCCAGGCTCTTGCTCACCACTTCATACACATCGCTGGACAGCTCACCGGAAGCCAGAATCCGCTCCAGCTCGCCCTTCATCAGCACCTGCCGCGCGTCGTCGTACTTGCGCCAGCGGGTCAGCGGTGCCAGTTGGCGCGAAGCAATCTGCGGGTTCAACGCGTTGAGCTCGATCACCAAGTCCGCCAGGAAGCGATAACCCGAACCGTCGGCTGCGTGGAAGTTCACCAGGTTCTGCCCGGCAAAGGCGCCGATCAACGCCCGGACCTTGTTCGGGTTCTTCAAGGTGAACGCCGGGTGCTGCATCAGCGCCTTGACCCGTGCCAGGCCGCCCGGCAAGGTGCTGGCCGCCTGCACGCTGAACCACTGGTCCATGACCAGCGGGTTGTCCTTGAAGTGCTCGGCAAAGGACTCCAGGGCCTTGGCGCGCTCGGCCTCGAAAGGCGAGTTGACCAGCACCGCCAGCGCGGTCAGGCGCTCGGTCATGTTGTCGCAGTGCTCGAATTGCTCCAGGGTCGCTTCCAGCACCTGCGCCTTGCCGCTCTGCATCAGGTACGACAGCGCGATGTTCTGCAGGCTGCGGCGGGCGAAGTGCTCGGCCGCGGCCACATAGGCGGTGTTGCGCGACACCTCACGGTTGGCCTGGTAGCGCGCCCACAGCGCGTCGAACAGCTGTTCGGCGATTTGCTGGCGGGCGAACTCGCGGGCCGCGTGAATGGCGTCCACGTCCGCCACCTGGCTGATCTCGGTGAGGTAGGCTTCACCGGGCAGCGAGAGCATTTCGGCAACCATGGCGGGGTCGAGCGATGCATTGCCCAGCACCGTGCCGAGCGCGGTAATCAGGCGCTGGTCAAGGGTGAGCGCTGCGCCGCGCTGGTACTGGCCGATCAGCTCCTGCAGCACCTGCACCGACAATTGCTGGCCCGCTTCCCAGCGGTTGAAGCCATCGCTGTCGTGCTGCATCAGGAACATCAGCTGGTCACGGTCGTAGGGGAAGCTCAACTTCACCGGCGCGCTGAAGCCGCGCAGCAGCGACGGCAGCGGCTTGGCGGCTATGCCCTGGAAGGTGAAGGTCTGCTCGGCCTCGGTCACCGATAGCACGCGGCTGCTGGCCCCAGGGCTGGCTTCACCGGCCAGTTGCAGTGGCAGGTCGTTGCCCTGGGCATCGAGCAGGCCCAGTTCCACCGGAATCACGAACGGCAGTTTCTCGGCCTTGTCCGGGGTTTGCGGGCAGCTCTGGCGGAAGGTCAGGCTGTAGGTCTGGGCGGCGCCATCATAGGCTTCGCTGACCGCCAGGCGCGGGGTGCCGGCCTGGTTGTACCAGCGCTTGAACTGGGTGAGGTCGACGCCGTTGGCGTCTTCCATGGCCTTGATGAAGTCGTCGGTGGTGACCGCCTGGCCATCGTGGCGCTCGAAGTACAGGTCGCTGCCCTTGCGGAAACCGTCTGCGCCCAACAGCGTACGCACCATGCGCACCACTTCGGCGCCCTTCTCGTACACCGTCAGGGTGTAGAAGTTGGAGATTTCGATGAAGCTGTCCGGGCGCACCGGGTGGGCCATGGGGCCGGCGTCTTCGGCGAACTGGTGGGTACGCAGGTAGGCGACGTCCTCGATGCGCTTGACCGTGCGCGAGTTCATGTCGGCGCTGAACTCGGCATCGCGGAACACCGTGAAGCCTTCCTTGAGCGACAGCTGGAACCAGTCGCGGCACGTGACGCGGTTGCCCGACCAGTTGTGGAAGTACTCGTGGGCGACCACACCCTCGACACGCTGGTGGGCGGCGTCGGTGGCGGTTTCGGCGCGGGCCAGCACGCAACTGGAGTTGAAGATGTTCAGGCCCTTGTTTTCCATGGCGCCCATGTTGAAGTCGTTGACCGCGACGATCATGAAGATGTCCAGGTCGTACTCGCGGCCATACACCTCTTCGTCCCAACGCATGGACTTCTTCAGGCTGACCATGGCGTGGTCGCACTTGTCGATGTTCTCGGGCTCGACATAGATGCGCAGGGTCACGTCGCGGCCGGACTGGCGGGTGAAGTTGTCCTCCACGCACCAAAGGTCACCGGCCACCAGCGCGAACAGGTACGCCGGCTTCATGAACGGGTCTTCCCAGGTTGCCCAGTGGCGGCCGTCTTCAGCCGGCCCGCTGCCGATCGGGTTGCCGTTGGAAAGCAGCACGGGGTAGCGATGCTGTTCGGCGATCACCGTGGTGGTGAAGGTGCTCATCACATCGGGGCGGTCGAGGTAGTAGGTGATCTTGCGGAAACCTTCGGCCTCGCACTGGGTGCAGAACATCTTGCCGGACTTGTACAGGCCTTCCAGCGCGGTGTTGCTTTCAGGGTGGATCTTCACGCTGGTGTCGAGGGTGAAGCGCTCGGCCTTGGGCTGGACGGTCAGGCTGTCGGCTTCGAGCTGGTAGTCACCGGCCTGCAGCTCGGCATCGTCGAGCGAGGCACGCAGCAGCTCCAGCTGCTGGCCATCGAGCACCAGCGGCGGCAGCCCGGCACCGCGTGCCGGGTTGCGGCGCATGACCAGTTGCGCATGGACCAGGGTGTGGTCCTCGAACAGTTCGAAGGTCAGGTGCGTCTCGTCGATCAGGTACTCGGGCGCCTGGTAGTCCTTGAGGTAGATCACTTGCGGTTGTTCGGTACGCATGTGCAGGTCCTTTTTACTGGAGCACGGCCAACTGGTAGGCCGTGTACTTGCGAATGTTGATCACGCCGGTGTCGAAGATCAGGTACTGGCCCTTGATGCCCAGCAGCGTGCCTTCGGCCACCGGGTCCTTGTCGAGGTTGAAGCTGACGATCTTTTTCGGGTAGGCCTCGACCGGGTAGTTCATCTGCACCACTTCGGCATCGGGCAGCGGCTGGATCGCCTGCAGGCCAAAGCGGGCCTGCAGGTCGCGCAGGCCATCGGCGCAGGCGTCGAACACCTGCTCGCGGATGGCCGGCAGGTCGAGCGCTTCGGCGTCGCCCTTGAGCAGCGCGCGCCAGTTGGTGCGGTCGGGCACCTGGCTGCGCAGCACGTCTTCGACCAGGCCCGATTGCTGGCGGGTGGCCACGCGCATGATCGGCAGGGCCTGGATGGCGCCCTGGTCGAGCCAGCGGGTGGGCAGCTGGGTGGCGCGGGTGATGCCCACCTTGATGCCCGAGGAGTTGGCCAGGTAGACCACGTGGTCGGTCATGCAGAACTGTTCGCCCCACGACGGCTCGCGGCAGGTGCCGGCATCGTAGTGGCATTTTTCCGGGGCCATGATGCACACGTCGCACTGGGCCAGCTTGGTCATGCAGGGGTAGCAATACCCCTGGCTGAAGCTGGTCTTGGTGCGCTTGCCACAATGGTTGCAGTGAATGGCGCCGAGGTATTCCAGGCGCAGGGGCTGGCCGATCAACGGGTTGACCGGCACCAGGGTGTCATCGAGGCGGAAGCTGTACTGCACCAACGGTGCCTGCAGGCTGACCGCCATCTTGCTCAAAGAGCCACGAGCGAGTTCGATCAATGTACCGAGTCCGACTTGAACAGAATGTTGGCAATGGGGGCGGACTTCGAGGCGCATTCCTGCGGGCCCATGTAGCCGGTGCGCTGGTCTTCGGGGAGGTTCTTGATTTCCCAGGCGATCACCGCCTGCAGCGACAGCTCTTTCTGCTCGGCGGTGAGCTTGCGCCCGTCCGACCATTTGCCGATTTCCACGGCCAGTTTCAGGCTCTCGTAGATTTCCGGGGTGATGTTTTCAATCATTTGCGCGAAAGTGGACATAGAGTCTCCTGGTTCAAGCCGACAGTTTACGCCGGGCCAGCGCCCCGCCCAAGAGCCCGGTCAGGCATCCGATGAGCAGCCCGCCGACGTGGGCGGCGTTGGCGATCTGGCCGAAGCCGAGCTGGCCGACCACGCCGGTCAGGCACACCACCAGCCAGATCAGCATCATCACCAGCACGCCCCGGGGCAGGTTGAAGTGAGGGTTGGGCGCCAGCCACTGGTACAGCCACACGTGGCCGAGCAGGCCGTAGAGCACGCCAGACAAACCGCCGAACAGGCTCGGGCCGCTGGTGAAATGCTGGGCCAGGTTCGACACCAGGCTGAACAGCAAGGTCAGGCCCAGCAGCAACCAGGGGCCCTGGCGCAGTTCGATGCGCTTGCCCAGCTCCCAGTACCACATGCCGTTCATGGCCAGGTGCAGCACGCCAAAGTGCAGCAGCATGGGCGACACCAGCCGCCACCATTGGCCTTCGGCCAGGCCCTGGGCCAGCGGGGTGAAGTGCAGGTAGTCGCCCTGGACGCGGAAATCGAGGAAGGTGAGCCAGCTGATCGCATCGAGGTTGTCGCCCAGGCTGGTGAGGCCAGCGACGATCAGGCAGAGGATCAGCACGGCAGCTGTGACCTTGCAGGCCTTGGCCTGTTCCGCCAAGGACGGCGCTGCGGGGGCATTGGCGGGTGAATCCGCTGGCGCAAGCTGCACATCGGCATTGCCGTCGGGGAAGCGCTGGTACAGCTCGCGTACGTCGCCGGCCAGGGTGTCGGGGGCCCAGAGCACCTGCTCCTCGCCCTCCTCGCTCACCCGGTGCGGCACCTGCAGGCGCTGCAACAGGTGGACGAAGCCGCTGAGGTCGACCGACAGCGGCAGGCGCATGACTTCGATGATATTCATTGGTTGGCCTGTGGGCGCTCGACATCGACCCAGACGAACTTGTGCGGGTCGATATGGGTTTCGTCATCCAGCCGGTAGGCCGCCAGCTTGCCGTACAGCACTGCACTGTAGTCCAGGCAGGCCAGGTTGCTGCGGATCGGTGCCGGCCGGCCGCTGCGCCAGTAGTGGCCAACGAACAACAACGGTTCGTCTTCGGCGTAGCGCAGCAGGGCGTTCTTTTCGGTGTGGCTAAGCGGTGTGCGGGCCACTTCCTCGGGCAACGCATCGGGCTGGAACACGATGTCGCCGTAGGTTTGCGGGTCTTCTTCCCAGAACTTGGTGCGGAAGAAGGCGCGGGTCAGGCCGTCGCCGCCGGTGAGCGTGAGGCCGTCGGGCAGGCGCATGTCGGTGCCGCGCAGCAGGCGGTTGCACACGTTGGCGGCGAAGCTGCCGGAAATCGCCGAGGCCTGGATGAAATGCTCGTCGATGCGCCCGTCGGGGTATTGCTGGCGCAGTGGCTCGATCAGCCGTGGGTCCCAGCAGGCATGCACCAGGCGGAAGCGCCCGGCGTCGACGAACAGCGGCATGTCGTAGAACCACTGGATGAAGTCGTGCCAGTCGCCGGGGTGCTGGGCGAACTGTTCCAGGGTTTCGTCGATCAGCCGGGCGTGGCGCGGGGTGTGTTCGCGCACGAACGACTTGCCGCTGCCAGGCAGCGCCGGGGTCACCCAGCCCAGGGCGTTGTACTCGTGGTTGCCCATGATGCAGAACGCCTGGCCGGCCTCGACCATGTCGTGGACGATGTGCAGCGCCTCGCGAATGCGCGGGCCACGGTCGACGATGTCGCCCAGGAACAGGGCCTGGCGCCGGGGGTGACGCCAGACGCCGCCGACCCGTTTGTAGCCGAGGGCGTCGAGCAGGCGTTCGAGGGTCAGTGCACAGCCGTGCACATCACCGATGATGTCGAAACTGCGCGCCGGATCGAGCATCAGTCGTCCCTGCCTCCCAGGCGGCTGCCCCAGCCGAGCTTGGTGCGGCACACTTCGTAGTAGTTATGGTCCAGCGGATGGATCAGGCGCAGTTTCTGCGGTTTCTTGCTCACCGTGATGGTGTCGCCAGGGGCGCAGGTGAAGTGGTTCTGGCCGTCGCAGGACACCTGCGGGTAGATCTGCAGGTCCTTGGACACCACGATCTTCAGCTCGCTGTTGCCGTCGACCACGATCGGCCGGCCCGACAGGGTGTGCGGGTACATTGGCACGATGACGATGGCGTCGAGCTTGGGGTGCATGATCGGGCCGCCGGCCGACAGCGCGTAGGCGGTAGAACCGGTGGGGGTGGCGACGATCAGGCCGTCGGCCTTCTGGCTGCAGACGAACTGGCCGTCGATGTAGATCTCGAACTCGATCATGCGCGTGGACTTGCCTGGGTGCAGCACCACATCGTTCAGGGCATCGCCCTGGCCGATGGCCTCATGATGGCGGCGCACCTCGGCCTGCAGCAGGAAGCGGTTTTCCACCAGGTAGTGGCCGTCGAGCACTTCGGCAACCTTCTGCTCCAGCTCGTCGGGGCGGATGTCGGTGAGAAAGCCCAGGTTGCCGCGGTTGATGCCCAGCACCGGCACATTGTGCCGGGCCAGGGCGCGGGCGGCGCCGAGCAGGCTACCGTCGCCGCCCACCACGATGACCAGGTCGCAGACCTCGCCCAGCAGCTTGCGCGTGGAGGTTTGCAGGCCGTGGCCGGGCAGCACTTCGGCGATGGTGTCCTCGAGAATCACGTGCAGGTGGCGCTCGAGGAGGAATTTTTTCAGTCGGCGAATGGTATCGAGCACCTGGGAACTGCCAAGGCGGCCGATGATACCGATATTGCGAAATTGCTCCATGGGGCTCCTGCGGGGCTCTGCGACGGGTGACGATGCCGCGATTATGGGCGAAAGCACCGGGTAGCGGCAAACCGGCTATGCTCGCTGCATGATGCCGTTCACCGAGCTTTGCGAGCTACCGCGCCTGCTGCGCCGCCCGGCCGTGCGCGACTTGGCCTGGGCCCTGCTGTCGCCGGCGCTGCTCAGCGCCCCGCCGTGCCCCCAGCGCCACCCGCTGGCGGGCAGCGCCTGGGCGGCCGACCCGCAGCGCCTGGAAGGCTGGCTGCGGGCGCTGGATGCCGACGACCAGCCCCTGCGCGACTGGTTGGCGAAACTCACCAGCCGGCGCCTGGGGCTGTACTACGAAGGCCTGTGGCAATTTGCCCTGACCCACGCGCCCGGGGTCGAGTTGCTGGCGTCCAACCTGGCGATTCGTGCCAATGGCAGGACCTTGGGCGAGCTGGACATTCTGATGCGCGATGCGCAAGGCACCCATCATCTGGAGCTGGCGATAAAACTGTACCTGGGGCCAACCGAGGAAAACGGGCGCGACCCGGCGCACTGGCTCGGGCCGGGCTGCCACGACCGGCTGGGGACCAAGCTGGCGCACGTCGCCGGGCACCAGCTGCCGATGTCGGCAGATGCACAGAGTCGCGCAGCGCTGGCCGCCGTGGGGGTCGAGCAGGTGCGGGCGCACCTGTGGCTGGGTGGCTACCTGTTCTACCCCTGGCCTGGGCACGCCGAACCGCCACAGGGCGCCAACCCGCGGCATCTGCGTGGGCGCTGGGTGCGGCGCAGTGCTTGGGGCGTGGTGAGGGAGGAGCGCTGGCAGCCGCTGGCCCGGCATGCCTGGCTGGCGCCCGCGCGGGTTGAGCCGGGTGAATGCTGGACGGTGCAACAGTTTGGCAATTGGCTGGAGCAGCGCGACGAGCATGCACCGGCGCAATTGCTGGTGCGCTTGGAGCACCATGCCGACGGCGCCTGGCAGGAAGCCGAACGTGTGTTTCTGGTGGCCGACAGCTGGCCGCATTTGCCCCAGCGCTTGCCTTGAGGGTTGCGGCGGTTTCAAGATCGAGCGCCGCCCGCGCGGCGCATCGCAGGCAAGCCTGCGATGCGCCGCGGGGCGGCGCTCGATTTCACACAGGCTAAAACTATAAAGACCTACCCACCGACCTGATGACGAGGACCGACCATGGTTTCATCCACCCCCGCAAGCCATTATCCGCGCCTGTCCATCACCCTGCACTGGCTGATGCTGGTGCTGTTGGCTGCGGTGTACGCCTGCATGGAATTTCGCGGCCTGTTCCCCAAGGACAGCGCTGAACGCAACCTGATGAAAGACCTGCACTTCATGCTCGGCCTGAGCGTCTTCATCCTCGTCTGGCTGCGCCTGGCCGTGCGCCTGAGCCGCCCTACCCCGCCCATCGTGCCCAAGCCACCGGCCTGGCAAACCGGCCTTGCGCACCTGATGCACCTGGCGCTGTACCTGCTGATGATCGGCCTGCCCCTGGCCGGCTGGCTGGTTCTCAGCGCCGCCGACAAGCCGGTGCCCTTCTATGGCCTGGAACTGCCGCACCTGATCGGCCCAGACCCCGACCAGGCCAAGTTCATCAAGGGTTGGCATGAGCGCGTGGCCACCTGGGGCTACTGGCTGATCGGCCTGCACGCGCTGGCCGGGCTTTACCATCACTACGTGCAGCGCGACAACACGCTGTTGCGCATGCTGCCCTACAAGTAACCGCGCCGGCCCTGCAGGCCGCCGGTGTGCAGGAAGATCAGGCGCGTGCCCGGGGCGAACGCGCCGGCCTCGACCTGCTCTCGCAGGGCCATCAGTGCCTTGCCGGTGTAGAGCGCTTCGAACGGCACGCCACTTTGGCGTTCGCTGAGTTCGATAAAGGCCAGCAGTTCATCATCGAACTTGCCAAAGCCACCCCGGCAGGCGTCGTGCAGCTGGTAGCCGTGCAAGCCTGCCAGTTCAGCGACGGTTTGCGGCACGCCATGGTCCAGCGGCACGGCCAGTGCACCATGCACCACGTGCGCCCCGGCCTCGGCCAGCACCAGGCCGGCCAGCGTCGTGCCGGTGCCTGCGGCCAACCACCAGCCGTCGTAACCGCGCCAGCCCAGCGCGGCCAGCTGGGAACGCGCCTGCTCGACGATCAAGGCACAACCGGCGGCGCCGGCGACGCCGCCACCGCCTTCGGGAATGCAGTGCCAGCCGGGATAGCGAGCCTGCCAAGGCTCCCAGAAGCCCGCCTCATGGCGCGCCCGGTAGCCGCCATAGCCCAGCCAGTGCAGCGCCATGCCCAGGGCCTGCAGGTCGCGCACCGTGGGGGTGTCTTGAGGATGGCCGCGCAGCAGCCCGGCCGTGGCGAAGCCCAGGCGCTTGCCGGCGGCGGCCAGGGCATGCAGGTGGTTGGAATGGTTACCGCCCAGGCTGATCAGGCCAGGTGCCCGGGCCTGGCTGGCCTGCTGCAGGTGGTGACGGAGCTTGAACCATTTGTTGCCGCTGAGCAGTGGGTCGATCAGGTCCAGGCGCAGGATGGCGGCCTGGATCGTGTTCAACCAGGGCAGGCGCAGGGGCTGCAGGGGGGCGACGGGGATGTTGGGGAGCATGGGCCGAGTTTAACATGCCGCCTGGGGGATCGAGCGCCGCTGTGCGCGGCGCATCGCGAGCTACGCTCGCTCCTACCAAGGCCTACGCAAAACCCCGTAGGAGCGAGCAAAGCTCGCGATGCGCCGCGCAAGCGGCGCCCGCCCACCTCAAAGCTCAGCCGCCAACCGCGACCCCTGGTTGATCGCCCGCTTGGCATCCAGCTCTGCCGCCACGTCCGCCCCGCCAATCAGGTGCACCGCCTGCCCCGCCGCCAGCAGCCCTTCCTGCAGCTCGCGCAGCGGCTCTTGCCCGGCACAGATCACCACGTTGTCCACCGCCAGCACCTGCGGCTCGCCACCGGCAACCCGAATATGCAACCCGGCATCGTCGATGCCCAGGTACTCGACGCTGTTGAGCATCTGCACCCGCTTGTTCTTCAGCCCCGTGCGGTGAATCCAGCCAGTGGTCTTGCCCAGGCCATCGCCCACCTTGGTGGCCTTGCGCTGCAGCAGGTACACCTGCCGCGCCGGCGCATGCGGCTCGGGCTTGACCCCAGCCACGCCACCGCGTGCCTGCAGGCGGGTATCGATGCCCCACTCCCGCCAGAACGCTTCGCGGTCCAGGCTGGTGGCCACGCCCTCATGCACCAGGAACTCGGAAACGTCGAAACCGATGCCGCCCGCGCCAATCACCGCAACCGCCTTGCCCACTGGCTTGCGCTGCAGCAGCACGTCCAGGTAGCTCAGCACCTTGGCATGCTCGATACCGGGGATGGCCGGGGTGCGCGGTGCAATACCGGTGGCCAGGATGATGTCGTCGTAGCCGCCCTCGACCAGCGCCGCCACGTCCACCCGGGTATTCAACCGCAGCTCGACACCGGTGCTGGTCAGCTTGTTGGCAAAGTAGCGCAAGGTTTCATGGAACTCTTCCTTGCCCGGCACCCGCTTGGCCACGTTGAACTGCCCGCCGATCTGCGCGGCGGCATCGAACAAGGTCACCGCATGGCCCCGCTCGGCCGCCACGGTGGCCGCCGCCAGGCCCGCCGGGCCCGCCCCTACCACGGCAATGCGCTTTACCGAGCGCACCGGCAAGTAGTTGAGTTCGGTTTCATGGCAGGCGCGCGGGTTGACCAGGCAACTGGTCAGCTTGCCGCCGAAGGTGTGGTCCAGGCAGGCCTGGTTGCAGCCGATGCAGGTGTTGATCTGCTCGGCATGCCCGGCGGCCGCCTTGTTGACGAAATCAGGGTCGGCAAGGAACGGCCGCGCCATCGAAACCATGTCGGCATCGCCCTCGGCCAGCACCGCTTCGGCCACTTCCGGGGTATTGATGCGGTTGGTGGTGATCAGCGGAATCTTCACCGCGCCGCGCAGCTTGGCGGTGACCTTGCTGAACGCCGCCCGTGGCACCTTGGTGGCAATGGTTGGGATGCGTGCCTCGTGCCAGCCAATGCCGGTGTTGATCAGGGTGGCGCCGGCCTGCTCGATGGCCTTGGCCAGGGTTTCGATTTCGTCCCAGGTGCTGCCACCCTCTACCAGGTCGAGCATCGACAGGCGGAAGATGATGATGAAATTCGGCCCCACCGCCTCGCGCACGCGGGTGACGATCGCCACCGCCAGGCGCATGCGGTTTTCGTAGCTGCCGCCCCAGCGGTCGCTGCGGTGGTTGGTGTGGGCGGCGAGGAACTGGTTGATGAAGTAGCCTTCCGACCCCATGATCTCGACGCCGTCATAGCCCGCCTGCTGGGCCAGCACGGCGCAATTGACGAAGTCGGCGATCTGCTTCTCGATGCCGGCTTCGTCCAGTTCCTTGGGCTTGAACGGGTTGATCGGCGCCTGGATCGCGCTTGGCGCCACCTGGCGCGGGCTATAGGCATAGCGCCCGGCGTGCAGGATCTGCAGGCAGATCTTGCCACCGGCAGCATGCACCGCCTCGGTGACGATGCGGTGCTTCTGCGCTTCTTCCTCGGTGCTGAGCTTGGCCGCACCGGAATACACCCCGCCCTCATCGTTGGGCGCAATGCCGCCGGTGACCATCAGGCCGACGCCGCCGCGGGCACGCTCGGCAAAATACGCCGCCATGCGCTCGAAGCCGCCTGGGCGCTCTTCGAGGCCGGTGTGCATCGAGCCCATCAAGGTACGGTTGCGCAACGTGATGAAACCCAGGTCGAGCGGGGCCAGCAAGTGCGGATAATGGTCGGCAGCCATGGTTGAATTCCCCTGGTGGCGTGGTCACGGAGTGCGGGCGCCTCTGCGGGGCCCGTCATTTGTCTGTGGGTGACATTAAACAGCCGTTTGAATCGGCTCAATGATCGAAACTGACAACTTATTGATCCTTGCGTACAGCAGGACTACCCTAGGGAACCCTCATTCCATGGTGCTGCACCGCTCGATGCGCAAACTCCTGGCAGGCGCCCTGGCGCTGGTGATGATCGCCGCCCTTTGCGGCTACGGCTTCTGGACTCTGCAGCGCCCGGAAGGCCACTACCTCTCCGACCTGCGCGTGGAGCTTGCGCTCAACCATGGCGTCCCCGGCGGGCACGGTAACTTGCTGGGCATCGAACCGCTGCTCTACCCCAGCGACTACCAGAACCTGCAGCGCCTGCACCGCAAGCTGTCGGCCTACCTGGAGCAAGCCCGCGCCCAGGGGCTGGTGGGGCCACGCACGGTGGTGGTGCTGCCTGAACACATCGGCACCTGGCTCTGGGCCCGTGGCGAAAAGAACGAGCTGTACCAGGTAACCCAGAGCCGCGAAGCCGAGCAGTGGCTGGAGCTGAGCAACCCGCTGCGCTACGGCCTGGCGATGCTGGGCGCCAATGGCGATGACCGGCGCGCCGATGCCCACCTGCGCATGAAGGCCGAACAAATGGCCAGCGACTACCAACAGTTGTTTGGCGGCCTGGCCAAGGAGTTCGGCGTTACCCTGGTGGCTGGCTCGATCGTGCTGCCGGCCCCCTATGTGGAACAGGGCGTATTGCACATCGGCCGCGGCCCCCTGTTCAACAGCAGCATGGTGTTCGCAGCCGACGGTTCAGTGCTCGGCCAACCACAGCGCCAGCAATACCCCGACAGCGAGATGCGGCGCTTCATTCACCACGGTCGGCACTTCCCGTTGCAGGTGGTGCAGACCCCGGCCGGGCGCCTGGGCGTGTTGATCGGCAGCGACAGCTGGTACCCGGAGAACCAGCACCAGTTGCAACAGCAACAGGTGCAACTGATCGCCAACCCGGTGTTCCTCAGTGGCAAAGGCAGCTGGGAGGCGCCCTGGCGTGGCAACCGTCACCAGGACGCTGCGGCAGAGCTGGGGCTGCAGCGCGGCGAGGTCAGTGAGCAAACGGCCTGGCAGCGCCTGACTCAGGTAACCGGCGACGGCATCAGCAGCATGAGCGTGTTCATGCGCGGGCAGTTCTGGGAACAAGGCAGCGACGGCCAGGGCTTCGCCCACCAGGCCGGCGAACTGCTGGCCGGGCCGCCCAGCCAGGGTGCGCGCCTGCTGAACCTGTGGCTGTAGGCCGATGACCCGCCCGCGCGTGCGCCTGGGTGACCTTTCGGTCGGCTTCGTGCAGCCTTTGGCCGAGGCCCTGGGCCAGCTGGGCCACGACCCAGCGCCGCTGCTGCAGCGCTACGGGCTCGATGCCGCACGCCTGGCCGAACCCGCCGCACGTTTGTCGATTCCCCGTTACATGCACCTGGGGCATGCCGCCATCGCGCTGTGCGGCGAGCCAGCGCTGGGCTTGCACATGGGCCGCCTGAGCCGCCTGGCCCAGGCGGGCCTTGCCGGCGTTGCCGCGGCCCAGGCACCGACGCTAGGTGAAGCGGCGCACACCCTGCTGCGCTTCGGCCCACTGTACGCCGCCAACTACCGTGGCCACTCGGCGTACCAGGAAGATGCCCAGGGCGCATGGCTGCGCTTCTACTCGATCAGCCCGTACAACGACTACAACCGCTTCGTGGTCGATTCGCTGCTGGCCGGTTGGCTGGCCCAATTGGCTGCGCTGGCGGGCACATCACTGCAGGCCGAGCGCCTGGAGATCGAGTTCCAAGCACCGGCCTATGCCGCTCACTACCAGGCGCTGTGCACCACCCCCGTGCAATTTGGCGCCAGTGCCAACCGCCTGCGCCTGGGCCGCGCCACACTGGCGACGCGCAACCCGCAGCACTGCCCGAGTACCTATGCCCATCTGCTGCAGTTGTGTGAGGCAGAGCTGCAGCAGCGCACCCGCGTGCGCAGCCTGGGCGAGCGCATTACCCACTTGCTCGGCCCGCTGCTCAACGGCGGCCGTGAACCGGACCTGGACGAAGTGGCGCTGCACCTGCAGATGCCCAGCTGGACCCTACGGCGCAAGCTGGCCGAGGAAGGCACACGCTTTCGCGACTTGCTCAACGACACGCGGCGCGACCTGGCCGAGGCCTACATCCGCGACACCGCGCTGGCCTTTGGCGAAATCGCTTATTTGTTGGGGTTTGCTTCGGCCGAAGCCTTCCAGCGCGCATTCAAGCGCTGGACGGGCCTTACGCCGGGGGAGTTTCGCCGCAGCCAGCGGCGAGTGGGTTAAAGCTCGGTGGCGTCGTCCGCCGGTTCCGGTGGGTCCAGTTCGTAGGCCTGGTACTCAAGCAGCTCTTCCTGATATTCATCCATAGCCCTGCGTCCTCTTTTCTCATGCGTCTTCGTTGGTCATGGCTTCAACCTAAGCGGGGCGGATGAAGCAATGATGACAAGCTTATGAGTGGTAAACGTAGCAGGTGTTCAGGAAGTTATCGCCGGGGATCTGTAACAGCGGATTTAACCTGTGCCGGCCTTTTCGCGGGGCAAGCCCGCTCCTACAAAAGCCAAGGGTCGTTGTAGGAGCGGGCTTGCCCCGCGAAAGGGCCGGCACAGGTAACGCCTCAAAGCGAAGAAGGTGCCGCCTCGGCCGCCGGCGCATCCTGCTGCACCTGGATCGGCGCGGCCTCCACGGGCGGCGCTACCGGCTGCGACCCCTGGCTGTCGTTCACCACCGGCGCTGGCGCTGCCTCACTGGCTGGCGCAAGTGCGGCTGGGGCCGCAGCCGGCGCTGCAGGCGCCGCCGAGGCCTGTTCCGGCAGGCCCAGGTCTGGCGCCGGCTTCTCGGGCTTGGGCGCAGGGGCCTCGACCTTGGCCTTGGCCACTTTCTTAGGCTTTGGCAGGTAGCTTTCCACCAGGGCGAAATAGCGGTCGTAGAACTGCGCCGCCGTCACCGTTTCGCTGGCCACCTTGACCATGGAGTCGTCACTGGAGCCGATCGGCATCGACACCGAACCCAGCACGCCTACACCCAGGCTGGCCGAGGAGTTCGATTTCTTCAGGCTGTAGCGGTCCTGCAGGGCGTTGGCGAACATGGTCGAGCGCTGGCTGTCGTTGACATCTGGCGCGCAGGTGACGTTGAAGCTGATCTGCAGGTGGTTCTCGCTGTTCTGCTGGAAGCTCTTGTTGCCCATCACCTGGTTGGCACCGCTGCTGGTGATGATATAGCCCTGGCTGAGCAGCGCACGGCGGGCTGCCTCGCAGGAGCCGGCGTCGGTTACCGGGAAGCTGCGCGAGTAGGTGCCCGAGTCGTCGAAGTTCTCGTGCTCGTAGATGGCGGCTTTCTTCGAGGAGCAACCGGTCACGCCCGCCAGCACCAGGGCCAGCCCGAGCGCACCAAAGACGGATGATCTGGTCATTGCGAATTCCGGGTAAGTCGAGAAGGTGCCTATTGTGCAACACTGAGGGCAAGCACAGGAACCGCTGATCGGTGAAGAGTTCGTCAGGATCATGTAAATGTGGCCATGGGCTGACGCAGAAACAAAAAAAGCGACCCTAAGGTCGCTTTTTCCGTGGCTTCGAGGCGTTCAAGGGGCCTCGGAGCAAAGATGGCGCAGCGGACGGGACTCGAACCCGCGACCCCCGGCGTGACAGGCCGGTATTCTAACCGACTGAACTACCGCTGCGTATCATTCAGGCTTTCGCCCGATTGAAACTGGGGCTACCCTTGCGGCGCAATGGCCTCGGGGCAGGCACAAAAAAAGCGACATGTGATCGCTTCTTTTGTGGTTGCTTCAAGGTGTTCTAGGGACCTTGAAACGAAGATGGCGCAGCGGACGGGACTCGAACCCGCGACCCCCGGCGTGACAGGCCGGTATTCTAACCGACTGAACTACCGCTGCGTATCGTTCAGGCTTTCACCTGATTGAAACTGGGATCAGCATCAGGCTTTTCGCCTGTTGCTTCAGACCGGTGCCAGGCACCCATCTGTTACTGAAAAATGGCGCAGCGGACGGGACTCGAACCCGCGACCCCCGGCGTGACAGGCCGGTATTCTAACCGACTGAACTACCGCTGCGCAGTGCGTTTCTCTCCGGCTAGCGACTTCGTTAAAAGCGCTAGCACTAGAAACAATCTCAGGAAGTGGTGGGTGATGACGGGATCGAACCGCCGACCCTCTGCTTGTAAGGCAGATGCTCTCCCGGCTGAGCTAATCACCCTCGCGATGTTGCTTGTTGCGTTTGCTTCGCTGAGGCCGCGAAATTTACGCAGGTACCGAAGCTAAGTCAATAGCCCCATTGAATTTTTTTCAAAAAAGGCAAAAGTGGATGGGCTGCCTGTACAGGCAGCGCAACGTGCTCAGGTGTAGATCATCTTGCGGGTCATGCCGCCGTCGACCACGAACTCCTGGCCGGTCACGAACCCGGCCTGGCGTGACAGCAGCCAGGCAACCATGGCCGCAACATCTTCCACGGTCCCTACCCTGCCGGTCGGGTGCTGGGCATGGTCGGCCTCGGTCAGCGGCTCGGCACGCCGTTGCGACGGGTCACGGGCGTCGATCCAGCCCGGGCTCACCGCATTGACGCGAATCTCCGGCCCCAGGCTCATGGCCAAGGCGTGGGTCAACGCCACCAGCCCACCCTTGCTCGCCGCGTAGGCCTCGGTGTCCGGTTCGGACTGCCGGGCACGGGTGGACGTCAGGTTGACGATCGCCCCATTGTGCGCGCGCAGGTACGGCGCACAATGCTTGGCCAATAGCATCGGGCCATTGAGGTTGACCGCCAGCACCCGGTTCCACTGCGCCAGGCTCAGGCTTTCCAGGGTCTGGTTGTGCGGGTTGGCGATCGCCGCGTTACACACCAGGGCATCGAGCCGGCCAAACTGGCCGAGCACCTGGGAAACCCCGGCACTGACCTGGGCCTCGTCAGCCACGTCCATGGTGATGAACCAGGCGTTGTCGCCCAAGGCCTTGGCCACCTTGGTGCCGCGCGGGCGGTCAAGGTCGCTGAGCACCACTTGCCAACCCTCGCAGATCAGCCAGGCAGCAATACCCAGGCCGATGCCGCGGGCGGCACCGGTCACCAGGGCAACCCGGCCGTTATGGCCCGGTGCGCTGCCTCTGATTTCCATCACAGTGCCGCCAGCCCACGGGCGAGGTCCGCCTGCAGGTCAGCCACATCTTCCAGGCCCACGGCAACCCGGATCAGGCTGTCGCGAATGCCCGCCGCGTCACGTTCCTGCGGCGTCAGGCGGCCGTGGGAGGTGGTGGCCGGGTGGGCGATGGTGGTCTTGCTGTCACCCAGGTTGGTGGTGATCGAAATCACCCGCGTGGCGTCGATGAAGCGCCAGGCGCCCTCTTTGCCACCCTTGACCTCGAAGCTCACCACCGCGCCGAAGCCGCTCATCTGGCGCTTGGCCAGCTCATGCTGCGGGTGACTCGGCAGGCCAGCGTAATGCACCTTCTCCACGCCTTCCTGCTGCTCCAGCCACTGGGCCAGGTGCTGGGCGCTCTCGCAGTGCGCACGCATGCGCAGCTTGAGGGTTTCCAGGCCCTTGGTGAAAATCCAGGCGTTGAATGGGCTGAGGGTCGGGCCTGCGGTACGCAGGAAACCCACCACTTCCTTCATCTGCTCGGCACGGCCGGCAACCACGCCACCCATGCAGCGGCCCTGGCCGTCGATGAACTTGGTGGCCGAGTGGAACACGATGTCGGCACCGAGCTTCAGCGGCTGCTGCAGCGCCGGGGTGCTGAAGCAGTTGTCCACGACCAGCATGGCGCCACGGGCGTGGGCGATTTCAGCCAGCGCGCCGATGTCGACCAGTTCGGCCAGCGGGTTGGACGGCGATTCGACGATCAGCAGCTTGGTGTTGGCCTTGATGGCCTGTTCCCAGCCCGCGAGGTCGACCAGGGGGACGTAGTCCACCTGCACGCCGAAACGCTTGAAATACTTCTCGAACAGGCTGATGGTCGAGCCGAACACGCTCTGCGACACCAGCACATGGTCACCGGCGCTGCACAGCGACATGACCACGGCGAGAATCGCCGCCATGCCGGTGGACGTGGCCACGGCCTGCTCGGCGCCTTCCATGGCCGCCAGGCGCTCCTCGAAGGCGCGCACGGTCGGGTTGGTGTAGCGCGAGTAGACGTTGCCCGGCGTTTCGCCGGCAAAGCGCGCGGCCGCATCGGCGGCCGTGCGGAACACATAGCTGGAAGTCAGGAACAGCGCTTCGCTGTGCTCGGCCTCCGGTGTACGGTTTTGACCGGCGCGTACCGCCAGGGTGTCGAAACCGACACCCTCGAGGTCACTGTCCAGTCGCCCGGCATCCCATTGATCCGTCATGCCGTCGCTCCCAAATCAGTTGTTGTAGAGGTCGATGATCGCGCTGACCGCCTGGTTCTTCACCTTGGCCAGGTCATTACGGGCCTGCTCGATGCGGTCGAGGTAGGCTTCGTCGATGTCGCCGGTGACATATTCACCGTTGAACACCGCGCAATCGAAGTGGTCGATCTTGATCTTGCCGCCACCGACCGAATCGATCAGGTCTGGCAGGTCCTGGTAGACCAGCCAATCGGCGCCGATCAACTCGGCCACCTGTTCGGTGGTACGGTTGTGGGCGATCAGTTCGTGAACACTCGGCATGTCGATGCCGTAGACGTTGGGGTAGCGCACCGCAGGGGCAGCCGAGCAGAAGTAGACGTTCTTGGCGCCGGCTTCGCGGGCCATCTGGATGATCTGCTTGCAGGTGGTGCCGCGCACGATCGAGTCGTCCACCAGCATCACGTTCTTGCCGCGGAATTCCAGCTCGATGGCGTTGAGCTTCTGGCGGACCGACTTCTTGCGCGCAGCTTGGCCGGGCATGATGAAGGTACGGCCGATGTAGCGGTTCTTGACGAAGCCTTCACGGAACTTCACACCCAGGCGGTTGGCCAGCTCCAGGGCAGCGGTACGGCTGGTGTCGGGAATCGGGATGACCACGTCGATGTCGTGCTCGGGGCGCTCGCGCATGATCTTGTCGGCGAGCTTTTCACCCATGCGCAGGCGCGCCTTGTACACCGAGATACCGTCGATGATCGAGTCCGGGCGGGCCAGGTAGACGTGTTCGAAGATGCACGGCTGCAGCTTCGGCGCTTCGGCGCACTGCTTGGTGTACAGCTGGCCTTCCTCGGTGATGTACACCGCTTCGCCCGGCGCCAGGTCACGGATCAGGGTGAAGCCAAGCACGTCCAGGGCGACGCTTTCCGAGGCGATCATGTATTCCACGCCTTCATCGGTGTGGCGCTGGCCGAAGACCACCGGGCGGATGCCGTGCGGGTCACGGAAGCCGACGATACCGTAGCCGGTGATCATCGCCACCACGGCGTAGCCACCGACACAGCGGCTGTGCACGTGGGAAACCGCGGCGAACACGTCTTCCTCGGTGGGCTGCAGCTTGCCGCGCACGGCCAGTTCATGGGCGAACACGTTCAGCAGCACTTCCGAGTCGGAGTTGGTGTTGACGTGGCGCAGGTCCGATTCGTAGATCTCTTTGGCCAACTGCTCGACGTTGGTCAGGTTGCCGTTGTGCGCCAGGGTGATGCCATACGGCGAGTTGACGTAGAACGGCTGGGCCTCGGCCGAGGTCGAGCTGCCCGCGGTCGGGTAGCGCACGTGGCCGATGCCGATGCTGCCCACCAGGCGCTGCATATGGCGCTGCTGGAAAACGTCACGCACCAGGCCATTATCCTTGCGCAGGAACAACCGGCCGTCGTGGCTGGTCACGATACCGGCAGCGTCCTGGCCGCGGTGCTGAAGGACCGTAAGCGCGTCATACAGCGCCTGATTGACGTTCGACTTACCGACGATACCGACGATGCCACACATGCGACGCAACCCCTACTTTGATGAAACTTGAACGAACAGCGCTCAGGGCTTTGCCGGCCCGAGCAACTGCTCCTTGAATGGAAGATCAGCCGGAGCGCTGATCACCCCACTGGAAGTCCACTGACCGGTGAAACCCAGAATCAGGTTTTTCGACCAGTCAGCGACCAATAGAAACTGTGGTATCAGGCGTGATTCCTGCCACCAGGTGTCTTGTTGCACCGGCCCGAGGCTGAGCAGGCCGACTGCCACTACCACCAGCAAGCCCCCGCGCGCGGCACCAAAGGCCATGCCGAGGAAACGATCGGTGCCGGAAAGCCCGGTCACGCGGATCAGCTCGCCAATGAGGAAATTGAGCATTGCCCCCACCAGCAGGGTGGCGACGAAAAGAATGGCGCAACCGGCAATGACGCGCATGGACGGCGTCTGGATATAGCTTTCAAGGTACACCGAAAGCGACCCGCCGAACATCCAGGCGACCGCCCCTGCGACGATCCAGATGAGCAGGGACAAGGCTTCCTTGACGAAGCCGCGCTTGAGACTGATCAGTGTGGAGACGGCGATGATCGCAATGATCGCCCAATCAACCAGGGTAAAGGCCACGGTGCTGCCTGCAGACGTTTGAGGCGGCGCATTTTACCAGAGCGGCGGGGGTTGGGTAAGCGGAATGTCAGGTGGATCCCTGGGTCAGGTTTTAACACCCAAAGCCGCCTTTTTGTAGGAGATCACCCAGCCCTCGCAGGCTGCGCTGTCGCGCAGGGAACAGTGCCAGCAGCCGCGCCGCAATGCCCTGTAGGAGCGGGCTTGCCCCGCGAACACCGGCGCAGCCGGTGCCATACACCGCGTCGCCTGCTTCGCGGGGCAAGCCCGCTCCTACAGGCGAGGGGGCTTCAGCCTTTTTCCGGCTGGAAGCGTGTCACGAAGCCATTGAGCTTGTGCTGGCGGTTGATCGCGTCCTTGAGTTTGTCCGCCTCGGCCCGCTCGATCAGTGGCCCCACATACACCCGGTTCATGCCACCGGCCGAACGGATGTAGGCGTTGTAGCCCTGGCTGCGCAGGGTTTTCTGCAAGCTCTCGGCACCCGCCCGGTTGGACAGGCTGGCCAACTGGATCGACCAGCTTACCGGCAGGCCATTAACGTCGATTTTCGAAGGCGCCGGCGCTGCCGCCTTGGGCACCGGCACCGGCGTCTGCGGCTTGGCTTGCACCTGGGTCTGCGGCGACGGGGTGATCGGCTGGCTGGGCGCGGTCACCGGGCGCGTGGACTCATTGACCACCACCGGTGGTTGCTGCGGCTGCGCCTGTTGGGGCGACTGGGACACTTGAGGCGGCTCAGCCTGCTCAGGCAACGGCTGCGGCTCGGGCACCGCCACTGGCTCGACCTTCACCTCAGGCAGGCTTGGCATGGCCGGCGCCTGCGGGGCGTCGACGCGCACCTGGCGCATCTCATCCTCGCGGGTGAACAGCATCGGCAAGAAGATAACCGCCAGCGCCACCAGCACCAGCGCACCCACCATGCGCTGCTTCATCCCTTTGTCCAGCACTGCCATCTAATCACCCCTCCAGGGCCTGCCGCTCCAGCCATTCCAGGGCCTGGGCGACACAGAAAAACGAACCGAACAGCAGGATCTGGTCATCCGCCGTCGCCTGCGCGCATTGCCCTTCAAGGGCGGCGTCGACGCTGACGTAAGACTTCACCGTTGCGCCGAGGTTCGTCAAGGCAGCAACCAGTTCAGCAGCCGGGCGGCTGCGCGGGGTGTCCAGCGGCGCTACCGCCCAGTCGTCGACCAGCCCCTGCAACGGCGCGATCACGCCTTCCAGGTCCTTGTCGGCAAGCAGGCCGAACACCGCCAGGCGACGGCCCTTGGGGGCACGGCTGGCCAGGCGCTGGGCCAGGTAATGCGCGGCATGCGGGTTGTGCCCGACATCCAGCAGCAGCTCCACAGGCCGGCCCTGCCAGGTCAACTGGCGGCGGTCGAGGCGGCCGGTGATGCGCGTATCGAGCAACGCCTGGCGGACCTGCCCGGCGTCCCACGGCAGCCCCGTCAGCAGGTAGGCCTGCAGCGCCAGGGTAGCGTTTTCCATCGGCAGGTCGAGCAGTGGCAGGCCACTGAGTTCGACCGGCTGGCCCTCGGCGGTAACCCCACGCCAGCGCCAGCTGTTGCCGTCACTGGCCAGGTCGAAGTCACGACCACGCAGGTAAAGCGGCGCGCCCAATTCACCGGCCTTGTCCAGCAACGGCTGCGGTGGGTCCAGGTCGCCGCACAGCGCAGGCTTGCCGGCACGGAAGATGCCGGCCTTCTCGAAGGCCACCAATTCGCGGGTGTCACCCAGGTATTCGACGTGGTCGACACCAATGCTGGTGACCAGCGCAAGGTCGGCATCCACCACGTTGACGGTATCCAGGCGCCCGCCAAGGCCCACTTCGAGGACCACGGCATCGAGCTGCGACTGGTGGAACAACCAGAACGCCGCCAGCGTGCCCATCTCGAAGTAGGTCAGGGAAATATCGCCCCGCGCCGCCTCGACGGCGGCGAAGGCCTGGCACAGGTGCTCATCGCTGGCTTGCTCGCCATCGATCTGCACCCGTTCGTTGTAGCGCAGCAGGTGGGGCGAGCTGTACACCCCCACCTTCAGCCCCTGGGCCCGCAACAGCGACGCCACGAAGGCGCAGGTCGAGCCCTTGCCGTTGGTGCCGGTGACGGTGACCACACGCGGCGCCAGCTTGCCCAGCGCCAGCCGCGCCAGCACCTGCTGCGACCGCTCCAGGCCCATGTCGATGGCCGAAGGGTGCAACTGCTCGAGGTAGGCGAGCCATTCGCCCAGGGTTCGTTGTTTCATCACGCGACCGCAGCGTCCTCACGGGCCTGCTCCGGGGTGGCCTGGCCGGTCATCTGCGCCAGCAGGCGAGCCAGGCGCGGGCGCAGTTCGCCACGGGAAATGATCAGGTCGATGGCACCGTGCTCCAGCAGGAACTCGCTGCGCTGGAAGCCTTCTGGCAGTTTTTCGCGCACGGTCTGCTCGATTACCCGCGGGCCGGCGAAGCCGATCAGGGCCTTTGGCTCACCGACGATGACGTCACCGAGCATGGCCAGGCTGGCGGAAACGCCGCCGTAGACCGGGTCGGTCAGCACCGAGATGAACGGAATGCCTTCTTCGCGCAGGCGCGCCAGCACGGCCGAGGTCTTGGCCATCTGCATCAGCGAGATCAGCGCTTCCTGCATGCGCGCACCACCGGAGGCGGAGAAGCAGATCATCGGGCAACGGTTTTCCAGGGCATAGTTGGCAGCGCGCACGAAGCGCTCGCCAACGATGGCGCCCATGGAACCGCCCATGAACGAGAACTCGAAGGCGCTGACCACGATCGGCATGCCCATCAGGGTGCCGCTCATGGAAATCAGGGCGTCTTTTTCGCCGGTCTGCTTCTGCGCGCCAACCAGGCGGTCCTTGTACTTCTTGCCGTCACGGAATTTCAGGCGGTCGACCGGCTCCAGCTCGGCGCCCAGCTCGGCGCGGCCTTCCGGGTCGAGGAAGATGTCGATACGAGCACGTGCGCCGATGCGCATGTGGTGGTTGCACTTGGGGCAGACATCCAGGGTCTTTTCCAGCTCCGGACGATACAGCACGGCCTCGCAGGCTGGGCACTTGTGCCACAGGCCTTCGGGCACCGAGCTCTTCTTCACCTCGGAACGCATGATCGATGGAATCAGTTTGTCGACTAACCAGTTGCTCATGCTTTCTTTCTCCAGTATTGGCGGACGGGGACCGGACTGGCCGGCCATGCCCTGCCCTTGAGCTCAAATTCTTCTATGAAACGATGGCGGCCCGGCCGCAGGGGCTGCCTGCGTACCGCGCCGTGTTCAATCTGTTCAATGGCCACGCGGCATGCCGCGGGCCGCCCCGCAGGGCTGCGAAACCTATGGACGATGGCGCGCCGCCAGCCGTCACATCTGCTATCACGCCTGTTTTACCGCACGCATGAAGGCTTCGATCTTCGCCGCATCCTTGATGCCCTTGGCCTGCTCCACCCCGCCGCTGACATCCACTGCATACGGCTTCACCTGGGCAATCGCCTGGCCGACGTTGGCCGCCGACAGGCCCCCGGCGAGGATCACCGGCTTGCTCAGCCGCGCCGGCACCAGCGCCCAGTCGAAGGCTTCGCCGGTGCCGCCGGGCACGCCGGCCACGTAGGTGTCGAGCAGGATGCCGCTGGCGCCGCGATAGTGCTGGCAGGCCGCTTCCAGGTCATCCCCCGGGCGTACTCGCAGGGCCTTGATCCACGGGCGGTGGTAGCCTTCGCAGTCGGCCGGGGTTTCGTCGCCGTGGAACTGTAGCAGGTCCAGCGGCACCACTTCGAGGATCTCGTTCAGCTCGCAGCGCGAGGCGTTGACGAACAGGCCGACGGTGGTCACGAACGGTGGCAGCTCGGCGATGATCGCCCGTGCCTGGCGCACGTCCACGGCACGCGGGCTCTTGGCATAGAAAACGAAGCCGATGGCATCGGCGCCGGCTTCGGCGGCGGCCAGCGCGTCTTCGATGCGGGTAATCCCGCAGATCTTGCTGCGAACGTTGCTCATGGACTGCAAACCTTGAGTGGTGACTGAAGGGCCCGATGGTAGCAAATGACTTTTGGCGCGTCAGTCAGCCAGGGCGTCGTAGCCGGTCAAAAAGTGTGGGCCAATGTAACGTTGCGGCAGCTGGAATTGCTCAGGGTATTCCACCTGCACCAGGTACAGGCCGTAAGGGTGCGCGGTCACCCCGCCCTCGCGGCGATTGCGCCCTTCCAGCACCTCGCGGGCCCACTCCACCGGGCGCTCGCCGGCGCCAATGGTCATCAGCACACCGGCGATGTTGCGCACCATGTGGTGCAGGAAGGCCGTGGCGCGCACGTCCAGCACAATCATCTGGCCATGGCGGGTCACACGCAGGTGGTGGATATGCTTGATCGGTGACTTGGCCTGGCACTGGCTGGCGCGGAAGGCGCTGAAGTCATGGGTGCCGAGCAGGTACTGCGCGGCCTGGGCCATGCGCTCGACGTCCAGCGGGCGGTGGTTCCAGGTCACTTCCTCGGCCAGGTGCGCGGGGCGAATCGGATCGTTGTAGATCACGTAGCGGTAGCGACGGGCGCAGGCCTTGAAGCGCGCGTGGAAGTCCGCCGGCATCGGCCGCGACCAGACCACGCTGATGTCATGGGGCAGGTTGAAGTTGGTGCCCAGGGTCCAGGCACGCTCGTCGCGCACGGCACGGGTGTCGAAATGCACCACCTGGCCGCAGCCGTGCACGCCGGCATCGGTGCGCCCGGCGCAGATCACGCTGATCGGCTCGTCGGCCACTTTCGACAACGCCTGCTCCAGGGCCTGCTGGACGCTGGGCACGCCGCTGGCCTGGCGCTGCCAGCCGCGGTAGCGCGAACCTTTGTATTCCACACCCAGGGCGATGCGGGTGAAGCCTTCGGCGGCCGCTTCGCTAGCGGCGGTGTCGATGATGTCCAAGAGCGTGAAACCTGTGGGTGTACGAAATGGCGGGGATTATAACGACAACGGCAACCGTATTGGCTGTGGGAGCGGCCTTGCGTCGCGAAAGGGCCGCAAAGCGGCCCCGACGATCATGGCTATGTCGCTGAAATCCTGGGGCCGCTGCGCGCCCCTTTCGCGACACAAGGCCGCTCCCACAGGGCTGAAGCTAATGCTTTCAAACCAGGCGGGTCAGCATTTCCTCGGCTTCCTTGCGCTGGCCGGTATCGCCATCCTTGACCACTTCATCGAGGATGTCGCGGGCGCCCTGGTGGTCGCCCATGTCGATGTACGCCCGTGCCAGGTCCAGCTTGGTGGCCACTTCATCGGCGCCGGAAAGGAAGTCGAAGTCCAGGTCATCCAACGGCTCGGGCTCGGCTGCAGCGTCCTCAGCGGTGAAATGCGGCTCCAGCGACGGCGATTCCAGGTTTTGCGACAGCTTGTCGAGCTCGGCGTTGACATCGCTGAGTTCCGACTCGAAACGCTTGGCCGCCGGCGAATCATCGTCAAGCGACAGCGACAGGTCGAAGTCCTGGGGCAGCTCCAGCTCGGAAATCGGGTCGAATTCCGGCATGGCATCGAAGGCCGCCAGTTCGGCGGCCACGTCCACCGGCGCGTCCTCGGCAGCGGCAGGTGCCGCAGGCTCGACGACATTCAGGTCGAACTCGGCCAGTTCGTCGATATCCTGGGGCGCCGGTGCTGCCTGGGCCTGGGCCAGCAAGGCCTCGAAATCGTCATCGGCATCGGTTTGTGGCTCGGACGCTGCCTGCGTATCGTCCAGGTCGGCCTCCTCAAGCATGGGCGGCTCAAGGTGTTCGTCCAGCGGCAGGTCATCGCCCAGGCTCAGGTCGAACGCACTGTCCAGGTCGCCATCGTCCAGCACCGAGGTTTCGGTGAACGCTTCGGCGGCTGCATCCAGCTGCTCATCGGAGACAGGCTCCGGCACAGGCTCCGCTTCCAGCACGGGCTCAGGCTCGGCTACAGGCTCTGGCTCTAGCTCTGGCTCGGCCAGGGCGTCGTCTTCAGCCAGCACAGGAGGTTCAGGCTGCTCTTGCAGCAACTCCTGCACATACTGCTCGTCCATTTCCGCCGCCAGTGCGGCAGCGCCCAGGCCCACGGCGGCCACCGCGATGCCGACCATGGCCGGGTAGCGTTCCTTGAGGCCATTGACCTGTGCGGTGTTGGCCTCGTTAGCCGGCAGCGCGCGCTCCTGCTCGACAAAGGCGCTGTGGTCACCCTGGCGGGCGTAGACTTCCATCAGCTTGAGGCGCAGGGCATCGCTGTGCGGCTGCGCCGCCACGGCAACTTCCAGCAGGTCAGCCGCGTGGTTCAGGCGGCCCTGGGCGATGCTTTCGTCAACCTCGGCGAGCAAGGCGGCGTTCGGGTCTTGCACCGGCTCTGGCTCGGCCACGGCCGCCAGCGGTTTTTCCGCCGCCGTGGCAGCCGCGGCAGAAGCCGCGACCACAGCTGGCGACAGGGTCGTTTCTTCCAGCTCGTCGAAGCTGCCCGCTGGCAGGTCGAAGTCCGGGTTGCGCTCGCTGTCCTCGGTCAGTGCCTGGGCCATGCGCAGGTGCTTTTCAGCCTCCTGCTGGGCCTTGCGCTTGCGTGCCAGCAGCAGCAAGAGCAACAGCAGCACCAGGAAGGCGGAACCTGCGATCAGGCCCAGCACCAGCGGGTTGCTCAACCAGCCCGACGCGGGCTGCTCTGGCGCAGGCTCCGCTGCCGGTGTGGCTGCAGGGGCCGGTGCGGTGTCGACGGCGGCAGGCGCCGGGGTGACCACAGGCTCGGCGGCAGGTGCAGGCGCTGCCGCCTCTGCCACTGGCTGGGCAGGCGCTGGCTCGCCAGGTGCAGCCGCAGGCGGCGTGGCCGGCTCGGCGGCGCCCTGGGCTTCCAGGCGGGCCAGTTGGTCGTTCTTCAGGTCGATCAACTTCTGCAGCTTGTCCAACTGGCTCTGCAAGTCGGTCATGCGGCTTTTCAGCTCGTCGTTGTCACGGCGGCTGGTGTCCAGGCTTTCCTGGGCCACGGCCAGCTTGTCGTTCAGCGCCTTGGCACCACCGGCACCGGCCTGGCTGCCTGGGCTTACCAGGCGCAGGTTGTCACCCTGGGCGATGCGCTCGGGCGCCGCGGCGGCGGCGCCGCGGCGGGTGGCATCGAGTTGCCGCGCACGCGGCCCCAGGCGCCGGCCTTCACGCCAGGCGGCATACTGCTCGGCCACTTCGCGATTGGCTTCGGGCCGTGGGATGCTCTGAACCTGCTGCTGGTCGGGCAGGCGCAATACCTGGCCGACTTTCAACAGGTTGATGTTGTTGCCGATGAAGGCATCCGGGTTCAGCGCCTGGATGGCGATCATGGTCTGCTGCACCGAACCGCCACCCTGGGTATTGCGCGCGGCAATCTGCCACAAGGTGTCACGGCGTTTGGTGGTGTAGCTGCCAGCGCTGCTGGTGGCCGGGTTGACGTTGGCCGCAGCCGGCTGCTGGCCCTGGGCCTTGGCCTGGTCGAGCAACACGCTGTAGTCCCGCAGCAGGCGGCCCTGGGGCCACATGACCTGCACCAGGAACTTGACCACCGTACCGGGCAGTGGCTGGCTGGAGGTTACCCGCAACACGCTCTTGCCGTTGGGGTTGATGACCGGGGTGAAGGTCAGGCCCTCCAGCTCGGCCGTGTAGGCCACCCCGGCCTTGCTGAACTCTTCCGGTGGCGCCAGGCTTGGCGCCAACTCGGCGGCGGTGAGGTCGCGGACATCGAGCAATTCGATTTCGGCGTCAAGTGGTTGGTTCTGCGCCGACTTCAATGTCAGCTCACCCAACCCCAGGGCATTCGCCATGCCCGACGACAGCGCCGACGCTGCCGCCATGGCCAGAACCAGTTTGCGAATTCGAAGCATGACCTCTTCCCTTGTAAGAATCGTCCTAAAAACCTGCGCGAGGTGTAGGACAAAAGTGCTCGCCAGTATCTTTTACACCATGTGTTTAATCAACAATTGCGCCACCTGCACGGCATTGAGCGCGGCCCCCTTGCGCACATTGTCGGTGGTCAACCACAGGTTCAGTTGCTGGTTTTCGTCAATTCCATGGCGTATACGACCAACATAGACCACGTCTTGGCCAACTGCGTCACCAACCGGGGTCGGATAATCATCATTTTCAACCCGCTCGACGCTTGCCGCCTGCTCCAGCAACGCATTGACCTGAGGCAAGTCGACCGGGCGACGGCTGTGCACCGCCACACTGAAGCTATCGCCGAAAAACACCGGGACTTGAACGCAGCTCACGGAAATCTTCAGCGCCGGCAGCCCCAGCACCACGCGCAGTTCGTTGACCAGACGGCGCTCGACGAAGGTGTGGCCCTGCTCGTCGGCAGCGCCAACCTGGGCCAGCACGTTGAAGGCTACCTGCCGATCGAAGAAGCGCGGCTCCAGGGGCCGGGCGTTGAGCAGTTCGGCGGTTTGCCGGGCCAGCTCGTTGACCGCTTCACGGCCCTGGGCGGACACCGCCAGCGCCGCCATGACCTGCAACTGCTCGATATCCAACTCGCCCTTCAAGGGCGCCAGGGCTACCGCCACGGCCACGGTGGCCGAACTGGGGCTGGCCAGGCGGGCCGGCAATGGCAGGTTCTCCAGGCAGTGGGCATTGGCCTCGGGCACCACTGGCAAGGCGTTGTCCAGGCCGCCAGACAGGTCGATGACGCTGCAGCCGGCTTGCTCGGCCTTGCTGGCGAAGCTGCGGCTGACGGCGGGGCTGGCGGCGAAGAAGGCCAGTTTGACCTGGCTGAAGTCGAAGCTGTCCACCTCGCGCACCTTGAGCTTCTTGCCCGCGAACATCACGCTGCTGCCCGCCGATTCCATGCTGGCCAGCAGGTGCAAGGTGCCGACCGGGAAGTCCAGCTCTTCGAGGATCTGTACGAGGGCTTCACCGACGCTGCCGGTGGCGCCGATGACGGCGATATCAAAGGTAGGGTTCATGGTGCGGGCTGCCTCAGGCGAAACGGGAGCGGCACTTTACCCGCATTGCCCGAGGCTGGCCAACGCAGCCGACGCAATGGGCGTCAAAACTGCTTTTCCAGCTTGAAGCTGACGCTGTTGCGCTCCCAGCTGTACAGCCAGTCGACGTTGCTGTGCACCTTGTTGTACTTGAACGTAAGGCTGGGCACCACGTCCAGCACGGCCAGGCGCGGCGCCCGCAGGATGAAGGTGTAGCCCTGTTCACGCTCGTGACGCCGGGCGTCGAGCAAGGCGCTGTAGGCGTCGTATTGCCGGGTGCGCCAGGAGGCGAACAGCACGGCACTGACGCCGACCTCGAAGTCCTTGGCCACCCCCAGGCGCAGGCCTTTCTGGAAGTAGGCCTCGGTGTCGGCGCGGGTGTCGCGGCCGGTGAAATCGAAACCGCCGAACAGCGTCCATTGGCGCGGCAGTGCCTGCCATAGCGTGGCATACACCGAAGCTGCGCTGCCGTCGTAGAGGTCGGCTGCCTGGCCACGGTAGACCATGTCCTTGTATTCCCCTTCCAACCTGAGCATGCGCGTGGCGGACAGGTTGTGCATCCACTCCCCGCGCACGCCCCAGGCCGAATACATCGGGTCGCTGCCGATACGGTTGTACTCGAACGAAGGCCCCAGGCTGTACTGGTTGCGCCCATCCTGATAGCTGTAGCCGGCGTTAGCGATAAAGGTGTCTTCGTCGTACTTGCCCTGGCGATCGTAGGCTTGCCCATAGGCCAGCGCTCGGCCGAATACACCGTGGTGCCCGGCAAGGGCGATGCGTTTGTTAAGGGTGGCCTCGTAGTCGATGCCCTCTGCCGAAACCGCCTTGGGCATCTTGCGCTGTACCAGGTAGGCCCCATCGCTGGTTTCCAGGCGGTAGGTGGTGGTGCTTTCGGAGCTTTGGTTGAGGTTGTCGCTCCAGGTCGGCCCGATCGCCAAGGAGCCTTGCCAGCGTTCACGCTGGCCCAGCGCCTGGATGAAGCTGTCGACGCTGTTGCCCAGGCCCTGGTTGTGGGCATCGGCCGGCCCCAGGCTCTGGCTGATCTGGCGGAAGGCATCTGCCGCCTCGCGGTCCTTGCGGTTTTCGAACAGCACACGGGCCAGTTCAAGCTGGCCGGGTAGAAAGTCGCCTTGTTGGGCGAGCAGCTGGCGATAGTGGGTTTCGGCCAGCTCCAACTCGCCCCGTGAGCGGGCCAGGGCACCGTCGGCATAGGCCACCAGCATCATGTCATGGCCTGGCAGAGCGACGTAGCGGGCGCGGAAGGCGTCGGCATCGGCCCATTGCTGGCGTTGCACGCAAAGATACAGCGCACGCCCCAGGTCATCGAGGTTGTCGCCAACGCGGTAAGCCTGGCCATCGATAACCAGCGTGGTACCGGCATCTTCGTCCTTGAGCAGCTCGCGTTCCTGGCGGCTGGCACGGTATTCGATGCTCTGGTTCAGGCGCAGGTTGGTGTCTTGGTCCGCGTGGGCGGTAGTGGGTAATAAAAGCGGGAGGTAAAGCAACAAGAGGTAGTGCAGGCGTGAAGACTGGGGCATTGCTCGGCTCCCGGGGCACCTCGAAAACGCTGCACCGGGGCCACGCCGCGGCCCCGGTGCACTTAACTGACCAGCATCAAGCTGACCGGCTTACTGTTTAACGCCACCAAACGCGGTGTCGTAGTTGCGGTTGGCGAACTTGGCGATACCGGCCAGGGAAGCGCTGGCGCCGGCGCCGAAGAAGCTGCCCTGGGTAGTACCTGCCGACAGCGTTGCGTTGGTGCTCGGGTTGATGGCAGTGGCGATGCCCGAGAAGGCGGCGGTCGAGGTGTTGATACCGGCGTTGAGCTGAACCTTGAGCGCGCCGTTGGCCAGGTTGCCCGACAGCGTCGGCGACGCATTGCCGAAGGTTGCGTTGAGGTTGCCCGACAGCAGGTTGGCACCGGAGTAGTTGCTGATGCCTTGTACCGCATAGCTGACATTGGTGGTTGGCAGCACGCGACCGGCGGTGTCGCCGGAGTAGTAGACGACGCGGGTCGGGTCGTTATCGGTACCGTTTTGCGACCACTCGCCGAAGTACACCTGCTGGGTGGAGACTTGCTTGAAGTCGAAGTTGCCCAGCGCCGCGTGGGAGGCCGGCATCATGGCAGGGGTGATGGTGGTGACGCCGTTGGTGTCGGCGGGCACCATGGCCTTGAGGCCGCTGAAGGCCACGCGGGTGCCATTGTAGAACGCGTTGACGCCCACGGCTGGCGAACCCGCCTCACCCGGGTGGTTGGTCGAAGTGCCTTGGGAGCCGCCGACGCCGATGGTGCCGGTGTAGCTTTGGCCGGAAGAAACGTCTGCCTGGGCAACGCCGGCCAGACCCAGAAGTGCAACAGCAAGTACGGAAACTGTGAACGATTTCATGTCATATTCCATTGATAAGTTAAAAGTATCCAACACACACGCACATCCGCCTTCCGGCAATGTTCATCCGTCCATCGTTACCTCGATTGTCAAAAGGTGGCAGTCAAACCGATTTTCAACGTTCGCCCCGGCGCCGGCATGGCCGAGCGGGTTAACGGGTCCAGGTAATACAAATTGGACAAGTTGGTACCGACCAACTCGACATTGACCGCATCGGTCAATTTGTAATTCACATAAGCGTCGTAGGTAATGATGTCATCCCAGGACAGCGGTGAATTCAAGTAATAGGAAACCATGGGGTTGTCGGCATACTTGCTGTAGAACTTGCTGTCATGGCCCTTGTAGTAGATGACCCGCCCGCCCACCTCCAGGCGCCGGTCCAGAAAACGCATCCCCAGCCCAAGGTTTGCCGACCACTCGGGCATTGCCATGCCCGCCAGGTAGCCACCGACGAAACCATCGTCGACGCAATTGGGAATACCCCCGGTCGGGTCCAGCCGTATTGCCGAGTTTTCATCGCAGACTTTGTTCTTCAGCACATGGGCAACACTCAGGTCGGTAAAGAACCGGCCATTGTCATAACGCCCCTGAAGTTCCAGCCCGGCCGTCGTCTGCTTGTCGATATTGGAAAACAACAACTGCGGGTTACGCTCGATCACATCGGTGGTGGTGTTGTGGTAGTAGGTAAACTTTACATCGGCCTGTTCGCTGCCTAGCCACCCGCTCAAGTTATGCACATACGCCGCCTCATAGTTATGTGCATGCTCCGGTTTCAACGGCCAGGGCGACAACGATGCGGAAAAGCCTACCGTGCTCTCGAACATGCTCGGGTAACGGATCGCTTCGCTGTAACGCAGGTAGAAGCGGCCATTTTCCGAGGTGTAGAAGGTTGCCGAGAGGTTCGGCACCCAGCCCTGGTCCCTGCGGTGCCTGGCCGAGCCATCGACGACCTGGTTGGCCAGGTTGCCCTCCAGGTCGCGGGCATCGGCGCCGGAGGAGTAGCCTGAGGCGGCGCACGAGATCATCTCTTCACCGGCCACCGCCCCGGTGATGCATGGGCTGTCGGCCCGTCGATAACGACCGCTGCCATCATGCGCCCAGTGCTGGCTGTGCTCGGTGTCCAGTACCCGCGGCGTTTCACTTTCGATCAGGTCGATGACCGGCTGGCGCTCTTCCATCGGCGTTTCGAACAAGTCCCAGATTTCGTTGAAGAACTGCAACTTCTCATCGACGACGGCCTGCCACTGCTCCTGCGAGAGTTGCTTGCGTGTCACGTAGACCACGCCCTGCCCCGACTGGACATTCATGCTGGTCTGGCCGGTGTCTCGCTGCTGCTGGTGAAGAAAGTCATCGAACGACCAGTACGAGGAATAGCGCCCGCCGGCGGTGAACCGGGCGAAGCTGACCGGTTGCCAGTCGAAGTTGAAATTGTACTCCTGCTCTTCCCGGCGCCCCGCCCGCGGGTAGATGCGCGTAACCGAAATGCTGGTGGGGTCGTAGATGCTGTCGCCAGAGCTGAGCTTTTCATGCTGGTAACTGCCGCCCAAGGTCAGGCTCAGGCTGTCGAGCAACCGGAGCTTGTTGCTCAGGGTCAGGCCGGCACGGTCGTGCTTGGCGTTGGCGACCGCGGTATTGCGAAACGCCGGGTCCTGGGCAGTGGTTTCGTTGGGTACGCCGCCGGAACTGTAGGTGTCGCTGACGGTGCGGGTCATCCACAGGTTCGAGTAGAAATCCAGCCAAGGATTGCCTTCAGGCTTGAGCGTGTACTCAAGGTTATAGGCCTTGCTGTCGACATGGCTCAATGGCCATTGCGGCACGCCATAGGTGGCGGCATCGTATTGGCTTCCCGGCGTGAAGAAGGAAATGCGTGTCGGCAGGATTTCGCCATACAGGGAGTCAGTGGCCCGATAGCCGAACTCCAGGCGTTGGCCTTCGTCGATTTTCCAGGTGGCCTTGGCCAGCCACGACTCCATCTTGCTGGAGGTGTTGGGTACCTCGTCACCGGGCTTGTAGATGCGTGCAAGGTTGGGCACATAGTCCCACTTGCCCTCGACCATCTCGCCGCTGGCGTAGTAGCCACTCTTGTTCTTGCCGGCGTAGTGGTTGCCCTTCTCGCGGTAGGCATAGGCCGCCATCAGGTCGAATTGCTCCTGTCGCGTGCCAAGCGCCAGCCGGTAGGCCTGATCGTCGCTCGACAGCAAGCCGTTGCTGCTACTGGTGCGTGGGTGCTTGTACAGCGACGGGTCGTAATAGGAGTTGATCGGGTAGTACTGGTAGTCGGCACCTGGCATTTGCCCGGTCAGCAGGGTAGGCAGGCGCGGCGACACCGAGTTGTTGCTGCCTTCGATCTTGAACTCGCCACCGTAGGCCTCACCTTCCTTGAGGATGTCGTCGACACTCAGGGTGTTGGCCACGACGGCGCCGCCAACCCCGCTGTAGACGTTGCGTTCCAGGTTCGGCCCCTTGATAACCTTGATCGAGCCGATCAGGTTGGGGTCGATGTAGTTGCGGTTATTGGCGCCCATGTAGCCGCGGTAAGCCGTCAACGCCTGCTCGGTGCCATCGATGGTCAGCGGCACCCGGCCCGGGCCCTGGATGCCGCGCACGTTCGGGTCCAGCGCGCCGCTGTTGCGCGCATCGCCGCTGTAGACATTGAGCATGCCCTTGAACACGTCGGCCGGGGCGGCGCCCTTGTAGCGCTCGATCTGCTCCTTGCCGGCGTAGACGGTGGAAATATCCTGGTCGTAGATGTCGCTGTAGCCCTTCTCGTCCCGCGAGCGACCATCGCGCAGGCCGTAGACGTAGGTCGGGTGCAGGTCGTCAGCGCTGGCATCGGCGGGCCGCAGGTGAATCACCGGTTGCCCGGTGGGCCCGCTCAGGCTGAAGCTGACCGGCAAGCCGGCCAGCAACTGCTCAAGTGCGCCTGGCAACGACAAGCGGCCTTGCACCGGGTTGGCGTACAGGCCTGCGAAAGCGTTGCCGGTGAGGTAGAACTCGGCACCGGCCTGGCGGGCCAACTGCAACATGGCGTCTTCAAGCGGCCCGGCCTGTACATCGAACACGTGGTACTGGCCAGCCTGGCTGATCGCTGCTGCCGTCGCATCGTTGGCGGCGGGCGCCGCGAGCACCGGCGCGGTACCGCAGCAGGTCAACAGGGCCAGCTGAATTCCCAGGCTCAGCTTGCCCTTCTGTGGGGCAAAGCGCCCCGAAGCTCCCTTTGACATCGTTCCCAAGCACCCTAGCTAAAAACAAATAAGAGTTATTTGCATCTAGTAACGGCGCAGGGCATCAAACGCAGTAGAGCGATTTGATCTATTAAATATTATTTATAGATCAATAGATAATTAGAAAACCGGGCACGTCCAGCACGCGGGCGTGCGCTTGCCCAGCCAGCTGCCGGAGTGCGTCATCGACATGATCCAGGCGCGCCACAGCGCTTACCGGCAGCCGTCGCAGCGCATCGCCACGCACCACGGTCATGCCGGGACGATAACGGCCCAACTGCTCGGCGGCCTCAGCCAGGGACTGGCGCCTCAGCACGATCTTGCCCTGTTGCCAGCTGGCCAGTTCCTCGGGCGATTGCGCCAAGGGCTTGAGCCCCTCATGGGGCCCGAACCGCAGGCTGTCGCCTTGTTGGAGTACCGCGGATGCCGAGGCATCGTCCAGGCTGTGGGAAACCAGGTTGATCTCGACGCTGTGCTGCAGCACTGCAACCCACCCGGAGCGTTCGTCCTTGTCGACCCCAACCAGGTAACGCGTACCGCGCGCGGTGATCGTCGCCCCGGGCGTGACTACCGTGAACGGCCTTGGCTCCTTCTCCCCCACAGGCGAAGGCGTGAAGACCGCCTCACCACGCTGCAGGCGCACGGTACGGCGCTGACCGTCATAGTTGACGCTCAGCAGGGTGCGGCTGCCCATTTCGACCTGGCTGCCATCGTCCAGGGTGACATGGCGCACTTCGCCGTAGCCGGTCTGGTAATCGGCGCCCAGGCCCTGAACCCAGAACGGCGGCGCCAGCCACAGCCAGCAGGCCACGGCCACCGCCGACAGTGCACCTGTGCATGCCCACGGCCGCCGCCAGCCTGCCTGCAGCCATGCCAACGGCCCCCGCGCACGGGGCGGGCGCGGTGGGCGCACATAGCCCTGGCGCAGCACCGCGCTGGCCCGCCAGGCGTGATCGATGCGCCGGGCGGCAGCCGCGTGCCGTGGGTCGGCGGCCAGCCAACGCCCATAGGCCGCTTGCTCGGCGGGACCGAGGCGGCCTTGACGGTGCTTCATGACCCAATCGGCGGCTTTGCGTTCGATCGGGTCAACAGGTTCTGAGGGGTTCACGGTGTGGTGTTTGCTGCCTGTTGGTGTTTTTCTGGTAACCCGGCCAGGTCAGCGCCAGCGCCTGTTCTAGTAATCAGGCTCAAGCCCTCGGCCGACTCTGGCCAGCGCACTGGCCAGGTGTTTTTGTACAGAGCTGGTGGATATCCGTAAATACTCGGCGGCCTCCTTGTGCGTCATCCCTTCGACCCGGCACAACAAGAACACGTTGCGGGTGCGTTCGGGCAGCAATTCCAGGATGGCGTGCAGGCGCTCCAGCTCCAGGGCTCCCAGGGCCTGATCCTCTGGCGAACTGGCTTCATCGATCAGGCCCTCGAAGATATCGGCCGCCTCGGCCTCGTAGCGCTTGCTGCCGTAACGCCGATGATGGTCGATCATCAGGTTGTGGGCAACGCGGAACAGGTAGGCCGGGGTGGCGAGCAAGCGCTCTACGCCGTCCATCTGCGCCAGCCGCAGGAAGGTTTCCTGGACGATATCCGCTGCCAGGCTTGGCGTGCAGTTCTTGCGCAGCAAATAGCGGTGCAAGGCGCGGGCATGTTCGTTGAAGAGTTGTTCCAGCACGTCAGCACTTTCCTATGCTCAGGCAAACTGGGGAGGCTGATTATAATGAGAATACTTCTCGTTAAACCAGATGTTTTGCGTGTACAAAGGGGTGCTGTTACAAAACAAAATGCAAGGGTGGCCGCGCCGCAATCCCCTGTAGGAGCGGGCGCAGCTCGCGATGGGGCGCGCAGCGGCCCCAGGGTTTCAGCCTCGCGGCTCAAAGTGCTGGGGCTGCTTTGCAGCCCATCGCGAGCTGCGCTCGCTCCTACCGGGTCATGTGGGAGCAGCCTTGTCGAGGCGTCGAACCGCCGCGAAGCTGGCGACGCGGTGGATGGCAGGGTTGCAGTGTGCCAAGGCATAAAAAAACCCGCGTTGTCGCCAACGCGGGTTTTTCGGCCAAGCCAGGGCGATCAACGCTCCAGCAGAATCCGCAGCATGCGGCGCAGCGGTTCGGCGGCGCCCCACAGCAGCTGGTCACCCACGGTGAAGGCGCCCAGGTACTGCGAGCCCATGTTCAGCTTGCGCAGGCGGCCAACCGGGATGTTCAGCGTGCCGGTCACCTTGGTAGGCGTCAGTTCCTGCATGCTGATTTCACGCTGGTTCGGCACCAGCTTCACCCACGGGTTGTGCTGGCTGATCATGCCTTCGATGTCGGCCAGCGGCACGTCCTTGTTCAGCTTGATGGTCAGCGCCTGGCTGTGGCAGCGCATGGCACCGATGCGCACGCAGATACCGTCGACCGGGATCGGGCTCTTGAAGCGACCGAGGATCTTGTTGGTTTCGGCCTGGGCCTTCCATTCCTCACGGCTTTGGCCGTTCGGCAGTTCCTTGTCGATCCATGGGATCAGGCTGCCGGCCAGCGGCACGCCGAAGTTCTCGGTCGGGAAGCCTTCGCCGCGCATGGTTTCAGCCACTTTGCGGTCGATGTCGAGGATGGCGCTGGCCGGGTTGGCCAGGTCGTCGGCAACGGCGGCGTGGGTAGCGCCCATTTGCTTGATCAGCTCGCGCATGTTCTGCGCGCCGGCACCGGAGGCCGCCTGGTAGGTCATGGCGCTCATCCACTCCACCAGGCCGGCTTCGAACAGGCCGCCCAGGCCCATCAGCATCAGGCTGACGGTGCAGTTGCCGCCGATGTAGTTCTTGGTACCGGCGTCGAGCTGCTGGTCGATGACCTTGCGGTTGACCGGGTCAAGCACGATCACCGCGTCATCCTGCATGCGCAGGGACGATGCGGCGTCGATCCAGTAGCCCTGCCAGCCGGCTTCACGCAGCTTGGGGAACACCTCGTTGGTGTAGTCGCCGCCCTGGCAGGTCAGGATCACGTCGAGGGTCTTGAGTTCTTCAATCGAATAAGCGTCCTTGAGCGGAGCAATATCCTTGCCCACGTTCGGACCCTGGCCACCGACATTGGAGGTGGTGAAGAACACCGGCTCGATAAGGTCGAAGTCCTGCTCCTCCAGCATCCGCTGCATGAGCACGGAACCGACCATGCCGCGCCAACCGATCAGACCTACACGTTTCATCGCAACTACACCTTTGCTAAAAGTGGGCCGCCACCGTGAATTTTCGGTGGCGGGCCAGAGAGATTACAGATTCCGCAGCGCGGCGACTACTGCATCGCCCATTTCCTGCGTACCGACCTTGCGGCAACCTTCCGAGAAGATGTCGCCCGTGCGCAGGCCCTGGTCCAGCACCAGGCTGACCGCCTGCTCGATCGCTTCAGCGGCAGCCGACTGGTTGAAGCTGTAGCGCAGCATCATCGACACCGACAGGATGGTCGCCAGCGGGTTGGCGATGCCCTGGCCGGCGATGTCCGGCGCCGAGCCGTGGCAAGGCTCGTACATGCCTTTGTTGTCGGCATCCAGCGAGGCCGACGGCAGCATGCCGATGGAGCCGGTGAGCATCGACGCTTCATCCGACAGAATGTCACCGAACATGTTGTCGGTCACTACCACGTCGAACTGTTTCGGTGCGCGGACCAACTGCATGGCGGCGTTGTCGACGTACATGTGGCTCAGCTCCACGTCCGGGTAGTCCTTGGCCACGTCTTCGACCACTTCGCGCCACAGCTGGCTGGAAGCCAAGACGTTGGCCTTGTCCACCGAGCACAGCTTCTTGCCGCGCACGCGGGCCATGTCGAAGCCGACGCGGGCAATGCGGCGCACTTCGCTTTCGCTGTACGGCAGGGTGTCGTAGGCCTGGCGCTCGCCGTTTTCCAGCTCGCGCTGGCCACGCGGGGCACCGAAGTAGATACCGCCGGTCAGCTCACGAACGATGAGGATGTCCAGGCCAGCGACGATTTCCGGCTTCAGCGAGGAGGCATCGGCCAGTTGCGGGTAAAGGATGGCCGGGCGCAGGTTGGCGAACAGGCCCAGTTGCGAACGGATTTTCAGCAGGCCGCGCTCAGGGCGGATGTCACGCTCGATCTTGTCCCATTTCGGGCCGCCCACGGCGCCCAGCAGCACGGCGTCGGCCTTGCGTGCGCGCTCCAGGGTTTCGTCGGCCAGCGGCACGCCGTGCTTGTCGATGGCAGCGCCACCGATCACGTCGTGCTCCAGGCTGAAACCGAGCTGGAACTTGTCGTTGGCAACTTCCAGCACCTTGACGGCTTCGGCCATGATTTCCGGGCCAATGCCATCACCTGGGAGAATCAGAATCTGCTTGCTCATGCTTTCCTCTATCCATTCACGCGGCGCGGCCGGACGGGCCCCGCCGTAAAGTGCTTAACGCTCGGCCCACAGCACCAGCACATCGGTGCTGAACGAGCCATCGGCTTCGATCTGGTAATACTGCCGTACTTCTTCGCCCATGGCTTGCTGCAATTGGCGAATGGCCACGCGCAGCGGCTCGGGGGTGCGCATGCGCTCGACCCAGCTGGCGAACTCCAGGCGCAATTTCTGGCGCGCCTGGCTGCGTACCTGCAGGCCGGCCTCGCTGGCCTGGCGCTGCCACTCGGCGCCGGAGTAGTCGCGCACATGGCTGGTGTCGCGCAGCACCTCTACCGCCTGCAGGTAGGTGTCGAGCAATGGGCTGCCGGGCGACATCACGTCGATGAACGCCGCCACGCCACCAGGCTTGAGCACCCTGCGCACCTCGCGCAGGGCCAGGCCCAGGTCGCTCCAGTGGTGCGCCGAGTAACGGCTGAACACGTAGTCGAACGAGGCATCGGCAAACGGCAGGCGTTCGGCGGCGCCGCGCTCGGTGGTGATGTTGGCCAGGCCGCGCTCGGCGGCGGCACGGGTGACCACGTCGAGCATCGATTGCGAGAGGTCGTAGGCGACCACCTCGGCAACCAGCGGGGCGACGTGGAAACTGACATGGCCAGCACCGCAGCCCAGGTCCAGCACGCGGGCGCTGCCCTGCCCTGCAAGCTCGGCCTGCAGCAAGGCGAATTCGCGGCCTTGGGCGTGCACGGCGCTGCTGAGGTAGGCGTTGGCCTGTTCGCCGAACTGGCGTTGGACCACGTCGGTGTGCTGGGTGCTGGTCATGGGTGAGTCCTTTTCCTATCGCCTGTGCGGGCCCCTTCGCGGGGCAAGCCCGCTCCTACAGAGGTAAAGAGGCCGGTGCGGCTAACGAACTTCAGGCATCGCGGAACAGCCAGGGCTGCCCGGCGCGATGCTTGCCTTCGAAGGCCTTGATCGCGTCGCTGTCCTGCAGGGTCAGGCCGATGTCGTCCAGGCCGTTGAGCAGGCAGTGCTTGCGGAACGCATCGATCTCGAAGTGCAGCACCTTGCCGTCCGGGCGAGTCACCGCCTGCGCCTGCAGGTCGACGGTCAACTGGTAGCCCGGGTTGGCTTCGACCTGCTTGAACAGCTCGTCGACTTCCTCATCGCTGAGGATGATCGGCAACAGGCCGTTCTTGAAGCTGTTATTGAAGAAGATATCGGCAAAACTTGGCGCGATCACGCTACGGAAGCCGTACTCGTCCAAGGCCCAAGGGGCGTGCTCGCGGCTCGAACCGCAACCGAAGTTCTCCCGCGCCAGCAATACGCTGGCACCCTGGTAGCGCGCATGGTTGAGCACGAACTCCTGGTTCAACGGGCGCTTGCTGTTGTCCTGGTACGGCTGGCCGACATCCAGGTAACGCCATTCATCGAACAGGTTGGGGCCGAAGCCGGTGCGCTTGATCGACTTCAGGAACTGCTTGGGGATGATCTGGTCGGTGTCGACGTTGGCACGGTCCAACGGCGCGACGAGGCCAGTGTGCTGGGTAAAGGCTTTCATGCTGCGCTCCCTTGGATCAACTCGCGGACATCGATGAAGTGGCCAGTCACTGCGGCGGCGGCGGCCATGGCCGGGCTGACCAGGTGGGTGCGGCCACCGGCGCCCTGACGGCCTTCGAAGTTGCGGTTGGAGGTGGACGCGCAGTGCTCGCCGCTTTCCAGGCGGTCCGGGTTCATCGCCAGGCACATCGAGCAGCCGGGCTCGCGCCATTCGAAGCCAGCTTCGAGGAAGATTTTGTCCAGCCCTTCACGCTCGGCCTGGGCCTTGACCAGGCCCGAACCCGGCACCACGATCGCCTGCTTGACGGTCGCGGCCACCTTGCGGCCCTTGGCGATTTCAGCGGCCGCGCGCAAGTCTTCGATGCGCGAGTTGGTGCACGAGCCAATGAATACGCGGTCGAGCTGGATGTCGGTGATCGCCTGGTTGGCGCTCAGGCCCATGTACTTGAGGGCGCGCTCGATCGAGCCACGCTTGACCAGGTCGGCCTCGGCGGCCGGGTCTGGCACGCGCTGGTCGACGGCCAGGACCATTTCCGGCGACGTGCCCCAGCTTACCTGCGGCTTGATCTGCGCGGCGTCCAGCTCCACCACCGTGTCGAACACGGCATCGTCATCGGACACCAGGTCTTTCCAGGCCTCCACGGCGCGCGTCCAGTCCTCGCCCTTGGGCGCGTACGGGCGGCCTTCAACGTAGGCGACGGTGGTGGCATCGGTGGCCACCAGGCCCACGCGGGCACCGGCCTCGATGGACATGTTGCAGATGGTCATGCGGCCTTCCATCGACAATTCGCGGATGGCGCTGCCGGCGAATTCCATGGCATGGCCGTTGCCGCCGGCGGTGCCGATCTTGCCGATCACGGCCAGGACGATGTCCTTGGCGGTAACACCGGCAGGCAGTTGGCCTTCGACACGCACGAGCATGTTCTTCATTTTCTTGGCAACCAGGCACTGGGTGGCGAGCACGTGCTCAACCTCGGAGGTGCCGATGCCGTGGGCCAGGGCACCGAAGGCGCCGTGGGTGGAGGTGTGCGAGTCGCCGCAGACCACGGTCATGCCAGGCAAGGTAGCACCCTGCTCCGGGCTGATGACGTGGACGATGCCCTGGCGCTCGTCGTTCATCTTGAATTCGACAATGCCGTATTCGTCACAGTTCTCATCGAGGGTCTGCACCTGAAGGCGCGACACCTGGTCGACGATCGCCTCGATGCCGCCCTTGCGCTCTGGCGTGGTCGGCACGTTGTGGTCGGGGGTGGCGATGTTGGCATCGATGCGCCACGGCTTGCGGTTGGCCAGGCGCAGGCCTTCGAAGGCCTGGGGCGACGTCACTTCGTGAATGATATGGCGGTCGATGTAGATCAAGGACGAGCCGTCATCGCGGCGCTTGACCTCATGGGCGTCCCAGAGTTTGTCGTAGAGCGTTTTGCCAGCCATCAGACTGTTCCTCATCAGCGTCTTTCTATGCCAAAGACCCCTTGGCTTGTACGGACGATGCTAGGGGGTTAGATTGAATAACTCAAATTCATAATTTTTATGCTTTGGATAACCAAAAGGAATTCAATGCCGTGGACCTGGCCAACCTCAGTGCCTTCATCGCCATCGCCGAAACCGGCAGCTTTTCCGGGGCCGGCGAGCGCCTGTTCCTCACCCAGCCGGCCATCAGCAAGCGCATCGCCGGGCTGGAGCAGCAACTGGACGTGCGCCTGTTCGACCGCCTGGGCCGCGAGGTGACCCTGACCGAAGCCGGCCGCGCCCTGCTGCCGCGGGCTTACCAGATCCTCAACGTACTCGATGATACCCGACGGGCGCTGACCAATCTGACCGGGGAAGTGAGCGGTCGGCTGACCCTGGCCACCAGCCACCATATCGGCCTGCACCGCCTGCCGCCGCTGCTGCGAGCCTTTACCCGGCAGTACCCGGCGGTGGCGCTGGATATTCAGTTCATGGATTCAGAACAGGCCTACGACGAAATACTCCACGGCCGCGCCGAAATTGCCGTAATCACCCTGGCACCCGACCCCCACCACCTGGTTCGGGCGGTGCCGGTGTGGGACGACGCCCTGGACTTCGTCGCAGCCCCCGAGCACCCACTGGCCAACAACCAGGCGGTAAGCCTTGGCGATGTGGCCCGTCACCCGGCGGTATTTCCCGGCGGCAACACCTTTACCCACCATATTGTCCAGCGCCTGTTCGAAAGCCAGGGCCTGACGCCGAACATCGCCATGAGCACCAACTACCTGGAAACCATCAAGATGATGGTGTCCATTGGCCTGGCCTGGAGCGTACTGCCGCGCACCATGCTCGATGAACAAGTGGCTTCCATCGCTTTGCCCGGCATACAGCTGTCGCGCCAGCTAGGCTACATTCTGCACACGGAGCGAACGCTATCGAACGCGGCCCGGGCCTTCATGGCCCTGCTCGACAGCCAGGCAGAAGCCGCCTGACCGCCGTCAGCCCGGCATTTCCAACTCAAGGATGCGTCACACGCCAAAGGTCTGGTGATCAATGCCCAAATCAGCAAACCGCTTTCCGCGCCTGCCGCGCATTCCTGCGGTCGATCCCCAGGAGTCGGAACAGGCCTGGCAGAACGCCCCGCAGTTGCTGGCGGCGCTCAACGGCGCGCGCCTGGGCGCCTGGCTCTGGGACATCGAAAGTGGCCGGGTCAGTTGGTCGCGCGGCACCCAGGCGCTGTTCGGCTTCGACCCCCATCGCCCACTGCCCGCCGACATCGACTACCTCGACCTGCTGCCCGAGGAAGACCGCGCCCGCACCCGCCAACTGTTCCACGCCGTGGTCAACGGCGAGCCGGTGGAACAGGCCATGCGCCATCGCATCCGCTGGCCGGATGGCAGCCTGCACTGGCTGGAAATCAACGGCAGCCTGACCCACGACCGCCACGGCAGGCGGCAGATGATCGGGGTGATCCGCGAAATCACCCGCCAGCGCGAACGGGAAACCGCGCTGATCAACTCGGAAAAGCGCTTCGCCACCCTGTTCCACCTAAGCCCCAATGCGATCCTGCTGAGCCGCCGCCACGACGGCATGATCATCGAGGTCAACCAGCACTTCGAAGACATGTTCGGTTGGCCCGGCGACCAGGTGATCGGCAAGACCAGCATCGAGCTGGGCCTGTGGGCCAATGCCGAGCAACGCCACCAGGTGATCGAGGCCACCCGCGCCAGCAGCGGCCCGGCGATCATGGAGGTGCAGTTCCGCGCCAGCAGCGGCAAGCTGCATGACGGCATCCTGTGCACCCAGAGCATTGACCTTGAGGGTGGCACCTACCTGATCAGCACCTTCGTCGACACCACCGAGCGCAAGCGCGCCGAACAGGCGCTCAAGGACAGCCAGGAGCGCCTTGACCTGGCCCTGGACTCGGCGCAGCTGGGCACCTGGGACTGGCACATCCCCAGCGGCATGCTCTATGGCTCGGCCCGCGCCGCCCAGTTGCACGGGCTGGACCCGGTGCCGTTCCACGAATCGTTCGATTCGTTCTTCGAGGGCGTGCCGGAGCACGAGCGCAGCTCCATGCGCCAGGCCTACCGCAGCCTGCGCGAAGGCCCCGCGGGCAACTACCAGATCACCTACCGGGTGCAGCTGGAAAACGGCGCCTCGCGCTATATAGAAAGCCGCGCGCGCCTGTACCGCGACGAGCAGGGCAACCCGCTGCGCATGGCCGGCACGCTGCTGGACATCACCGAGCAGGTGGAGCGCGAACAGCGCCTTAGCGCCTCGGAAGAAAAATTCGCCAGCCTGTTCCAGGTCAGTCCCGACCCGATCTGCGTCACCCGCCAGGACACCGGCCAGTTCATCGAGATCAACCCGGCCTTCACCCAGACCTTTGGCTGGGACGCCGAGCAGGTGATTGGCCGTACCGCCGAGCAGATCGGCCTGTGGGCCGAATCGATCGAGCGCGCCCAACGCATCGAGCGGGTGATACGCGAACAGGCCCTGAGCAACGTGGCCGTGGTGGTTAACCATCGCAGCGGCGCGGCGCTGACCTGCGTGATCGCCAGCCGGCTGATTACCGTCGACGACCAGCCCTGCAGCGTTACCACCCTGCGCGACATCACCCAGCAGCAGCGCGCCGAGGCGGCACTGAAGGCCAGCGAAGAGAAGTTCGCCAAGGCGTTTCACTCCAGCCCCGACGCCATCACCATCACCGAGCGGCGCAGTGGCCGCTACCTGGAAGTCAACGACGGCTTCTGCCGCCTGACGGGCTACAGCGCAGACGAGGTGGTTGGCCGCAGCGTGTACGAGGTCGGCATCTGGGCCGACGACAAGCAGCGCAATGCCCTGCTCAGTGAGCTGAAGGCACGTGGCCGGGTGCACCACCGGGAAATGCTCGGGCGTAACAAGCGTGGGGACATCCTGACCGTTGAGGTTTCGGTGGAGCCGATCAGCCTCAACGAGGTGGACTGCCTGCTGTTGACCGCCCGCGACGTCAGCCTGCTGAAGAACGCCCAGGCGCAGATCCGCCACCTGGCCTACCACGACCCGCTGACCAACCTGCCCAACCGCGCCCTGCTGATGGACCGCCTGAGCCAGCAGATCGCCCTGCTGCGCCGGCACAACCTGCGCGGCGCACTGCTGTTCCTCGACCTTGACCATTTCAAGCACATCAACGACTCGCTCGGCCACCCGGTAGGCGACACGGTGCTGAAGATCATCACCGCCCGCCTGGAAGCCAGCGTGCGCCTGGAAGACACCGTCGCCCGCCTGGGCGGGGATGAGTTCGTGGTGCTGCTCAGCGGCCTGGAGGGCAGCCGCGAGGCGGTGGAAGGCAAGGTTCGCGAACTGGCCGACACCTTGCGCGAACTGCTGGCAGAGCCCATGTCGCTGGATGGCCAGCGCCTGCAGGTAACGCCAAGCATCGGCGTGGCGCTGATTCCCGACCACGGCACCACGCCAGCCGACTTGCTCAAGCGCGCCGACATTGCCCTGTACCGGGCCAAGGATTCCGGGCGCAACACCACCGAGCTGTTCCACACCACCATGCAGAAGGCGGCCAGCGAACGCCTGCGCATGGAAAGCGACCTGCGCCTGGCCCTGGCCCGTGGCGAACTGGCCTTGCACTTCCAGCCCCAGGTCGATGCCCGCGACAACCGTATCGTCGGCGCCGAGGTGCTGCTGCGCTGGCACCACCCGCAACTGGGCCAGCAACCACCGGGGCAATTCATTCAGGTGTTGGAAGAAAGCGGCCTGATCCTGGAAGTTGGCTCCTGGATCCTCGATGAAGCCTGCGATGCCTGCGCGCGCATGCTTGAAGACAAGCTGATCGATGCCGACGATTTCAGCCTGTGCGTGAACATCAGCCCCCGGCAGTTCCGCCAGAACGATTTCGTCGAGCGGGTGCTGCGCAGCCTGGATGACTATCGCCTGCCGCGGCGCATGCTGAAGCTGGAAATTACCGAAGGCATCGTGATCCAGAACCTGGAAGACACCATCAGCAAGATGCGTGAGCTACAGGCCCACGGGGTGAGTTTCGCCATGGATGATTTCGGCACCGGCTATTCGTCGCTGACGTACCTGAAACGGTTGCCGGTGGATGCCTTGAAGATCGACCAGACGTTCGTGCGCGATGCGCCGGTGGACACCAACGATGCCGAGATCGTGCGCGCCATCGTGGCCATGGCCCGCAGCCTGGATTTGGCGGTGATTGCAGAAGGGGTGGAATTGACCGAGCAACTGGCGTTTCTGGAGCGGCTGGGTTGCCACTTGTACCAGGGCTATTTGCACAGCAGGCCGCTGCCGTTGCCGGAATTTCGGCGGATGTTGCAGGAGGCGCCGGCGGATTATTGAGCGCCGCCGTGCGGCGGATCGCGAGCTGCGCTCGCTCCTACGGGGCCATGGCTTCCTGGTAGGAGCGAGCGCCAGCTCGCGATCCGCCGCAAAGCGGCGGCGCTCAATCAATCAATTGATCGCTGGCTTGTCGCCGTTGATCGGGATGCGCTTGGCCTTGGCCTCTTCCGGCACGATGCGCAGCAGGTCGATGCTGAGCAGGCCGTTGGCCAGGCCCGCCGACTTGACTTCGATGTGGTCAGCCAGGCGGAACGACAGCTTGAACGCGCGCTGGGCAATGCCCTGGTGCAGGTAGGTCACTTCAGCGGCGGCGTTTTCGCGCTTGCCACCGATTACCGTCAGGACGCCTTTTTCGACTTGCAGGTCGAGGTCCTGTTCCTGGAAACCGGCTGCGGCAACCACGATGCGATAGTGGTCATCGCCATGTTTTTCCACGTTGTAGGGAGGGTAGCTGCTACCCGCCTCGTTACGTGCTGCGGATTCGAACAGGTCGTTGAAACGGTCGAAGCCCACGGAATGGCGGAACAGTGGAGCGAGGGAGAAAGCGCTGGTCATGGTCATAAACTCCTGAGATTCAGCAAGTAAGTCATTACGCGACCCGACTTCGGCATCGCGTACTCAAGAGATATGGCCGGGGGAGAGGCTTTCAAGGGGAGACAGAAAAATTTTTGATGCTGAGGGCCCTTTCGCGGGGCAAGCCCGCTCCTACAAGGGCGTCACGGGGGCTGGGATTTGTGTAGGAGCGGGCTTGCCCCGCGAAGAGGCCAGATCAGGCAACACTGGCTTCAAAGGAGATCGCATCAACCCCAAGCAACCGGCTGATCCGCGCGCAATCATCCTCACGCCGCAACTCGGCAAACAGCACCACCGCCTCGGGGTAACTGCGGGTCAGCATCGCCAGCCACTGCTTCATCCGCCCCGGGGCATAGCGCGGCGACAGCTTGGCCTGGGCCTGGCGCCAGAATTCGCGCAACAACGGCAACAAATCCTCCCAACCCAGCGGCTGGTAATCCCGCCCATCACGCGCCGCCGCAATCTGCAGGGCCAGGTCAGGCCGCGACACCAGGCCACGCCCAAGCATGATGTCCTCGGCACCACTGACCTCGCGGCAGCGCCGCCAGTCATCCACGGTCCAGATCTCGCCATTGGCGAACACCGGCACCCGCACCACATCCTGCACCCGCGCCACCCATTCCCAGTGTGCCGGTGGCTTGTAGCCCTCGACCTTGGTGCGCGCATGCACCACCAGGTGCGCCGAACCGCCCTCGGCCAGCGCCGTGGCGCAGTCCAGCGCGCCATCGGGGCTGTCGAAGCCCAGGCGCATCTTCGAGGTAACCGGAATGTGCGCCGGCACCGCACGGCGCACCTCCTGCACGATGGCATGCAGCAGCTCCGGCTCCTTGAGCAGCACCGCCCCGCCCCTGGACTTGTTCACGGTCTTGGCCGGGCAGCCGAAGTTCAGGTCGATCACCGGAGCACCCAGCTCGCAGGCCAGCGCTGCGTTTTCCGCCAGGCACACCGGGTCCGAACCCAGCAGCTGCACGCGCATTGGCACGCCGGCGGCGGTGCGCGCACCCTGGCGCAACTCGGGTGCAAGCTTGTCGAACGAGGAAGCTGGCAGCAGGCGGTCGCACACGCGGATGAACTCGGTGACGCACCAATCGATGCCACCCACCCGGGTCAGTACGTCGCGCAGGATGTTGTCGACCAGCCCCTCCATGGGGGCCAGGGCAATTTGCATAGCGGGGTCTCAGCGGAAAAAGCCGGCAGTCTAGCAAAAAACGCCGAGGTTTCAGGCGCCGATCAGCGCCGGGCCGTAACCTTCGATGAACTCCGCCGGCATACGCCTTGGCTTGCCGCTGGACAGCTCGATGCAGGCGAAGGTGGTTTGCGCCCGCAACAGGGTCACGCCATCGCTGGGGCGCTTGAGCTGAAAGCGCCGGGTCATGCGCAGGCGCTGGTCCCAGTCGATGATCCAGGTGGCCAGTTGCAGCTCGTCATCCTCGTAGGCTGCCGCGAGGTAGTCGATTTCGTGGCGCACCACCGCCATGGCCCGATCCAGGCGCCGGTATTCGGCCAGGTCCAGGCCCAGGCGCTGGGAATGGCGCCAGGCGCAGCGCTCCAGCCAGGTCACGTAGACCGCGTTGTTGGCGTGGCCGAGGCCGTCGATGTCTTCACTGCCCACGCGCAGGTCGATGATGAATGGCGTTGCCAGGTCCCAGCTCATGCACACTCCTTGAGATCAATTCCGAATGGCAGGGGTGCCTTGCCCCTTTCGCGGGGCAAGCCCGCTCCTACAGGGACGCACACCGTCCTGTAGGAGCGGCCTTGTGCCGCGAAAGGGCTGCACAGCAGCCCCAAAGTTCCCCGAGTGTAATGGATGCTCAAGCGCTTTGCCGCGCTGGCTCACTGGCGCGGCTAAGCAACTCCAGCACCGCCTCGCTCAGGCGCGGGTCGGCCAGCACGCGCTGGTGGCCGCCCTCCTGCAACAGCAGCAGGCGGCTGTCGAACCAGGCCTTGTGGATGGCCTGGGCCTCGCTGGCGGGCACCAGGGCATCATCGGCGGCGTGCACCACCAAGCCCGGCAGTTCCAGCTGGTAACCACTGACATCCAGGCGGGCAATCTGCATGCCCACGTCGCGCTCTACCTGGCGAATGAACGCCGCCTTGGCCCGGGCTGGCAAGCCCAGGTGCCGGGCAAAGCCGCGTAGCACGCCAAGCAGTTGCGCGGGTGCGGCAATGCTGACCGCAGCTTCGGCGCGCAAGCCCATCTGCAGCGCCAGCAACACGCTGGCGCCGCCCATCGAGTGGCCGATCACCGCACGCAGCGGCGGCAGTTCGGCGGCGGCCTCCAGCAGCGCCCGGGCAAACAGCACCACATGCGCCTGCTGCCCCGGCGAACGGCCATGGGCCGGCCCCTCCAGCGATACCACCGTGTGCCCCGCCTGCACCAGGGTTTCGATCAGTGCGGCGAATTGGGTAGGGCGCCCTTCCCAACCGTGCATCAACAACACGGTTGGCCCCTTGCCCCAGCGCAGCGCCGACAGGCCAAAGCGCAGGGTGATGCGCTCGGCGCTGGCCAGCAGCGGCAGTTCCCATTGCCTGGGCGGCAGGTTGCGCGGGGTCATGAAGGCGCGGCGCATCTTGCCGGCAATATGTTCAGGGGCCAGGTGGCCGAGGGTGCCGTTGACACCGCGAATCCAGTTCAGGGTTGTCATCGCCTTGCTCCAGGTTCGAAAGGGTTAGATCACCGCCGATTTGGCGGCACGCAAAATGCGGTCAGACAACTCGCCCGTGCCCAGGGCCCGCGCCAAGGCCAGGCCGCCGATCATCAGGGCTAGGTCTGCCAAGGCTTTGTCGGCGTCTTCCGGGCGGTCGACCATGGCCGCGGTCATCAGCTCGATATGCTCGGCCAACACCTCGCGAAAGGCCTCGGGCAGGCGCTGCATTTCGCCGAGCGCGTTGGGCAGCGGGCAGGCATGCACTTCGGCATCGCGATGCTTGCGCGACAGGTAGAAGGCGCTCGCCAAGGCGCGGCGGCCCTCGCCGTCGAGGCTGGGGTCGACTTGGGCGAGCAATGCCCGCCGTTCGCACAGCAGCTGGTTGAAGGCTTCGAGCATCAACTCGTCCTTGCTGTCGAAGTGCGCGTAGAAGCCGCCGACCGTCAGGCCCGCCGCGCCCATCACCTGGCTGACACTGGGCTCGGCCGGGCCGTGCTGAATCAAGGCACTGCGGGCCGCTTCGAGGATGCGTTCGCGGGTTTTGCTTTTCTTGTCACTCATGCGCCGGCTCACCGAATGAAATATGATGATCGAAATATTATTCTCATCATATTTTTAAGCAAGCAAAATCGGCTGCCGCTTGTCGGCACCGAATAATGGGGAGGGGAGAAAAACAAAAGGCCCATTCAATAAGCGAATGAGCCTTTAAAGTCCCGCAAAACGCGGGTAAACGTGGCGTCCCCTAGGGGACTCGAACCCCTGTTACCGCCGTGAAAGGGCGGTGTCCTAGGCCACTAGACGAAGGGGACGTAACCTTCGCGAAGATTCACAAGCGTGAACCCTGGCAGAATTGGTGGAGCTAAGCGGGATCGAACCGCTGACCTCCTGCATGCCATGCAGGCGCTCTCCCAGCTGAGCTATAGCCCCAGATTTTTAGCCTCGCGGCCCAGCGACAGTATAACCATCACTTGTGTGAAACTGGCGTCCCCTAGGGGACTCGAACCCCTGTTACCGCCGTGAAAGGGCGGTGTCCTAGGCCACTAGACGAAGGGGACATAACCTTCGTGCCGACCCGCTTTCGCGAATCGCGGCAAAATTGGTGGAGCTAAGCGGGATCGAACCGCTGACCTCCTGCATGCCATGCAGGCGCTCTCCCAGCTGAGCTATAGCCCCGGATTTTTAGCCTCGCGGCCCAGCGACATCCTGAAACATCGCTTGTGTAAAACTGGCGTCCCCTAGGGGACTCGAACCCCTGTTACCGCCGTGAAAGGGCGGTGTCCTAGGCCACTAGACGAAGGGGACGAACCTTCTTACCTTCAAGACCCGGTTGCTGGACCCGGTCTTGCTTGGCAGCCTTGGCTGCTAAGCGGAATTTTGGTGGAGCTAAGCGGGATCGAACCGCTGACCTCCTGCATGCCATGCAGGCGCTCTCCCAGCTGAGCTATAGCCCCACAATGTCGCGTTGAACTGAAGCGCTGGCTGGGTGCCTGGCGTTTCGTTTTCGTTCATCGCTGTGGACGGGGCGCATATTAAGATCGGATTGCAGGGCTGTCAAACTAAATTTTGAAAATATTCAAAATTTTTTTCACAGATAACAAACACTTACCGCCCTGCCCCGCTGAATCGGAGTGCTGAACCCTTGTAGGAGCGGCCTTGTGCCGCGAATGGACCGCAAAGCGGTCCCAGCCTTTCTTGCACTGACGCTCAAAGGGCGGGACCGCGGTGCGGTCGATTCGCGGCACAAGGCCGCTCCTACAAGGAACACCTCTTGCCGCCGGAAACCTGTCAGGCGATGTTCGCCAGCAGCTTCTCCCATTCCTTGTTTTCTTTCTTCGACACGCCACCCAGCAGGTCCAATGCCTGGCGCAGGCGATAGCGGGTCAGGTCCGGGCCGAGGATTTCCATGGCATCGAGTACCGACACCGAGCTGGCCTGGCCGCTGATGGCCGCGAACATCAGCGGCATGGCGTCACGCAGCTTCAGCTCCAGGGCATCGACCACCGCCTGGATGCAACCGGTGATACGGTCCTTTTCCCACTGCCGCAGGCTTTCCAGTTTCCACAGGATCAACTGCATCACCTGGCGCACCTGGTCGGCCGAGAGCTTCTTGCTCTCGAACAACTTGGCGTCGAGCTTGAGCGCGCCTTCGAAGAAGAACCCGCCCAGCGGGGCGATCTGGCTGAAGGTTTCCACCCGGCCCTGCACATGGGGCGCGATCTTCATCATGTAGTCGCTGTTGAATGCCCACTTCTGCACGCGCGCGGCGAATTCCTGCACCGGCAGTTCGCGCAGCCACTGGCCGTTGAGCCACGACAGTTTCTCGATGTCGAAGATCGGGCCGCCCAGGGAAATGCGCGACAGGTCGAAATGCTCGACCATTTCGGCCAACGAGAACTTCTCGCGCTCGTCCGGCATCGACCAGCCCATGCGGCCCAGGTAGTTGAGCATCGCCTCGGGCATGAAGCCCATGCGCTCGTAGAACGTCACCGAGGTGGGGTTCTTGCGCTTGGACAGCTTGGACTTGTCGGGGTTACGCAGCAGCGGCATGTAGCACAGCTTGGGCTGCTCCCAGCCGAAGTATTCGTACAGCTTGATCAGCTTGGGTGCCGAGGGCAGCCACTCTTCGCCGCGCAGTACGTGGGTAATGCCCATCAGGTGGTCATCGACGACGTTGGCCAGGAAGTACGTGGGCAGGCCGTCGTTCTTCATCAGCACCTGCATGTCCATGCGGTCCCACGGGATCTCGACGTCGCCACGGAGCATGTCCGGCACCACGCAGATGCCCTCGCTCGGCACCTTCATGCGGATCACGTGGGGCTCGCCGGCCGCCAGGCGGCGCTGCACTTCCTCGTCGCTCAGCAGCAGCGCGCGGCCGTCGTAGCGAGGCGTTTCGCCACGGGCCATTTGCTCGGCGCGCATCTGCTCCAGCTCTTCGGCGGTGCAGAAGCAGTAGAAGGCGTGGCCGGCGTCGACCAGTTCCTTGGCGTACTTGGCGTAGATGTCGCCACGCTCGCTCTGCCGGTAAGGGCCGTGCGGGCCGCCGACATCCGGGCCTTCGTTCCATTCGATGCCCAGCCAGCGCAGGGCATCGAAGATCTGTTGCTCCGACTCGCGCGTGGAGCGCAGTTGGTCGGTGTCTTCGATGCGCAGGATGAACTCACCGCCGTGCTGCTTGGCAAAGCAGTAGTTGAACAGGGCGATGTAGGCGGTGCCGACATGGGGGTCGCCAGTGGGCGATGGCGCGATACGCGTGCGAACGGTGGTCATGGAGAGTCTCGAACGAAAGATGAAACAAAGGCGGGATGTTAGCAGGGAGCGGGCACCGGGCTCCAGCAATGGCGCGAACGACACTTGTCGGCTGGCCATGTGCCGCTGTTAAATTCGCTTACATTTCTGGAACGATAGTCCCCATGCCTGCCCAACTCAAACGCCGCCTGGCGATCTTCTTCACCCTGGTGGCCATCATCGCCCTGGCCTTCCTGGCCGAATGGTATTTCAAGGGTCGGTTCTACGAGAGCACCGACAACGCCTACGTGCAGGGGGAAATCACCCGCATTTCCAGCCAGCTCGGTGCACGCATCGACGAGGTGCGGGTCGACGACAACCAGCACGTCAACCAAGGTGACCTGCTGGTGCGCCTGGAGGCCGCCGATTTCGAACTGGCGGTGCAACGCGCCCACGCCGCCCTGGCCACCCGTGAAGCGGAATATGCCCAGGCGCAGAGCCGCCTGACCCAGCAAGGCAGCCTGATTGCCGCAGGCCAGGCCCAGGTGGCGGCCAACCAGGCCACCTTCGACCGCTCTCGCCTGGACCTCAGCCGCGCGGAAAAACTGCGCAAGCCCGGTTTCGTCTCCGAAGAGCGGGTTACCACGCTCTCGGCAGACAGCCACGTGGCCGGCTCCCAGGTGGACAAGGCCCGCGCCGACCTGCAAAGCCAGCGCCAGCAGGTCACGGCGTTGAACGCCGAGCTCAAGCGCCTCGATGCGCAGATCGCCAATGCCCGTGCCGACCTGGCCCAGGCCGAGCTGAACCTGACCCGCTGCGAGGTTCGCGCCCCACTGAGCGGCACCATCGGCCAGCGCAGCGCGCGCAATGGCCAGGTGGTGCAGGCCGGTGCCTACTTGTTGTCGATCGTGCCCGACGAGAACATCTGGGTGCAGGCCAACTTCAAGGAAACCCAGATCGGCCGCATGCAGCCTGGCCAGCGCGCCGAGCTGGTGTTCGACAGTTACCCCGACACGCCAATCGAAGGCCGGGTGGAAAGCCTGTTCGCCGCCTCCGGCGCGCAGTTCAGCCTGCTGCCGCCGGACAACGCCACCGGCAACTTCACCAAGGTGGTCCAGCGCATTCCGGTGAAACTGACGTTTGCCGCCGACAACCCACTGCACGGTCGCATCCGCCCCGGCATGTCGGTCACTGCCACCGTCGACTTGCGCCGCGAAGACGAAGGCCACGATGGCCGGTGATCCGTTACTGCGGCCAACCGCAGAGCCCACCCGGCGCGACTGGATCGCGGTGATGAGCGTGATGCTGGGTGCCTTCATGGCGGTGTTGGACATCCAGATCACCAACTCCTCGCTCAAGGACATCCAGGGCGCCTTGTCGGCCACCCTGGAAGAAGGCTCGTGGATTTCCACCTCCTACCTGGTGGCGGAGATCATCATGATTCCGCTCACCGCCTGGCTGGTGCAGTTGTTGTCGGCACGGCGCCTGGCGGTATGGGTATCCGGCGGCTTCCTGCTGTCGTCGCTGTTGTGTTCGATGGCCTGGAACCTGGAGAGCATGATCCTGTTCCGGGCCCTGCAGGGCTTTACCGGCGGCGCGCTGATCCCGCTGGCCTTTACCCTCACCCTGATCAAGCTGCCCGAGCACCACCGCGCCAAGGGCATGGCGATGTTTGCCATGACGGCCACCTTCGCCCCCTCGATCGGCCCGACCCTGGGCGGCTGGCTGACCGAGAACTGGGGCTGGGAATACATTTTCTACATCAACATCCCGCCAGGGCTGGTGATGATCGCCGGGCTGCTGTACGGCCTGGAGAAGAAGGAAGCCCACTGGGAACTGCTGAAAAGCACCGATTATGCCGGCATCCTCAGCCTGGGCCTGGGGCTCGGTTGCCTGCAGGTATTTCTTGAGGAAGGCCACCGCAAGGACTGGCTGGAATCCAGCCTGATTGTCGGCCTGGCGACGGTGGCCACGATCAGCCTGATTACCTTCGTCATCCTGCAGCTGTCCAAGCCCCAGCCGCTGATCAACCTGCGTATTCTCGGCAACCGCAATTTCGGCCTGTCGAGCATCGCCAGCCTGGGCATGGGCGTGGGTTTGTACGGGTCGATCTACCTGCTGCCGCTGTATCTGGCGCAAATCCAGGGTTACAACGCGCTGCAGATCGGTGAAGTCATCATGTGGATGGGCATTCCACAGCTGTTCCTGATCCCGCTGGTGCCGCAACTGATGAAGGTGATCCCACCCAAGCTGCTGTGCGCCATCGGCTTTTGCCTGTTCGGTGTCGCGAGCTTCAGCTCGGGGGTGCTGAACCCGGACTTTGCCGGGCCGCAGTTCAACCACATCCAGATCATCCGCGCCCTCGGCCAGCCGATGATCATGGTGACCATCTCGCTGATCGCCACGGCCTACATCCAGCCGCAGGATGCGGGCTCGGCGTCGAGCCTGTTCAATATCCTGCGTAACCTGGGCGGGGCAATCGGTATCGCCCTGCTGGCGACCCTGCTGGATGCGCGCACCAAGGTGTATTTCGATTACCTGAGGGAATCGGTGGTGCCGAGTAACCCACAGGTGGCCGAGCGCCTGGCACAGTTGGCGGAGCGGTTGGGCAATGACAATGCGGCGCTGGGCAGGTTGAGCGAGATTACCCACCAGCAGGCGTTGATCATGGCCTATAACGATGCCTTCCACCTGGTGGGGATCGGGTTGGCGGTGAGCATGGTGGCGGTGTTGTTGACCCGGAAGTTGCCGCAAGGGTTGAAGGCTGGGGAGGCTCATTGAGGGTTGTGTTGCCTGTGCGGGCCTCTTCGCGGGGCAAGCCCGCTCCTACAAAGGAGCGGGCTTGCCCCGCGAAGAGG